>JAAFIA010000085.1 GCA_013298545.1 Bacteroidota bacterium | reverse complement strand
ATCTTCATGCTGCTCTGCCACAATCAGGGAAGGACTCAATAGTACCATTAGGAGCGTAGACTAGCTTCGGTTTTGTTGCGAGGGGAAGTTAGCTGGTTATTTCTTAACTTTTTGTTTCTTGACAATCGGGGCTAGAGAAAAACCTGCGAAGCAACAACATGACTTTTGGATGGATGCTGTCAGAAAAATCAAAACAACCTTTTACTCCAACACCACCTTTTTAGAAAAGCACCGCGTACCATCCGTGTTACACACATCAGCCAAAATAATTCCTTTGGCAAAAGCAGACAAGTCGATGGTGGTTTTGCTAGAAAAAGTACCGCGATAAAGTTCTTGCCCAACTGCATTTCTGAGTATGAGCAAATGCACATCGGGTTCATCCGTTTCAACGGTGAGTAACGTATGCGCCGGATTGGGATAGACATTGAATTTTAATTCAGCTTGTTTTATTTCAGAAACACCAACCGTTGTAGGACAGGTATTGCCATAACAAGCAATGTGATTGGCCGGAAGATTGCCATTTACTTGTGTAAAATCTCCACCAACATATAAATTTCCTTGGTAATCTGCGAGTGATGTAACCGAACTGTTTGGCGAAGGAATGATTGCAGACCACGATTGCCCATCAAAAAAAGCCAATGTTGTATCACTACAAACAGAAGCACCACCAACCCATAATTTTCCTTCAAACATGGTCATGGCCAATGCACCGCAAGTAATGCCCAAGCCACCGGGCGAGTATAGCGAATCGCCATCCCAAGCAGCAACAGACCAAACAGGCACATTGCCAGCATACGTAATGCCGCCACCGATGTATAAAATATCATTTACTGAATCAACGCACAAAGAAGATATTTCGCCTGAGCCAAATTTTCCACCCACCGAATCCCATTGTGTGCCATTCCATTTTACGAGGTTATAATAATTATTGTTATTGCTATTTGGCAAACCCAAACGACCACCTACATACAATTCGCCATGATAAATAGCCATACAATTTACTCGTGCTTGACCAATAAAGCCACCACCCACAGAAGACCATGCTGTGCCATCCCATTTGGCTATGCGTCTAGTGTCTGCAACGCCTTGGGTGTTTGTAAACCCACCCCCCACATACAGTTCCCCATTGTAAACTTGCATGGCGTAAACAGCAAAGTCAAGGCCAATGGTTGGGGTCATGGTATGCCATCCATTTGTAGAATCCCATTGTGCAATCTTAGAGGTTGACCAATATCCAAACGGCCAGTCGCCCACATAATTAAATTGCCCTCCAACATATTTTTTTCCATTCAGTTCAGCATAATCATAAACTGTACCATTGACATTCCTTAGTGAATCAGCATTTGTCCCATCAAAAAAACCAACACCATTAACAGAATCATCTGCAAATACACGAACACCAATCATTTGTAATTTCCCATCAACCGATTTTAAGCGAAGTGGGGGATTACTTGCACCACTACCCAACTTATTCCAAGTTTGGGCATAGACCAAACTTGGAATGTTGAGTAGAACTAAAAATAAAAACAGATTTTTTAGCTTCATGTTATTGACGAATGAGAATCATTTTACGAAACTCTTGCACTTGTCCGTTGATGCTTATGGAGTACATATACACTCCAGCTTGCCAATTTTCGGTGTTCAGTTCAACTGTATTTCCACCTTCGGCTAGGAGTTTAGAAAGCACTAATTTACTCCAACACCACCTTTTTAGAAAAGCACCGCGTACCATCCACGGTGCACACATCAGCCAAAACAATTCCTTTAGCAAAAGCAGACAAGTCGATTGTAGTTTTGACAGAAAATGTACCGCGATAAAGTTCTTGCCCAACTGCATTTCTGAGAATGAGCAAATGCACATCGGGTTCATCCGTTTCAACGGTGAGTAACGTATGCGCCGGATTGGGATAGACATTGAATTTCAACGCTACTTGATTTATTTCAGAAACACCAACCGTTGTAGGACAGGTATTGCCATAACAAGCAATGTGATTGGCCGGAAGATTGCCATTTACTTGTGTAAAATCTCCACCAACATATAAATTTCCTTGGTAATCTGCGAGTGATGTAACCGAACTGTTTGGCGAAGGAATGATTGCAGACCACGATTGCCCATCAAAAAAAGCCAATGTTGTATCACTACAAACAGAAGCACCACCAACCCATAATTTTCCTTCAAACATGGTCATGGCCAATGCACCGCAAGTAATGCCCAAGCCACCGGGCGAGTATAGCGAATCGCCATCCCAAGCAGCAACAGACCAAACAGGCACATTGCCAGCATACGTAATGCCGCCACCGATGTATAAAATATCATTTACTGAATCAACGCACAAAGAAGATATTTCGCCTGAGCCAAATTTTCCACCCACCGAATCCCATTGTGTGCCATTCCATTTTACGAGGTTATAATAATTATTGTTATTGCTATTTGGCAAACCCAAACGACCACCTACATACAATTCGCCATGATAAATAGCCATACAATTTACTATAGCTTGACCAATAAAACCACCACCCACAGAAGACCATGCCGCACCATCCCATTTGGCTATGCGTCTGGTATTTGCAACGCCTTGGGTGTTTGTAAACCCCCCCCCCACATACAGTTCCCCATTGTAAACTTGCATGGCGTAAACGGCAAAGTCAAGGCCAATGGTTGGGGTCATGCTATGCCAGCCGTTTGTAGAATCCCATTGCGCAATATTGTGTGTGAATGGTTCGCCAAAAGGCCATTCTCCAACATAGCTGAATGAACCACCAACATATTTTTTACCATTGAGTTCTTCATACCCATAAGCAGAACCGCTTGTCCGAATCAACGAATCGGTATTCAGTCCATCAAAAAATCCAACACCATTTACCGTATCGTCAGCAAAAGAATTAATGCCTAATAGCTGCAACTTTCCATCAACTGTTCTTAAACGAGTAGGAGGGTTGCTCGTGCCACTACCCAACTTATTCCAAGTCTGACTATAAGTCAGACTTGGAATACTGAGTAGAACTAAAAATAAAAACAGATTTTTTAGCTTCATGTTATTGACGAATGAGAATCATTTTACGAAACTCTTGCTCTTGTCCGTTGATGCTTATGGAGTACATATACACTCCTGCTTGCCAATTTTCGGTGTTCAATTCAACCGTATTTCCACCCTCGGCCAGTAGTTTAGAAAGCACTAATTTACCATTTACATCATACACCGCCAACATTCCTGACGAATTTTCGGGTACAAAGTACGGAATGGCCGTAATTTGCGTAAACGGATTGGGGTAGTTTGGCCCAAGGTATTGGTAGTTTTCCGCTGCCGGATCGGTTGCTGGCGCGTACAAGCGGCTACCGCCCAGTTCGTCGTACTCAAACGGAATGGGTTCGCCAAAAGCCGCAAACAAAATAACACGCGCATTGCTTCGGGCGGTGCTGGGTGTGGGCAAAGTGGCCGCTGTGCGCACCGTTTGCTCTTCGGTTTCGGTTAATTCATAAAAATTCCGTCCGCTGCTGTAAACGGTGTAGAGCATCAAAAATAAATCTTTAAATGCTTGTTCCTCGGCCTTGCTTGGTACCATGTTGTTGAGCAAGGTTTGGGCCGCGCTGTAATTGCCTTCGCTAAAATAAGTGGCTACCAAGATTTGTTTTGAGCCAAACGTAGTTTCGGCCAGCAAGATGTTTTTGGCAGAGTCTATGGCTTCTTGTTCTACATAATACTGTACCGTTTCGTTGACCAGAAGTTGGCGTGTGTTTTTGGCCGATTCCAATTCCCAACCTACCAGCGCGGGTGTGCGGTTGTCGTAATTGGTTTGCGCACTTTGAATTTCGGCAGCAATACCCGAAGGCAAGCCCACCAAACTTGCAAACAAGGCTGGGCGCAGGGGTGTTGACACGGGCGAGTTGGGGAGCAGCACATCGCGATACGTTTCGGGTGTTTTGCCAAGTTTGGCAATGAAGGCCAACAAGACCAGATCGCTCAAGGGCGAATTGGCCAAGAGTAAAGTCTTGAGATCGGTTTCGTTCATGCTGCTGTTGATGGCGGCCACCAGGTTGACCGTTTGGTTGCCATCTAAAACAATGGCGCCAAGCTCGGTTTGCAAATCGCTTACCTGCGTGGTGAGTTGCGCGAGTTGGCTGCAAGGTGGCTGGCACGGAATGGGATTGCAGGAGGTGTTGTTTTTGGCAAAACCGGTATTGATGAAATTGGCCGTGGTCAAGACATTGCCATTCAAGAGCGAAACATCGGGCTGCGTGGCCGGAAATGCTAGGCTTGGGTTGTGGTAATAGTAGTTGAAAAAACTATTGCTCCAAAGTTCGTCATTGATGCCGGGCAGGGGCGAATTCAAATCGTTTCCGGCAGGATCTTTATCGCTGAGAATTGGAAAGTTTCCCTGATTGGCCAAGGTACCGTTCACCAGCCAATTGCGAAGGTAGTTGTTGTTATTTTTGTAATCGTTGCAACGAATCTGTAATGCAGGGTTGCTACCCATCGTGATCGTTCCATTTGAACAACTGGTAAACACATTCCCCCTTGTTGCAAAACCAATCAAACCGCCTTGCGTTCCGGTGGCCGAAGCCAACGTACCAACCAAGCAATTATTGACAATATTATCCACAACATACAAGCCTTGGCATCCAGAAAAAGCCATGCCCGCAAGTCCGCTATTTTGGTTTAAAATTGGATTAATCTCATTTTCAATAACCCGATCACCACTACCGCCAATGATGTAAATGGGTGCATTGTTGGGCATTTGGTCAAACTGGTTTTTCTCAATTCGGTTTCCGTAAAGTGTAGAAAACACATTGGCATCCATGACCCCATAATTGAGGTTTTTGAAATCGTTTCCATCACCGTTTCCATCACCGTCAATGACATTGATTTTGGCATTGATGGCCAAAACGCCGTATTCGGCATTGTCGAAGGAATTGTCTTTGATGTTTAGGTATTTGCAGGCATGTACGAGCACAAATGCATTGGCGCGGCCAAGGGCGTTGGCTTGGGCGTAGTTGGTGTTGTAGGCGTTTGTGTAGGTGTAGCCAACAGGATTGTTTGTTAAATACCCAGGATCAAGAATGGTTGCCGATGAAAAAACACAATACTGAATCCGACTCGTGTTTACAAATTGAAAATAAGGGCTAAACTGAATCCCAACAGCATTGTCTGTAAACTGCGTAGTGGTTGCGTCAACAATTCCCCCACCAAAACTTGTTACGAAACCAACACCACTTGGTTTACCTGAGATAACAGCATGGTGGGCATCAGTAACCAAACAAGAACGCAACACCAATTTGCCTTGAAATGTGCGGCCTGTTTGCGGATTAACCTGTGATTGATTTTTTGTGGCATCGCCCCAAACTTCAATGCCTTGCCACATGGTACCGCATGTTTTTAAACCCGTAAGTTCGCATGTATTTAAGTCCAGCAATGAACCCTTCTCGATGATGATTTTTCCATAAGGCGCAAAAGCAATTTTTACATTAGATAAATTCACCGCCATGTTCTGGCTTATGAACAAAGTTCCTTTAACGGAAATATTATTGTTATTGGCTGCAAGTGTGGCCATAAAAGAATTTAACGCGGCTTGAGAGTTGATATTATACACGTTATACGTATAATCATAATCGTAAGAGCAGCAATTGCAGTTGTAGCTTGCATTGGGCAAACAAGATGATGGTGTAACTTGAATGACATGCGAAGTTGAAAACACACACGAATTGTTTGTTGCTGTCAGTGTAACGGTATAAGTGCCGGGTTGTGTGTATGTATGCGTAGGATTTACAGCAGTAGAATTTGGTGTACCATCGCCAAAATCCCATACAAATTGATGTGCTGCAGCATTGGGTGTTAAATTGCTAAATGCATAACCCGCATTCATGCATTGTTGATCCGTAAAAAGAAATTCAACAAATGTGGGTATTACATTAACTGTAACGACATTGTCGAAGTTTGGACAAACATCGCCTGTTGCAGGAAGAACGGTGTAAGTTGTTGTCGAAGTCGGACAAACATTAATCGAAGCACCAGTACCAACTTGAATATTTCCCGGGCCATACCACACATAATTTGTTCCACCACTTGCGGTGAGTGTAGCACAAGCCCCTTGACATATTGTTACATCAGCACTTGCCGTAATGTCATCACAAACGGTAACACAAAAGTCCGTTTCACAGGCAATTTCGCCACCTGATTTGTATAGTGTAAGATGAATACAGATTATTTCGCCGGGATTGACATTGGGCGAAATAAAAAAACTAGTGTATAAAGTACTTGACCCATCAAAGCAAAAATCTGTCCCAGCATTGCCATTGTAGTTATTGACAACCGTATAAAAATTGCCATCGCAATGTTCCATTCCAATCAGGAAATTATTCAAAACTAATGTTCCACTTGTTTGTGTTGCTTGTAAGTGATAACTTGTGCTGCCAGCAATCGGGCCAAGGAAGCCATGATAAACGGAGTAAGCTTGCCCCGGTGTAACATAAATATCTGGATAAGAAAATGGGCAGTTTACTTCAATGTCCGAAATAGAAATCGCAAAACGAGCATTGGCTGCACATTTCGCACAACCAACTTCTTCTTTCTCGGTTACAAGGTGATAAGTACTTCCCGTTGTTAAATTGGAAACAGAAATCTCAATGGTAGAATCGGCACCTGGGTTTTGACAAATGATACCATTTCCTAATGTTGTATATGATAGACAGTTGGCTGTACGTACCGCAAATCTGTGGATATGACCCGTATAATTTGAATTAGGAAGGTTTTCTAAACGAATAGATACTTCGCTGCTCGAAGCAACAAAAGAAAACCATTGCTCCTCATTCGATTGCGTTTGTGCTTGCCCATAAGTGGCGTAGGTTAAACTAATTGGAGACGCACATGTTTGTGCGCTCATTTGCATTACTTGCAGCAGAATGAAGCAAGTATGGAATAGCATAATTTTCATCTTTTTCATAAGATTGTGTATTAAGTATAAATGACTTAGGGGATGCATCTTGAAAATCTCGGAGAGATTTACTTTATGAAAATCCAGTAAAGATTTTTGCTCGATTCATTGAATACTGTTTTATAGTTGAAAGTTAAAATTAATAAAAAATAATTATTAAAATAGCAAATAGCTTTTGAGTAGAGAAAACATGTAGTCTGTATAAGTGGACTTGCAACAAAAAACTGGACAAAAAGTTAAGCTAGATTTTGATTCGCATTAATTTTTCAAATTCATCAGCGAGGATTTTATGGCTGCGGACTAGTATGAAGTTTCGACAGACTTCGCTTAAGCCGCTTGAGCGAGGATTTTATGGCAACAGCCGAGAATAGTGCGGCTCCAGCGAGGATTTTACGGTAAAGGACATAGATGATGAAAAATCGGTCAGGATTTTTATTCCCACCTCTCCGTGCTAAACATTGAAAATACGTAAAGCACTACTTACGTGTTCACGTTGTTCGCCTTCGTGCAAATACATGAAAGTGGCTGTCTCAAAAGGGTAGCCTCTTCTTTTTGTGGTGTAGTTTGGAATTCGATTATGGACAGAATCTTCTAAAAAAAACCTGAGAAATATAAAAACCTTTGCTCTGCTTGCACTTATTATATGTACGCTCCAATCTTTTGAGACAGCCTCGTTTTTATGTTTTTTTGTGTGCCTGAATTAATTGTCGATAAGCTTGTATGGCAGGAAGAATCGCTTCGGGAATGATTTCGGCGTGTAACTCTTTTTCGAATTTCTGTTCTGGTCTTTTGGAATGAAATTGAAACCGTGTTTTAATTTCCTGCATCCAATGTTCGTCTTGTGGAAGTTGGAGCAATGCGGCCATTTCGGCAATCAAACGATCAGCGCCATCGGCATAATCTTGTAAGTGTACTGTTGCATCGTGTTGCAAAATTTCGGCAAATTGGCGTTGATAAAATTCAAGTACGTGCGCGAGGTAATGGTGCGGATGAAGTGTGTTGAGTTCGGCGCGATTGAGGTGAAATAATTCCGGTTCGAGCATGCCATGTACAGCGTGCAAGCCCGGCGATTTGAGTTGCGACTGAAACACTTCTTCAGGCGCGCGCGTGAGCAAGGAAACAGCAGCGCGGGGAAACATGCCACGTATGCGTTGGTAAAAAAACACATGCCAACTATCACATTTTACCAGCAGTATATTTTTCTGCATGGTGCGTTTTCTGCCGAGCAATCGGACTGCGGCAACATACCACGCGTGAACGTGAGCATCTGAGCGCAAGGAAAAACGAAGGAGTTGATCGAACAGAGGAACTTCTGACAAAACAATACAATCTTGGCGCAACGCAAAAGCTTGCGATAATAACGTAGAGCCACAACGTGAAACATGAAAAATAAATACATCGGGCTGGATGCAATCGGCTACATCGGCCAGTCGAAGCAAAACATCGATACTTGTCCAAACGATCTGGTTGTTTTCTGGCAATTGCTTACAACGAATGATAGTATCGTCAAAAAAAGGTTCGTGAAAAAATATGTTTCCAAAATACATCCACCGAATTTCGGCCTGTTCATTTTCGAACCGGAATTGAACGGGCATCCAGTTTGGATCATTCAAAAAATGAGGAACATTATTTTCCATGCAAACCAGAGCGAAGTTGTTGAATGAGTTGAGCCGTATTCGGATTATTTTGACGTTCTAATTCTTCAATCATCAAACGAATTGTTTTTTCGTCGGGTGCATTGTTTAAGTGTTTTTTCTCAGCTTCAAAATCGTATCCTGCTTGTGCAAATAATGTGTCTGTCCAAGCATTACGAATACCATCAATGACCAAATGGATGCGTTCGTTTTTTCCGTGATGGTTAACCTCGTGCACGGCATCAAAATCGGCATACCAACATTCGCCGATCTGCATGGGAAGTGTTTTACCAGCTACAATAAATTGCACTTGCTCATCGGTTGTGATAGGAATGTGTAGTCGAAAATTGCCGAAACGGTAGGCAAGGCCCAAGTCGCGGTGAGGTTTGATGATGCTTCCGGGTGCGAGGCGCATGAGTCTAACACTTTCCTTTTCAAATAAAAATTGGTCGAGGATTGATTTGAAGTAGGTGCATTGAAGTAGCAAAGGTGTTTCTATAAATTGAGTGGCAGGAAGTGCAAACGTATCGGTTTCGTTACCTGATGCTGAGATGAGCGAAATGCTTGTCCAAGTTCCGGCATAGTCTTTCGTATTGTAATGCGTATTCCAGTTTAGACGCAATGCTTTTGCCAAGTCATCAAGCAAATCGGCAGGACGAAATTGAACGGGTAAACAGCATGCAGAAGTATTGGTCATAGGTAAAGCGATTAGAATCTGAAACGTGAAATCTGAAACGTGGAACTTGGAATCTGGAAATTGGAAATTGGAATCTGGAATCTGGAATCTGGAACTTGAAATCTGAAACTTGGAATCTGGAACTTGGAAATTGGAACTTGGAACTTGGAATCTGGAATCTGGAATCTGGAACTTGAAATCTGGAAATTGGAAATTGGAAATTGGAATCTGGAACTTGAAATCTGAAACTTGGAATCTGGAACTTGGAAATTGGAACTTGGAACTTGGAACTTGGAATCTGGAATCTGGAATCTGGAACTTGAAATCTGAAACTTGAAACTTGTTATTTGAGAAGCAATGATACTTGTTTAATTGAAATAAGTCATACGCAATCATTCAAGACCTGCAATCAAAAAAAGCATAAAAGAGACGAAACAGGGTTACCCCTTATAGTTACTTAATGGCTAACACGCTATTTTCGTCAAAAGCAAAAGGGTCTATTTGCGCTTCGTTCCTTGAATTTTACAGGTGTTTATTCTCGTTATTAAGCAGTTTATAGACTCATTTCTGTCGTTTAATCCAGAATTACACAGGTTTAACAAGGTGGTGTTTTTTAATTACCAAACAATTAGTTTATTTACCGTAATTCCTTTTTAAGTACAAACCAATTAAGTTTCTTTTTAATACAAACGTTTTTTTCAGAATCCTATTTTCAACTAAACAACAAACCCAAAAACTATGTCAACAGAACCATTTATTGGCGAAGTGAAGATCCTCGGATTTCAATTCCCACCGCGTGGTTACATGCACTGTTCAGGCCAGACAATGAGTATTGCTGAATATACAGCTTTATTCTCGTTGATTGGAACTACTTACGGCGGCAATGGAACAACCACGTTTAATTTACCCGATCTGCAAGGTCGTGTACCCATTAACCAAGGCACTGGCCCTGGCCTGAGTGATTACACACTTGGTGAGGCTGCTGGTGCGGTATCGGCAACACTTTTATCGTCCAATATGCCAGCCCACATACACACGATAAACAATGTAAAAGTATCGTTGAAGGTAAACTCTACCATTGCCGATAGTGGAACAGCTGTAGGTGCTTATCCAGGCACGTCAAACACCAATGTTTGGGCCGAGAGTTCAACTCCTAATCAGTTTATGGCACCTGATATTGCCGTTGCTACAGGCTCTACGGATGTTATCGGAAGCAGTATGCCATTTAGCATTGCCAATCCGTATTTGGTTATGAATTATTCCATCGCAGTAGAGGGAATTTTTCCAAGCCGCAACTAATTTCAATCAACAAAACATTTACTCAACTCTAAAAAAATACGCTCATGTCAACAGAACCATTTATCGGCGAAGTAAAATTATTTGGCTTTCAATTCGCTCCAAAATCATACATGCAATGCAATGGCCAAATTTTGTCTATCGCAAGCAATACTGCACTTTTCTCTCTTTTGGGTACAACGTATGGTGGCAACGGTACAACTACGTTTGCACTTCCTGATTTGCGTGGTCGCATGCCAATTGGACAAGGTACAGGCCCAGGACTTCCATCTCATTCGATGGGCGAAGTTGCAGGAACAACATCGGTAACCTTGCTTACTTCAAACCTTCCGGCACACGTTCACACCGTAAACAATGTTCGCGTTAATTTAAAAGTAAATAGCACCATTGCAGATAGCGGTACAGCAGCAGGTGCATATCCGGGCACATCAAACACCAACGTTTGGGCCGAAAGTTCGACTGGTGGTCAATTTATGGCAGCTGATGAAGCGGTTGTTTCTGGGACAACAGACATTACCGGATCAAATGCTCCAATTGGTATCATGAATCCGTATTTGGTTATGAACTATTCCATTGCAATATATGGGATTTTCCCAAGTCGCAACTAATTTTTAATCGTTGAAAAAAGGAAACACGGTCATGCATTGTGTTTCCTTTTTTTGTTGCTTTACGCTATGCAAAACATTGGCATTTTATTGCCCCGCTCTTCGTATTACGAAACCATTGGTTTTGATTTGTACCAAGGTTTAAAATCGGGTCTTCAACAGCTTGGTCGCGAAGACATTCGCATTGTTTCAGAAAATATTGGTTTTGGTGCCGACCGCCAGCAGGTTTACCGCTCGGCAGAAAAATTACTGTTGGAAGAAAATGTAAGCATTGTATTTGCTTACATCGGCCACCGCACAGCCCAATTGCTTCGTCCGCTGTTTATGTCGGCCAATCGGTTGCTGATTGTACTCGATGCGGGTGCAAATCTTCCGCAAGAATGGCCAGTTTCTCCCAATGTATTTTATCATTCGCTCAACAATGCGCTTGGCACCTACATGGCCAGTCAGCGAGCCGTTCGGGAAGGGTTTAAACAGGGCGCAATGGTTACTGGATATTTTGATGGTGGCTTTTTACACACATTTGCTTACGATAAAGGTTTGACTGATGCGGGTGGCGAAGTTGCCTTCAACATTGCTACCGGATATACCGAAACTGACTTTAATTTGGATGCGTTGACCGATCATGTAAAAAATCATCCCAACGCTTTTTTATTGCCCATCTTTAGTGGCGATTTTGCCTTGTGGTTTTACCGCGACCTCAAAAAATTATTCCCCGAAAAATTGCCGCAAATTTATGCCTCGCCATTTTCATTAGAAGAAGTTATGCTTGCACAATGTGCATTCCCTGGCCAAGGAATTCGTGGCATCGCAACGTGGTCAAAACACCTCGAAAATCCAGAAAATAAATTATTCCTAGAAACCATTTCGGAAACAGGTCGCGAGCCAAATTTATTTTCGTTGCTTGGTTGGGAAGCGGCTACACTTGCTTTAGAGGCTTTGAAAAATATGGCTGCGCATAAAAACAATGCCCGTCTTGTAGGCGAATCGTTGAAACAATTTAGTTTTCAATCGCCCCGCGGAAATGTCGTTTTTCAGGCCCCTATGCAAACGAGTATTGCTCCGCTTTATGAAGCCGAAATTGTAAACGATGGAAACGATCATTGCACATTGCACATCACTGGCGAAGCGTTTGGCTATATGGAAGCGTTCGATAAAATGGTATCGCATGCGCTTGAAAATAATATTTCTGGATGGTTCAATAGTTATACCTGCAATTGATGGAACAGCCTCGAATTGCCGTGCTTTGTGGTGGTCCTTTTGCATTTCAAAGTATCATGACACTATTCATGGAAAAATACTTAGCCGCCATCGCCATTGGTTCACAAGACATGCAAGCCAAAGGCATGCTTGCGGCAGAATGCGAACGTATGACCATTCCTTTTCTGGATGTGTATGCTAAAGAAGACGTGCATTTACTTGATGAATGGCTAAACACCATCAAACCTGATTATATTTTTTGTATTTGTTTTCCCTATCGCATTTCGGCATCCCTATTAAACCAATATCCGCAACGGTTTTTTAATTTTCATACTGGACCACTTCCAGCCTATCGTGGCCCAATGCCCATTTTTGAAGTCATCCGAAATCGGGAACAAACTTCAGCTATCTGTGTTCACTTGATGGATGATGGTTTTGATACAGGGGATTTGATCTTTGAAGAACCTGTTTCGCTTGTTTTGGGTGAAACATTTCCGTCGTTGACCGTAAAACTTGCCGAACGAGCCGCCATAGCAGCAATGAATCTGGCGCAGATGCTCGAATTTGGATCGCGGTTAATGCAAACCAAACAAGATGAAACGCAAGCACATTTTTACAAGTACCCGAAAGAAAATGATTTGACGCTTCATTGGACGCTTTTATCGGCAGTCGAGTGTATTGCGCTCGTCAATGCTTGTCAAGGATGGAGTAAGGGTGCGATTACACAACTTCACGAGGAGGTACTTCGTATTTCAAGCGTATCGCCACAACCCCTCAGAGCAAATTTTGTAGAAAAACCAGGAACCATTATCGGTAAAACGAGTACAGGGGGTGTGGAAATTGTATGTGCTGATGGGTGCAGCATTGAGGCATTGTCCTTTCAAACAGATTTTGAAAATTATGCAGGAATAGCTCTTGAAGATATAGGTTTGGTTGCCGGAGTAGTCCTCGGCGAGTTGATCTAAGAGCTTTTTTTATTCCATTTTCAATTACAAAACAAGTGTTACCCCTTATTCTTGTTTCAACAACATTTTAAGACCTTTGAATTGGTTATTTATGGACAATAATAAGAAGTTCATACCTCAATTTAACCAAAAAGAAATAATGCTTTAAAAATAGCAATAAGCATGCCCAATACAAGGTGTATCTTTGTATCACGTTTTAATTTACACGTATTTTTTACAAACAACCCATGAAGAAAACCCTATTCCTTCTGTCTATTTTATGTGCCTCTTTGCTCAACGCACAGACCCAGTTCTGGAGCGATACGTTTGAAGATGTTGGCGCTCCTTCGTCCGGTACACGAAGTCCGTCTGTAACATTCAATGCGTCAAACGAACGCTACTTCGATCGTGTTACTACGGCTCAAATTAACTGGACAACTGTGGTAAGCGGCAATGAAGGAACAAAATTCTGGGCGGGGGCCGATATTGATAATATTACTGGCCAAAACACCCAATCACCCCATCAAAATGTAACTTGGAGTGGAATTAATATTGCGGGGAGGGGAGCACTTACTTTCCGTGGGTTATTTGCTGCTGGTAACACTACTGGTTTTGACCATTTCCCCGGCTCCTCACCAATCGACTACATGATTGTTGAATACCGAATTGATGGTGGCCCCTGGTTAAGTACAATTCGTTTCTTCCCTAGCATTGCCAATAGTGGTTCTGGCGCTCTCGCGTTAGAAACTACGGGAGACTCGTTGGCACAAGGTGAAGGAGCTTCGCTTACGGGTGCTTTCACAGAATTTATTGGTACCATCCCTGGCTCAGGAACATTGCTTGATTTGCGTTTCAAGATGCAAGCAAATGGCACATCGTTTGAGGAAGTTGCTGGCGATAATTTCCGCTTGTTTGAAACCCCAGCTTGTACCAATCCAACCATTACCACACAACCTGCTAATACCAGTATATGTAATGGTGGAAATACCTCGTTTACAATTGCTGCAACCGGTGCTTTAACATACCAATGGCAAGTAAACACTGGTTCTGGTTTTGTTAATGCTACAAACGTTGCACCGTATTCTGGTGTTACAACCCAAACACTCACCATTACGGGTGCAACAACAGGCATGAATGGCTATCTCTATCGTTGTATTGCAACTAATGGTGCTTGCAACACAACATCTACGTCGGCTACGTTGACCGTTTCTACTCCTGCCTTGATGGCAAATTCGCAAGTAAATGTTTCTTGCTTTGGCGGAAATAATGGTTCTGCAACAGTCAGTCCAGCAAGTGGTGGTATTGCTCCTTATTCATACAACTGGACACCTGGCAATCCAACGGGTGATGGTACCGTTGCTGTTACTGGACTTACTGCCGGAACTTGGACATGTACCGTAACAGATAATATTGGTTGTACAGCAACCGCAACATTCAACATTACACAACCGCCAGTGCTGGTTGCCAATGCGCTTTCACAAACAAACATTTCTTGTTTTGGTGGGTCTAATGGTGCTGCTTCGGTTTCTGTTTCGGGTGGTGCAGGTGGTTATACTTACAACTGGACGCCCGGAAATCCGACAGGTGATGGTACGGCTTCCGTAACCGGATTAATTGCAGGAACGTGGACGTGTACTGTTACAGACGCAAATAGTTGTGTCGCTACGCGAACATTCAATATCACACAACCTACGTCGCTTGTTGTTACGCCAGCTTCGCAAACCAATATCTCTTGTTTTGGTGGTAGTAATGGCGCAGCTTCGATCAACACACCGACAGGTGGTGCGGGCGGTTATACCTACAACTGGACACCAGGAAACCCAACGGGTGATGGAACGGTTGCGGTTACCGGATTAATTGCCGGAACGTGGACTTGCACGGTTACGGATGCAAACAGTTGTGTGGCTACACAAACGTTCAACATTACACAACCTACGGCGCTTGTTGTTACGGCGGCTTCGCAAACCAATATCTCTTGTTTTGGTGGTAGTAATGGCGCAGCTTCGATCAACACACCAACAGGTGGTGCGGGCGGTTATACATACAACTGGACACCAGGAAACCCAACGGGTGATGGAACGGTTGCGGTTACCGGATTAATTGCTGGAACGTGGACTTGCACGGTTACAGATGCAAACAGTTGTGTGGCTACACAAACATTCAATATCACACAACCTACGGCGCTTGTTGTTACGCCAGCTTCGCAAACCAATATTTCTTGCAATGGTGGTAACAATGGTGCAGCTTCGATCAACACACCAACAGGTGGTGCAGGCGGTTATACATACAACTGGACACCGGGAAATCCGACAGGTGATGGAACGGTTGCGGTTACCGGATTAACTGCCGGAACGTGGACTTGCACGGTTACGGATGCAAATAGTTGTGTGGCTACACAAACCTTCAACATTACACAACCTACGGCCATTACGGCTTCGATTTCATCTACACCTACAAGTTGTACCGCAAATACGGGAACAGCAACTGTTAGCGGTGTGAGTGGTGGTGCTGGTGGTTATACCTATTCATGGGCACCAACTGGTGGAACAGCACCAACAGCGTCGAGCCTTGCTGCAGGAAATTATACGTGTACAATTACGGATGCGAATACATGTTCGATCACACGTACGGTAAACGTTACAACCGCTGCCGGACCTTCACTTACAACAGCATCGCAAACAAACGTCAGTTGTTTTGGAGGAGCAAACGGTGCGGCTACTGTAAACGCAGCTACTGGTGGAACAGCTCCTTATACCTACAACTGGACACCCGGAAATCCAACAGGTGATGGTACAGTTGCAGTTACCGGACTTACTGCCGGAACATGGACTTGTACGGTTACCGATGCAAATGGCTGTACTGCAACAGCGACATTCAACATTACACAACCACCAGTACTGGTTGCCAATGCGCTTTCACAAACAAACGTTTCTTGTTTTGGTGGATTTAATGGTGCGGCTTCGGTTTCTGTTTCAGGTGGTACAGGTACATACAGTTACAACTGGACTCCCGGAAATCCAACAGGTGATGGAACGGCTTCGGTAACCGGATTAATTGCTGGTACTTGGACCTGTACCGTTACCGATGCAAACGGTTGTACGGCCACTCGTACATTCAACATTACGTCACCAACAGCGCTTGTTGTTACACCAGCTTCGCAAACCAATATCTCTTGTTTTGGTGGTAGTAATGGCGCAGCTTCGATCAACACACCGACAGGTGGTGCGGGCGGTTATACATACAACTGGACACCAGGAAACCCAACGGGTGATGGTACGGTTTCGGTTACTGGTTTAACTGTTGGTACTTGGACATGCACCGTTACCGATGCAAACAGTTGTACTGCGACACAAACATTTAACATCACTTCACCAACTGCTCTCGTTGTTACTCCGGCTTCACAAACCAATATCGCTTGCAATGGTGGTAACAATGGTGCAGCTTCGATCAACACACCGACAGGTGGTGCGGGCGGTTATACCTACAACTGGACACCCGGAAATCCAACAGGTGATG
>JAAFIA010000084.1 GCA_013298545.1 Bacteroidota bacterium | reverse complement strand
TTCTTGCCAAAAAACAACCGCCGAGTTGGACTGTTTGTGCAAAAATAATTTGTCCACCATAAACTCCGACTTCAAATCGAGTTGTAGCGATGTTTCTTTCCCTGTTACTCGGATCAAGCGGCCTTTGTATGTGGCTTTCCAAATGGTATCGCCTTTAACAAACATAAAACTATCAAAGGGTGTTTGTTGTGATTTTATAAGTTCCGAAACTGTTGAAACAGTCGTTTTCAATCCGGCAATAGTTTTCTCATGCCGTCTAAACGGAGCGGTATCAACGGCCACTTTTTTTTCTGGTTCTTTTGGAGAAGAACCACAAGCGGCGATTAAAATGCTGATAAAGATGTGAAGGGTCGTTCGTTTCACAGCATCAAAATACGGGATAATTTTTGGAATGTGAAGCTACGATTAGAAAAATCGTGCTAAGTATCAACGCTGGTTGTTGCGATGAATCTGATGAATGGCTCGAAACTGTTCGTAACGTGCTTGAATCAATAAGGCTAAATCGAGATCGCTTGCACTTTTCAAATACTCTCTTCGGGTAAATTGAGGAATATAATAAACTCATCAAATTGTTCTTCCGACAAATCAATGATATCGGCTTTGACATAAATGCGGAATAAATCCTTCAACACATCTTTCTTACGGTCTTCGTTTTCGAGTTGTGCAACCAACTGCTTCGACTTTTCATATTTACTAAAGCGTTCATACAAGGCCGTGATTGGACTCGATGCCGCATCCGTCAACGTTGGTGTTTGATATTGGTAACGCACACCCAATTGGGTACGTTCATCTTTTACGGTTCGTAAGTCTTTGGTTGGATAAATGGCGACAGCTTGAAGGGTAACCATTTTAGGCGTTAGTCGGATACGCATGGTATAAGCTGGTTTTGAGGCTGAATCCTTGAAACAAATTTTACGCACTTCATATCCGCCCGAAGTAACCGAAAAGGTATCGGTTTGTAAACCAGTTACCGAAAAAGAGGAACCCGGCGTTCCAAAAAAACCGTAGCCCGTGCGCTGATTGATGACCAATGGGGAAAGCAAAGCCGAACTATCGTTGCGCGCAAAAACAGAACCATTGAATGTGATGGAAGGAGTTGTGGTCTGTGCTCGTATAAACACGCTCACAAAAACAAAAATAACAACCAAGAAGTGTTTCACTTCTACAAAATTAATCCTTTTCAGTTGCGCTTTTTCAGCCAATTGTATTTCCCTTTCGATTTCCCGTTATTGTCTTTGCCTTTGGCATTTCCGCCTTTTCCATCTTTCGTATCAGACGAGCCAACATCGGATCCGTTGCCTGTACGTTTTTTCGATTTGCCATAAGCCAATGGCGAACGGATTCCAAAACGAAATGCGGTATCGGAGATACTCAGCAGGTCTGCGTCAACTGTTACAAAACGCATGCGAAACTCACCAAAACCTGTAATAGAACGCCACAAAACATGTTGGCAACCAATGCCCATATTGGCACCAAACCAAGGTTGTTTGATGACCAATCCGAAATAATACTGATTGTTATCGTTCAATGTTGGACCAACATAGGTGCCACGCCAATTTAAGTAGTTGAGGCCAAACAAGGCCGAAAAAAACAAATCGCTCTCGCCTACCCGCATGATGAGGTGGCCATCGAGATCGAAATTGTAGGCGTAAATATCTTCGAGTGCTGGGCTTGAATTGTGTTTGATGTGATGGGTGTATGCGAGCGAAAGGCCAAAAGCGGGGCGCAATTGAGCAAAGAGCCGCAGATCAATTCCGGGTTTGTAGAGGCCGCGTACTTCTTTGCGGTTGTTGATAACGGAATAGGCAAAGGCGGCCCCAACTTGGAGCGAAGGGCGAAAGGGTTTTGCGCGGGGTGCGCGGGGGGGCGGCACATAACCATCTACCTCATTTTGTGCAAGCACTTGACCTGAAAAAACAAGTCCAAACACCAATAAACCAATTCGCAGCATTGTTTTCATACGTCCAAACTTAATGATATTCATCCATCCAACAAGCGTTATTTGACAAGTGGAGGAAAAAAGTAAATTAATGGTATTAAAAGGGAAGTTTCAAAGGGGAAAATTTCAAGTTTCAAGTTTCAGATTCCAAGTTCCAAGTTCCAGATTTCAAGTTCCAGATTCCAAGTTCCAGATTCCAAGTTCCAAGTTCCAGATTTCAAGTTTCAGATTCCAAATTTCAAGTTCCAGATTCCAAGTTCCAAGTTCCAAATTTCAAGTTCCAGATTCCAAGTTCCAAGTTCCAGATTTCAAGTTTCAGATTCCAAGTTCCAAGTTCCAGATTTCAAGTTCCAGATTCCAAGTTCCAAGTTCCAGATTTCAAGTTTCAAGTTTCAAGCTCCAAGTTCCAAGCTCCAGATTCCAAGTTCCAAGTTTCAGATTCCAAGTTCCAAGTTTCAGATTCCAAATTTCAAGTTCCAGATTCCAAGTTCCAGATTTCAAGTTCCAAGTTTCAGATTCCAAATTTCAAGTTCTAATACTGAGGGTTATGTGTCAGTTTATAAATTTCGATGTGTTTGTCGCGCTTGGCCAGTGTAGGCATGAGACGCGAGACTTCGAGAACTATGAATGGTGTATAAAATCGTAACCTTTGAGAAATTGAGATTTGGAACTTGGAACTTGGAAATTCCCCCATACTACTGCTTCAATTTCGGGTCGAGTGCATCGCGTAAACCTTCGCCAATTAAGTTGTAAACCGTTACTGTAATGAAAATTGCGATACCCGGAAAAATGACCAACCACCATGCTTGAAAATGTTCTTTCCCTTGAAACAGCAATTTGCCCCAGGTTACCGTATTTGTTGGCACACCAACACCTAAAAATGATAAACTCGACTCGATGAGAATTGCGGCAGCAATACCAAACGCAATAGAAACCAACGAAGGCGAAATACCATTGATGAGTGCATGACGGAAAATAATACGCTTCTCTTTAAAACCCATAGCTTGCGCCGCTTGGATGTAATCCATACTTTTTATTTTCAAAAATTCGGCGCGTGTAAATCGGGCAATACCTGTCCAAGAGGTTAAACCAATAATGACCATCACATAAATGATCGATTGTTCTTTGGCTAAGGCTGCCAATGACAAAATCAAAATCAGTGTTGGTATCGAATTCAGAATCTCAATCCCGCGCGAAATAATCGAATCAACTGGTACATGAACTTGTTTGCCCAAAAACGATCCACGCCCCAACCATTTCCCTAAACGGTTAAATAAAAACACAATCAAGGCAAAAACAAAAATACTGATGAGCAATTGCCCCAAGAAACTCATGCCCGAAGTAGCAATGCCATCGGCCAAAGCAAAACTCCGCAAACTAAATGCATAATACCAAGCAAACGGAAGGGAAAAAACCGTCATCCAAAACCGCAGCCGTGTTGTTTGTAAGCGATTGTCGCCAAAATAACCCGCAAGCGAACCCAATAACAAACCCAGTATAGACGCAATTCCCATCGACAAGAAACCGATAGATAAAGAAATACGAGAACCATGAATCAATCCGGCCAAAACATCTTCACCAGCCGCATTTGTTCCTAGCTTGTGTCTGAAACGCGAAGGCATGAACAAGGAATCGCCTTTGGCATCAATAAACAACTGATCATCGCTCGGAGATTTGTAACGCCCATTCGGCACATCACTCTTTCCGGGCGACCAAGCAACAGGCGCCCACACAACAGACTCCAAATCCATCCGTTTCCAGTCAGCTAGTTCCAATTCCAATGATTCTACTTTTCCGGTTTGTGGATCGCGAATCTCATAATTGGTTTTAAAACTAAATGCCGGATAAAACGATTCGCCTTTATACTTCATGTACAAAGGTTTTTCATTGGCCAAGAGTGGTGCGAAAATCGCGATCAAGGCAAGAAAACCCAATACCCAAAGCGAAATATAAGCGGGCTTATTTTTCTTGAATTGCCGCCAAGCGTATTTGCGAAAATTAAATTCCGCTTTGACCGTTGTTACCGCTTGTGTTGTCTCCTCGCCCATCATTCTATTTTTTAGCGTACGAAATGCGTGGATCAACAACGGCGTATAAAATATCGGCAAACAAATAGCCTACCAGCGTCATAAAGCCCGACAACGAAAACACACAAACAATCATGGGGTAATCTTTGGTCTGAATGGCCAATAAAATTTCTTGTCCCATGCCCGGAATACCAAACAAAAATTCCAACACCACCGAACCACCAATGGCGGCTGGAAAGATATTGGAAAAGACCGTAATGATAGGCAGCAAGGCATTGCGCAAACCATGTTTGTAGATCACCACACGTTCGGGCAATCCTTTCGCCCGTGCAGTTCGAATGAAATCTTGATTCACAATTTCAAGCATCGACACGCGCATGGTGCGGCTTAGAAATGCGAGCGAACTGTACGTGTAACAAATGAGCGGAAGTACAATGTAGGGCAAACTTATTTTTGCTCTTTCCAACCACGTTGCTCCATCAGGATAACCTTCAGACGGTTTTACGCCATTCACCTCAAACCAATTAAACATATCGGGGTTGGCAAAAGTAAAAAGCAACAAAGTACCCATGAAAAAAGTAGGCAGGGAATACAACATAAAAAGTGTAACCGACGAAGCCCGATCAAAAAACGAACCACGTTGCGATGCCGCCTTCACGCCAATTGGAATACTAATTAAATAGGCAAGAATAACAGACGTGAGCGAGAAAAACAAGGACCACGGAATGGCGCGTTTGATTGTTTTCGTAACTGCTTGCTTCGTTGCATACGAACGTCCAAAATCGCCGCGAATAACACCTTCTGTATAATTTGCACCAGCACCCGTGAGCCAATTGCCATCGCCAAAAAACCAGCGGTGGTATTGGTTTCGACCATAAAATTTCAAACTTGGAATCCATGTTTTCCAAGTGGTGGCCGATGTTTTCATGTGTTCAAATGAAGCTTGGGCATTTTTGATCGGCGTTGCTAAGGTTTGCAAAAAACTTCCTTGCTGTTGATTCCGATCGGCTTGTAACCAAGCATCAATTTTTTTGAACTTCGCTTGAATGACCACATCTTCTTGGCTCAGAAAAAGCGCCATGATTTCCTGTCGCATATCGCTCAAACCAACATTTACGGCACTATCGCCGCGTAAGCGAATGATCGAAGAATCGGGAGCAATGGCTTTCGCCGATTTATCTAAGGCGAGCAACGATTGATACCAATCGCTTATTTGTTCCCAATTGCCGTAGGTATGAATTAAGCGTTCGAGCGATTCGCGGCGGGGCTTGTCGTAAATTTTGTAGAGTGTATCAGGCGAAGCGATATTACTCAACGAAATATAAAACACGGGCAAATCAAGCCCGAGTTCACGACGTAGTTTTTCTTTTTCGCGGACAGCACCTTCATTCAACGCTCCAGCACCCTCTCCCCCCTTTGCGCCCGTAGTCATGATTTCTACCGGATCGCCGGGAGCATTGACACTAATCGCAAAAGCAATTAAGGAAATAGCAAACAGGGTCGGGATAAAAATCAGTACCCGTCTGACAATGTATTTAAACATGAACGCGAATGAACTCGTGGATCAATGTGTTTCTGCCGGCTGCATAATCGTGGAGGCTGTCATCGCACGCAAGTTGCTCAAACAAACACCCGGTTTTTCGAGATACATATCTGGATTTGCAAAACGACGGTGAATAGCTACTTTACGTGGACTAACAAACATGAAAATATACGGCTGCTCGTCATATACAATCGCTTGCAATTTTTTCTCCATCACAATACGTGCAGAATCATTTATTTCGGCGCGAATAGCTTCAATCAACTGATCTGTTGCTGGCGTTCCAAATCCAACATAATTTGATCCACCATTTTGCCATGAGCCGCTGTGCCAAATTTGTTTATAATCTTCTGGAACAAAAGAAGAAGACCAAGCTCCCATGTACATATCAAAATCGTGGTTTGCACAGTTTTCATAAAACTTACCAAGATCGTACGGATGAATACTCGCAATTACGCCTGCTTGCCGCATGCTTTCGGAAATACGTTTCGCAATGTTTTCGATAATCAAGGAGCCGCCAATGATACTGAACTCAAATTCAAATTTCACTTTTTTCCCATCAATCATTTTATCACGGATATTATCACCGTCTGTATCTTTCCAACCCGCTTCATCTAACAATTGTTTTGCCTGAGCAATGTCAAACGGAATAGGTTTTAATTCATCGTTATAAATACTTTTCTTAATTGGCGATACAAGACTCGTCATACGAATACATTTATCCGCAATAAAAGTGGAATTGATTTCATCCAACGGACTAAGTAAAGCCATTGCACGACGTACTTTTTTATCGATGAAGAAAGGTTTCCGGTTCACAGACTGCGGTTTAAGATTCATTCCGATATACTGATAATCGTAGTTCAGAATAAAAGACGAATGGTAGTTTTTGTTGAACTCGGGATCTTTTTGCAAGTCGATCAATCCAAGTGTACCAACCCATGTAGAAACATCCAGTTGCTGTTTTTTCAATTCGAGATTAATCGCATTATCATCAACAATGCGTTTGAAAATAATTTTTTCGGGATAAGCCTGTTCGTACATGCTACGGTTGGCGATTTTAGAAGTCCAGTGATTGGACTTTTTGGTCAATTCAAGCCGTTGCCCTTCTTCCCATGCCGTAAGCGCGTATGCACCTAAGCCATTCAAGTATTTAATATCGCGACCAAACGTTTCAATTCGATTAAACTCTTCAGCCCATTTTTCCAAATCAGGGTGTTTGCTATTGTTGAAATTGGCGTCATTAAAATTGGCACACGTATATTTTTTAAGGACATTATCTTTGTCGTGAAAGGTACGCTGCATGATCGGTAAATCACCAAAAAGTGCCACGTTCTGAATGTATTTGCGACTCATAACAATGGTGAATTTCAATGCATTCTCTTTGTCTAAACGAATATCTGCAATTGACTCCAAATAGGGTTTTGCGTGTGGATTGGCGGTATTAGGGCATTTATTGGCCATAATCGAGAAAATAACATCCTCCATGCTCAATTTTGCCCCATTATCCCAAGTAACATCATCGCGCAATTCGTAGGTAAACTCCAAGCCGTTTTCTGAAACGGTTGGCAATGCTTTTACTAAATCTGGACGCAAAACAAGATTTTGAATATCCGTATTTACTAAGAAGCGTTGCGTATATTCCATAACCATGCGACGCGGATTCGACTTTCCGTTAGTGGGGTGCATATTATCAGGCTCTCCACGCCAATGGTAAACGAGGGTATTATTTTCGGGCCATCCCGGAATCCAAGCCGTGGCTTGCTCATTTTTGATATAAATAGCATCGGGGTTAACATTAGCGCTTTCCGACTTTTCTTTATCGGTAAACTTTCCCTTAGGCTCATCGCTACCGCATGAGGTCAACAAAAGAAATGCAGTAGGAACTGCAAAAAAAGCGAACTGCTTCATGGTGTTTAATTATCTTTTTGTAGTATAGACGCGTTGCAAATATAACATTCGGATCGGAGGAAATCTGCATTTTACTGCGAAAGGATCAATACTTTTTTGTGAAATAAGAAAAATCTTTTTCTACATTTGCACCACAATTGAGGAGAGATGGGTGAGTGGCTGAAACCAGTAGTTTGCTAAACTGCCGTACGGGAAACCGTACCGGGGGTTCGAATCCCCCTCCCTCCGCAAGTATTTAACCAGCGCAAGCAAAGGCTTGCGCTGGTTTTTTTTAGGCTTCTTTTTTAGCAAAACGCCCTTCAGTTTTGCTAAAAAAGAAGCCTAAAAAACCATCAGGGCACATTTTCAGTACCCTGATGGTTGAAATACGTGCATCCCCCAAAAAGTGATCACGCGACAATAGGTAGGAGATAAAGTGCTTCTGCTTCGAAATTTGTTTGGGGATGCCCAAGCAATGGAAATTATATCGCCATGCGTTCGCGAATCGAATCCTCTTTAGAACTTGACTCCACTATTTCCGCCCCCGCCAAACCCACAGCCCAAACACCACCACCAACACCCCTAAAACCCAGAACCCATACTTACTGAAAAATCCAGTGCGCTCCGATTTACTGCCAGAAACCAACATCCGCAACCCATAATCCGCTTTTTTATCCTTCGCCGCATCAAAATTGGTGTACAATTTTCCGTCTTTAAAATTGATGCTTCCCACAATAGCCCCCGTACTTTTTTGAATCTCCGGCAATTGCTGCATCGTTCCAATCACATTCATCGTCAGCATACCCGTGCGTCCGAGAAAACGTAAATTGTAATTCAATGTATGTTCTTGTACACTATCAACTGTTAAATCAAGTCCCCAATACAAACATTTGCTCGCCAAATCGTAACGCGGTTTTTCAGCCCATCCCGCAACATGCAACAAGGGTAGATTTTCTTTTTTACGCGCCGCATTCGCCTGTTCCTGTTGCCCTTTCAACTCGTCCAACAATTCGTCCGCATTCAAATCGTTTGCCTCATCATCTGCAATATGCCCTTGATCTTGAAAATTAATCTCTATCGCCCAACAATTATCATCCAACGGGTGCATGTTTTCAGGAAACAGCATGCCCAAATTCGGTTCAGCCGGATTGCCCCATAAATCGGTTAACACATATAAACTCTGTTTCGGATCTAAATACTTAAATCCTTTAGGCACGGTGAGCGTAGCAATTTCGCCCAACTGAATCATTCCTGTTTGGTACTTGAGTGTGTCCTCTTTTTTTCCCAAATGCTCCATCAGAAATTGAACCATCTGTGCCGAATCCATGAATGGCGTATCCGCAGTAGCGGTTGTTGTTTGCGCCTTGCTGAGAAACGAAAACTGAAAAAGAAGAATGAGTAAAATGCTTATTTTTTTCATGGATAAAATGACCAGTAAAATGTTTCTATTTGAGATAATCGTAATACAGCCGTATTGCCAGCAGATCGGCTTTGAAATGCAAATGTTTTTTTTGTTCGCTCTGAAATCAGTTTCAGCTTCGAATCTTCCTTTGATGAAATTTCGACCCGACCGACAGGTTTTTTCTCCCCTTTATCCGAAACGTCAAACGTCATCGTCTCTCCACGATCAACCAGGCCCGATGTATGAAGATGCTTCATATCGAAATAATAACTATGGCTCCATGTTTTCGCATATTCGTACTGCCCTTTTGTTGGATCAAACGAACGCTTGAAATTTTCGAGATGAGCAGGAGTCTTTTTACCAAATCCGCCTTCTGGAATAGAATCAATTTGCATGAGCGACAATCCCGTTTCAACATCAACAAACTCTTCTGTTCTCCGAAAAAAAGCGCCAGTCGAGTTTTCGCGTTCGTAATAAAAAACCTGTTGTGCTTTTCGGCCATCAATCAATACATCGGCCTCTACAAAAACAATACTATCTGTTCGTATTAAAGCATTGGCTTTGTCTAAATGCATCCGTTTTATCAAACGTCCATAACCATCGTACTCATAAGTAAGTGTGGTTACATATTGCTCCGGCGCAATACGCTCTACAATCAGTTCTTGTTTGGTATTATATAAAAATTCGCGTGTACTACTGGCTAAAGTTTGATCATCCACAAATGTTTGTTCACGCTTCAATTTTCCGATGTTGTTGTATTCATACTTCACCACCGTTTTCGACTCTTTAAACAAAAATGTAGCGTACGTCATCATCGTCAAATTTCCAAAACGATCATACACAAAATTGGCTGTGGATTTTGGATGAATGGTATCGTGCAAAAATTCCTTTGCCGAAACAACTCGACCAGAACGATCAAATTTCAACACAAGCCATTCATCGGGTTCCGATGCACCATCTTCTCCATCACTCGACATGGATTCAATCTTTTTGGCAACCGATGCAATTTTGTGTTCTTGCACAAATTTTGCATCAAAGCCATACAAATCGCTTATTGTTTTGGTCGTTGTGATGTTTGCCTGATACGTTTTCCACGTTACACCTTCAAACCGAAATAAATCAGACTGCGCCCCCCCGCAAAAAGGCCAAGCGCACACCATGAAAACGAGCAACCTAAACCGCCACATCATACTCGCGCAACGCATTGTTCAACGATGTTTTTAAATCTGTACTCTCTTTACGCTGCCCAATAATCAACGCACACGGCACTTGAAATTCGCCAGCCGCAAACTGTTTGGTATAAGCACCCGGAATCACCACCGAACGCGGCGGTACAAAACCTTTATACTCCACAGGCTTATCGCCCGTAACATCAATAATTTTTGTCGATGCCGTCAGCACCACATTCGCACCAAGCACCGCCTCCTTCCCTACCCGCACACCTTCTACCACAATGCAGCGCGATCCAATAAACGCACCATCCTCAATCACCACTGGCGCAGCTTGAACTGGTTCCAACACACCACCAATACCCACGCCACCGCTCAAATGCACATGTTTCCCAATCTGCGCACACGAGCCAACTGTGGCCCACGTATCTACCATCGTTCCTTCATCCACATAAGCTCCAATATTCACATAACTCGGCATTAAAATCACTCCCGACGATAAATACGCACCATAACGCGCAACCGCATGTGGCACAACACGCACACCCAAAGCCGCATAATTTTTCTTCAACGCCATCTTATCGTGAAACTCCATCGGGCCAACCTCAAACGTTTCCATCTTACGAATTGGGAAATACAAAATCACTCCTTTTTTTACCCAATCGTTCACTTGCCAAGAACCATCTGCAAGCGGTTCTGCCACACGAATTTTCCCTTTATCCAACGCCTCAATCAATTCGTTGATCGCTGCTTGCGTTGCTGGTTCTGCTAATTTACTGCGGTCGTTCCACGCCGCTTCAATGATTGCTTGATTCATGTTGCGAAAATACGATTTTACAACCTGCCAACACGTCATTTTTTAGCCTTGTTGCAAGTAATCCTGTCAGTACAAAACAGAAATTGCTGCCAGATTTTCCAATTCATCAAATTGGAACGTATCTTGACATCTTCCTAGCATCCAAACATTACTAATCGGACTTATCTATTTTACAATGAATCTAAACAACCTGACACTGAAATCGCAAGAAGCCGTGCAAGAAGCACAGCAACTCGCCATGACTGCCGGCCATCAAGCCGTTGAAACAGGACATGTACTCAAAGGCATTTTACAAGTCGATGAAAGTGTTACGCCTTTTTTACTCAAAAAATTAAACGTCAATCTTCCCTTATTTTCAACCGTCGTTTCGCGCATTGTTGATTCTTATCCCAAAGTTCAAGGCGGCGGTCAATACCTTTCAAACGGTGCAAACCGCGCCATTGTTCAGGCCATGAATGCGGCCAAAGAAATGGGCGATGAATTTGTTTCTGTCGAACATATTTTACTCGGTTTGCTCGATGTAGGCGATCAAGTTTCGCAATTGTTGAAAGACAATGGTGTAAGCGCCAAAGACCTGAAAGTAGCCATCAACGATTTGCGCAAAGGCGCGCGTGTAACCAGTTCGACACAAGAAGAAACCTACAACGCACTTAGCAAATACGCTACGTTTTTGAACGAACGTGCACGCAACGGAAAACTCGATCCGGTCATTGGTCGCGATGAAGAAATACGCCGTGTCTTGCAAATCCTTTCGCGCCGCACCAAAAACAATCCAATTCTTGTGGGCGAGCCAGGCGTTGGTAAAACCGCCATTGCCGAAGGCCTTGCGCACCGCATTGTGAATGGCGATGTTCCCGAAAATTTAAAATCCAAACAAATTTGGTCGCTCGATATGGGCGCGTTGATAGCGGGGGCAAAATACAAAGGTGAATTTGAAGAACGCTTGAAAGCCGTTGTAAAAGAGGTGGTAGAAAGTGAAGGCGAAATTGTGTTGTTCATTGACGAGATTCATACGCTTGTGGGCGCAGGTGGTGGCGAAGGCGCAATGGATGCAGCCAATATCTTAAAACCTGCTTTGGCGCGTGGCGATTTGCGCGCGGTGGGTGCAACAACACTCAACGAGTATCAAAAATATTTTGAAAAAGACAAAGCGCTCGAACGTCGTTTCCAAAAAGTATTGGTCGATGAACCGGATGCTGAAGATGCCATTTCGATTTTGCGCGGCATCAAAGAAAAATACGAATCGCACCACAAAGTGCGCATCAAAGACGAAGCCATTATTGCCGCCGTAGAATTGTCGCAACGCTACATCAGCGATCGTTTCTTGCCCGATAAAGCCATTGACTTGATTGATGAAGCCGCAGCAAAATTGCGTTTGGAAATTAATTCGATGCCCGCCGAATTGGATGAAGTAGATCGTAAAATTCGCCAGCTCGAAATTGAACGCGAAGCCATAAAACGCGAAAACGACGAAAAGAAATTGGAAGATTTAAGCCGCGATATTGCCGAGTTGAGCGATACGCGCAATACGTTGAAAGCGCGTTGGCAAGCAGAAAAAGATGTGGTCGAAAATATCCAAAAAGAAAAACTGACCATCGAGCAATTGAAATTTGAAGCCGACCAAGCCGAGCGCGCTGGCGATTATGGCAAAGTGGCTGAGATTCGCTACGGACGCATCGGCGAAGCCCAAGAACGCTTAGAGCAAGCACAACTTAAACTCGCCGAAACACACGGCAAAGGTAGTCCGCTCATCAAAGAAGAAGTAGAAAGCGAAGACATTGCTGCTGTGGTGAGCAGTTGGACGGGTATTCCCATCACACGCATGTTGCAGAGCGAGCGTGAAAAATTATTGAAGTTGGAAGATGAATTACACAACCGCGTTGTTGGTCAAGAAGAAGCCATTGAAGCCATTGCCGATGCCGTGCGCAGAAGTCGCGCGGGGGTGCAGGACATGAAACGTCCCATTGGTTCGTTTATCTTTTTAGGAACAACAGGCGTTGGAAAAACCGAATTGGCCAAAGCCTTAGCCGAATTTTTATTCAACAACGAAACTGCACTCACCCGCATCGACATGAGTGAGTACCAAGAACGGCATAGCGTTTCGCGCTTGCTGGGTGCGCCTCCAGGATATGTAGGCTACGAAGAAGGTGGACAATTGACGGAAGCGGTAAGACGCAAACCATACAGTGTGGTTTTACTCGACGAAATTGAAAAAGCACATGCCGATGTGTTCAATATCTTACTGCAAGTTTTGGATGATGGACGTTTGACCGATAACAAAGGAAGAACGGTGAATTTCAAAAACACCATCATCATCATGACAAGTAATTTAGGTAGCGATATCATTCGGGAACGCTTTGAAAAAATGACAGCCATCAACCGTGAAGAACTTGTGGCGAAAGCAAAACACGATGTTTTTGAATTGTTGAAAGTAACCATCCGTCCTGAGTTTTTGAATCGTATTGATGAGATCATCATGTTCTCGCCACTCACGCGCGAAAATGTGGAGGAAATTGTACGCCTTCAATTCAAAGGTTTGGCAACAACTTTGGCGGCAAACGACATTAAACTAAAAGCAACAGAAGAAGCCATTGAATGGTTAGCCGAATTGGGTTACGATCCGCAATTTGGTGCACGTCCGGTAAAACGTGTCTTGCAGAAAAAAGTCTTGAACGAATTGTCGAAACAAATTTTGGCAGGAACAGTTCACAAAGACGAAACAATTGTGTTGGATGTCTTTGATCGGGAAATTGTGTTTCGGAAACCAGTTGAAGCGGAGAAAATATGAGTATGAGATAGCAACAAAAAAAGCGGAAACAAATTAAGGTTTCCGCTTTTTTTATGGCCGTTTACGTCAACGAACAATTTGTTCCAAACTGAGAACGGTTTCGTTGATCGTAGGCGTTTGTTTTATGTTTGACCCTGATGTTCCATCTTCACTCGATTCGAACAAATTGTTGATTGAAAACAAGGGAGTTGCACCAGTTCCCCAAGCCCCGCGCGCGCCCATTCTCCCACCCTTGCCCGGCTCTTGTTCATATACGAGACGAAGCGAAGCAAGGGTAACCGAAGTATCTAAATGAATAAACAAATTACCGCTATTGCCGCCATTGCCACCATCGCCACCTTTTCCACCACTTGCTGCATAACAAACGGTTTGATCATTTTTTGAATCGCTGCAAACAGCATCGCCTCCACTTCCTCCTGAGCCACCATCGCCACCATTACCGCCGTTTGCGAATAAAACAACAGTTGTCGAAGTATCAACAACGATAAGTTTGCTTTCGCCAGTTTGCGTATTCTCTACACGAAAATAAAGTAAGTCTTTGCCTACGTTTTCATTGAATACTTTTTTTATATAGACATCAACTCTTGGCCCTGACTGGCCCACCGATCCATCGCTTCCGGGTTTTCCGATTTGGGCTTCTCTCAAACAATTTTCTTGATCGCTAGACAATTCGGCATCTTCGCCATCTGCACCCGCATTGCCATGACTTCCGTCTTGGCCAGCAAAACCGAGGCGTTGCTGGCTGGCAATTGCGAATGTTATGTATTCTTCAACAACAAGAGAAGTATCGCGTTTAGATTTTACCCGAATTTTTAATTTCCCTTGTTCACAACCTTCAAAATTTTTATTGACTAGAATTTGGTGATTGCTCAACAAAGTACCGCCTTGCAGTTCTATGGCAAATGCTTCCCAAGCAGCTTCTTTAAAACTAGTTTCGCCCGTAGATCGGACATAGCTTTTGTTTTCAAAAATATAGGTTTCTTCAAGTTGAAATGTGATTTTTTCTTGAAGGCCCAAATACGTTCCTTCTGGAATAATGATGCGAATGGACTTTAAGTTTTGGGGTATTGCGGCGCGTTGCATTTTTGCTTGCGTTGTGCGCTGTGTAGATCGGTCTTTTCCTTGCTTTATGCCGACTCCAACCATAGAAACGACACCGACAACAACAATACCACCAACAAGAACAGCATTAAAATGGTCGCGGAATGAAGAACAATTGGTGCATTGTGCCTTACCAAAATCTGCTTGAAAAAAGAAGACAAGACATAGAAAATAGATTTTAAATTTCATCTGAAACAAGTTTAAACACGATTCAATTGTATCTACAAGACGCTTCCTTCTTCAATTCGTTGCTTTGTGAATGAACGATATTACCGTTTCAATTTTTCTTCATAAACGGCAATCCAATCTTTCATTGACATTTTTTTAACGAGTTCGCCAATCAATTTAAATGGAATATCCTCTGCTTTTTTAAATCGTGCGCAGCTTTTGCCCATATCTAATTTTGCTTTGCAATGCTTTGGATATTCGGCTACAAACCAATCTAAAAGTTGAGGCGTTGCATACATGCCCATGTGGTAAAAATTGATTGTATTTTTCTGCGAAGCAATGCTGATAAAGGGCAAAGGCAATTTCGGATCGCAATGGTAGCCCGCCGGATATTTGCTGTGCGGAACAACATAACCCAACATGCCATAACTCATTTCTTCTTCAAATCCTTTTGGAAGATTGTCGAGAATGGCTTTACGCAATTTCAAAAATGCCTCAGAACGTTCTGTTGGAATTTCGGCAAGGTATTCTTTTACTGTTTTAACTTTTGATTGCATGACTGATGCCTGTTTATTCAAACAAATATAATCTGAAATTGGGACTGGTTAATTGTGTTTTGTTACGGGTAAGTTAAAAACCTACTTTTGAGCGTTTAAGACAAGCAAAAATTGCCCCAAGAAACTGAACAAACCCCTTATTTTATTTGTCTTCTATTTATGCGTTTCATATTCTACCTAAGCTTTTTGCTTACATGGCCACTTTCGGCGCAGCAATCGCGTTTTCAGTTTAGTATTGAAATTGCGACACCACTTTATGTTCATCAACTTAAACCCAATGCTGTTCCGATGGCCGATGGAGGTTATGCCATAACCTCAGTCGTGCAGCGCAATATTCCTTATTCCATTCCAGCACAATCGGGCGAGTTTCCAGTATTTATTCGTTTTGACCATGCCGGAAATCCCATAAAAGTACACCAGTTCAATCGCCATGCCCCCAACGCTGCTGATATTGGTGATCTCACTGGTACAAGCGATGGTGGATTTATGCTTGCTACAAGTACATCCGATTCAACAGTACCAAGTCTCTACCTTTCCAATGCAACTTTAGTAAAACTCGATGCAATGGGTGCTGTGGTTTGGAAAAAGGCGTATCGGCCCGACGTATTTAATGGTGCTAGTTTTTTTTCAGCAGTAAAGCAATTGCCCGATGGTGGTTATATAGCTTGCGGTACAGTTTACAATTTAGCGACCACCTACAATTCTTTTTTAATGCGGACAGATTCCTTGGGCAATCCGTTGTGGATTAAACTATACGCTACTGCTAGTTATGATATTATGTTTGATCTAGAACTCATGCCAGATGGCGGTTATGTCATGGCCTGTCATGGTGGCCCTGTTCTTAATCAGTTTAATGCACTCGTGCTGCGTACCGATAGTCTTGGCACAGTAAATTGGGTAAAACAACTTGATACGCCCAATAGCATCGACGTTGCTTTTGGTGTGAGCGTTTGTGCCAATGGCGATGTGTTGATGACGGGTTTGACGCAGGATCTGCAATTTTACCAAACCGATCTTATAGCAGCTCGTTTCGATGATTTTGGCAATGTGCTTTGGTGCCGCAGCTATACATTGCCAGGATTGCCGCATTCGGGTATAAACATTGATGAGTTGTATGATGGAACAATTGCAATAGGTGTAGATGCTTCTTTGCTGACACCACAATTTCAATCTACTTATTACCAAGCCATCGGACTCATGCGTCTCAGTAGCAACGGCGATCTTCTTGCCATGCAAATTTTGAGCGATACGGCTAGCGGTGGCAGCATTCAACAAAGTGGAAAAGGAAATGATGGCGGTATTTGGGTACTTGGCAATCGTTTTGAAATTACACCGGCCAATGGAGTGATTGCTTCCTATCCTACCTTGATCAAAACAGATACTTCGTTGCAATCCGGCTGCCCTCAATTTAATTCGGAGCTGACCGAACGCGTGTACAATTATTCCCTTTATTCAAGCATCAACCAAACTACGCGCTCGGTAAATTGGTATGTGCCTGTTTACGACACGCTCCCTTTGTCTTTGGCCAAAGACACAGTCTTGTGTCTCGAAAAAATTCCGCGTCAAGAGCCTGTGCTTGTAATGGTCGAACCCCTGAGCATTCCAAATGTATTTACGCCCAATGCCGATGGCATCAATGATCTGTTTCTGCCAACGGGTGATGCAATTGGGAATTACCGTTTACTCATTTACAACCGTTGGGGCAATTTGATTGCCGAACTTGAAAATACAGGATGGAATGGACGCAACAAGCAAGGCGCAGACGTAGTTGATGGTACTTATTATTATGTGTTTGAATTTGGAGCGCAGCGTTACACGGGATTCTTTAATTTGGCGCGTTGAGTGTTGTTTGAAAAGTAAACACATCAACAATCCAGTATCAATATCGCCCAGTATTTGCTTTCTATTTAATCAATTGGTTAGAGCCTGTTTAAAATTTGTCCCGAAGCATCGCATGCGCGTTAAGTTAAAAATACATTTTTGTCATCGGCCTTCTACTCCTCGTTTCATAAAACACGAACGGAGCAAGGAAATCTACTGATGAACATCGCCAATTCATGTTATAGACCCAATCCA
>JAAFIA010000083.1 GCA_013298545.1 Bacteroidota bacterium | reverse complement strand
TTGGAGCCTCCAATTCTGCCAGCGATTCGAGCATGACTAGTTTCGGATCGCGCTGATCGCCGCTGCGTTTTCCGAGAAGTTGTTTAGCAATGTATGCGATAATCTCAAGGATATTACTCATCTGTTGACCAAGTACCTGAAAGAAATTGTCGGTTAAGAATTGAATAATTACATCAGCCAACCAATCCGGTAAGGGGCGACTTAAATCAATGCCTTTGGGCGAGTTCCACTTGATATTGACCAACGTAAATGTTTTTTCTATTCCGGGCAACTGGAAAGAAATATCAGCTTCAAAATACACATTCCATGTTTGCTCTGCGTCTTCGTCCATAAACATGTTTTGGTCATTTTTAATGATTTCACCATTTTTATCAATAGCATCCATGCCATTGTTCTCGATGTTGAATTTCAAGATTGCGCTTTTCGCATGGTTTTGTTCATTTATTTGAGCAACCATTAAATACCCTTCGCCTTTTTTAGTCAGATCATCGAGTTCGGTTTTAATGCCTGCCGCAACTGTTGACGCATTATCGCGGTAACCGCGGGTTTTTGTTTCGTGGGCAAGTGCTTCTTCCACAAAATCGTTGAGTGTATCCCACGTGATTTTTTTTGCAGCAAGCGCTTCGTTTTGCTTATGTTGCCAGTCGAGCCAATTGTGCCAGCCTGCAATGATTGTATCGCGGTAAAAATCGGCGAGTGTATGTGTATTGTCATGTGGCCACTTTCCTTGAAAACGTGCGATGTAATCGGCTCCTAAACCGTTTAGAATTCTGCGCATTACCGGTTCAAGGTCTTCAGTATATACGCGCCTAAATTCCTGCCAAGATCGGCCATCGCCTACGTTTGGGTGTTTCCAACATTTGCTAGCGTACCACATGTGTTCGAAGTACGCATTAAAGTCGTCGCGTTGTTTTATTTTACCATTCAGCGCTGTTAGCGCATCGCTCGCTGCCGTAATCAATACACCGTGATGTTGAACATGTTCTTGATACGATTTTAGTTTTGTAGCTATGTCATTGCGAATGGTATTGGCTGTTTGGAATTTTTCTTCCCAAAAAATCCACCATTCCTTTTCTTCCGGCTTATCGAATTTATACTGACTTTGCTTTCTAGATGCGTGATCACGGTATTTTTCCAATTCGGTTATGATGAGACTGGCTTTTCGCTCTTCTTCTTTTAGGATATCACCAATGCGTTTCAATTCAGCTTTTACAAGGCGTAAGCGCTCGCGCAAGTCGGTATCATCTTTGGTATCGGGTAGCCCTTTCTTTTCTACTTTTAGTTTTAAATTTCTGATGGAGAATGTAGCCTTGGTTTGTTTAGCAATTCCTTTACCTACGACTTCAAAAACAGGTTTTAAATCCAGCTCGAGATCCAAATTAGTTTTTACTTCCAAAAGCGAGGGCGAGTAGTGAGCAAGCAACTGATAATCGGCTTTGAAAATAGAACCAGCTTGCATTTTGTGTATGATGGCCAATTCAAACTGGTTGTTCTCCCACTTCATTTTTGCAGCTGCCGAAATGCCCAGTAAATTAAAGGCACCATCGAAATAAAAATACTGCAAAGCATTTCCGTTCACGCGCATTTCTACTACCGGACCCAATTCGGGATTGCTTGCCGCACTGATCTGTAAGGTGTTTTGGAAAAGTTTTACCGCTTTGGGCATTTCTCCTTTAAACTTGGCTTCGCCATTTTCGCCGCTGAATGTAAGCCAAACATCTTCGCCTAAAATGCGTTTTAGTTGTGTTCTAAAATTATAACCTTCAGGTGTCCATTTCCAATCGGCGTGCGTGTCGAGATCCAGTGGCCCTAATTTGAAAAAACCATCGCCTTTAAGCTCAAAAATATCACGACCAATTTTTCCAGCAACATCATTCTTCATCACCAAGAACGATTCGAGTCCTGGAAACAAATCCATCTCTTGGCTAAATTCTAAAATTCCATTTTGCCAAGTAGCCGTTACATCAAGAATGTTTTTTCCAAACAACGCAATGGTGTTTTTTCCGGTTACAACCAAGCCTGTTTGCGGGTTTTCCTGCATGCTTCCCAAGAAATCGAATTTCAGGATGCTGAGTATTTCGCCTTTTAACTGTGCCAACAGGATGAATTGCTGTGCGTTTTTCTGACTCAATAAATCGAGTTCGAAATTGGCCAATGCTCCTAGCGTTAATTTCCCTTTATGCTCAATCAGACTTGAGGTCTCATCGAAATGGTATTTATGACTTCCGCTGGCTTCTAAACCAAAGAAACGCAACTTGCCACTGCCATCAAGCTTGAACAGTCCGGTTCTAAATTCGCCATTCAACTCGCCCGATAAACTGAGGGGCAAATTGGTATCGCCCAAATCCATTTTAATATGCAAGCGATCATTCGTTAACAAATACTCGCCATCAAACAACTTAAATTGCAAGAACGTAAATGCCGCTTTTCCGCTCACTAAAAATCCGGTTTTGTCGATGCGTGCTGCACCTTGCAAGAGCCATGTAAAGGTATTGTTGCCAATTTGTCCGGCTAAACGTAAACCAATTCCTGCGCGACTGCTGCTAAAGAGCAAACCACCAGTTGCCGACGCTTCAAACGCCGTAGCAATTTTCAATTTGCCATGCAGAAAAATTAAGGTCGATTTATCGTCTTGCGCATTCAAGAGATGCTGATCGTCAACAGGAATAACCGTTAATAAATTCTTCGCTTGTTCTTCACCGATTTCTCGCGAGAGTATGGGCCAGCCTGTTGTTGTAAATTCTTTCGGTGTAGCCGCAATCCAAGCACCTTCCACTTCCAGTTTGCTCAAGAGTTGTGCTTTGATTGCACCTGTGCGGTGCTTGATGTCGAACGATTTGAGGAAATACGACGAGTCCGATTCTTTTTTAAATAAATGGTGAATGCTGTTGAGCAGAATTGCTGCAAAATTCAGCACGTTGAGCAATTGGTAGTTTTCGGTAACGCCTAACGTATAGCCACGCAAACCGCCTTTAGGGTCAGGCTCCGTTGCAATCCATTTGGGCAAACGCACATACAATGGACCCGCATTAAACGTCAGATTCATTTCACTTTCTGGAGCAGAGCCTTCTTTGAAATTTTCGCCTTGCGCAAACGTAATCGGACGTGGATTTACTGTGAGATCTGTTCCGTTGGTGAATAAATTTTTCAGTTCCCCAATAATTTTCAATGCCTTCATCAAATTGACTTCCGGCTTCGGAAAACTAATGTTGGCATCAACCATTAATCCTTCAGGGCCAACAGAGGTGAACGCGATTTTTTTGTAAAAAACAGGAATCGGAATGGGTACACCCGATTGGTAAACAATCAAGAAAACTAAATCTTTGATGTCAAAGCTACGTCCGAGGATTTCGCGTGGCGGCATCCATTGCACGAGTTCAGGCACATCGTATAAAAATAAGGCCGATGCAAGACTGATGTAGTCAAACGCATCCATGCGCGCACTGATTTCCAGTTTTAACAAAGCACCGCCAAAAGCTGTTCCAAAATCAATGCGACTGATTTGGTAACCCACGAGTGCAACTGGTGTCGGCAACAACAATTGAACAGGAGCGCCTTTGGTTTCGAGGTTAAAACTCACGCCGCCATCGGGTGTAACGTTGAGCGCGAAATCCAATTTATCGGGCAAGCGTACGTTGAAATAATCTTTTAAGTGCGGCGGTAATTTCTCGAAATAATCAGTTACTGTGCCAAGCGCATCGTTTAATTCTTTCGGGATTTTAATAGGAGAATCGTCGAGGAGTTTTTTAAATGTGGCTGGTGTAAAATTCATTTCCGTGATGCTGACTTTGCTTGGCAATGCCTTGGCAATTTCGGGCAACTGAATCAAGTTCATAAACGATTTCAATGGCCCAAGCGGAACAGCCAATCCTTTTTCTTTGACCAGTTCGTAGCCACCACTGAGTTTAAACGCACCTTTCTTGAAATCCAAGGCTAATTCAGGCTTTTTCAATTTGAGCATTCCGCACCCCGCAACGCCTGTGAGTTTATCCAAATCAATGGTGTAAATATCATCCTTTTCGCTAATGCCTTCAATGTCTTCAAAAGGAGAGTTCAACACATTTCCTTTGATGCCATCGGTGCCTAGGCTGATGCTAGCGCGAATAAGGCTTTTATCGTCGTTTGGAACGTAAGTACGGATGAATTTTTTCTCGAAACCTAATGCCTCATTTAATTTTTCTGGAAGTCCCAATCCACCTTCAGCACGAATGCTGAGTTCTTTTCCAACCTTTAGAAACACACCTGTGAGTTTGATGGCGCTGTTGCCAACATCGGGAAGGGTAATGTTTGCCGCTTTGGCAATGTCTTTCAAGAAATCGGGGACGACGAGTGTTTTTAATCCGTCTTTGGCAAAAAATTCGAGGCCATCTTTTTTGAGCGTAGCCCCAAAATCAAGTTTATTTTCGAGCACATGTGCGAGCACTTTGGGCATTCCTGAAAAGAGGAGGGAAGAGTTGCACACAAGCGTCCAATCGTTTTCTTTTTTATCGAAACGTAATGAGCCGAGGTTGAAGGCCGCTGTAAAAATCTTTTTTTCGTAAACAATTTCGCCAGTACTTTCTGAAACGCCATTGGCTTCGGAATAGTTGATGTCAAACAATTTCAGACTCGCTTCTTTGGCTGTAAAACTGAAATTGGTTTCTTGTTCTTTGTTGTTGCGTTTGAAACCAACTTGTCCGTACCGCAATTTGAAAACAGGATCGTTTCCGGTGAGCGGTGTATAGAATTGCATCGACGAAACAGCATCCAAACTCCAAGTACTGTTATCGCTTGTTTTTTTCCAAACCAGCACCAATTCGTGCGGGGTGTAGGTGGCTAGTTTTTGTCCTTCGTACGCGATGGAGAGGAAATGATTTTGTCCGGTAACGCGTTCGAGAATGGCCTCGGTATGTGCTTTGTAAGCTTCTGGCGGCGTAAACGAAAAATCTGTTTTCCAAGGTGTAAATTTGGATGTAACGTTTCCTTTTTCATCGAGCATTTCGGCTGCTTTTAGCGCATTGAAAATTTCGGTAGAGGCCGTTGCATCAATTCCGGGAATGCTTGTAAACGCATCGGGCAAAAGTTTTTCTGCGAGGCTTTGCGCGCTTGCGCTGAGGCTCAATTTTTTTGTTTCGCCTTTCGATTCCCAAGCACCAGCAACTTGCATGCGTCGTGTATCAAAAGCCGTTACATCGAGGCTGCCGCCGAGTTTCCATGCTGTGCCCGTGGTTTTTTCTTTGTCGTAGGCAAACGATAAATTGTAGGCATGGAGTTTGAACCCAGTAGTCATTTCCCAATCGGGATTTCCATGAACATCGATGGCGAGTTCCGTTTTTTCACTTGAGTAAGCGAATTTAAATTTGACGCCAACGAGTACAATTTCTTTTCCGGCAAGATTGAGTTTTTGGTCTGTTACGCGAAAATCGCCGGCAATGGAAAATGATTTATCGCTTGCTAGGGTGAGCGTTAGCTCGTCGCTGATAAGGTCGGGCATACCCTCGGGTAAATCTTCGCCCGTCCAAGCTTTGATGATGGTGGAGAGTTGGAGGTTTTGTGCGGTGGCGGTGATGCTGGAAGTAGAACCAATGATTAGTTCCCAATAAAATTTGATGTCATGAAAAAATAAATTTCCTGTTGCGTTGAGTTTAAATTTTGTTTCGGAAGCCGACTCGTATTTTGCTTGGAGTGAGCCGCTGCAAAGCAAGGGTAAATTGCCCCAATGTTCGTTCTTCTGAAAATGATTGTCGTAAGCGAATGAAATTTCGCAATTGGAATGGGCTAAAGAAAAAGACGCGTTACACTCGGTTAGTTTAAATGATTTGATTGGCGCAGGGATTTCAAGGCTGGTATCGCCAAGCCATTCGTTTACCAGTTCACCAAGCGGTAAAGTTGTATCAGGCTTTAGGTGCGCGCTGATTAATTTTGAATTTACGTTACAGTTTAGTTCAAAAATGGCGGTGCTTAATTTCAGTTCGCCAAAGACATTTAGTCGAACACTTTTTTTGTTTTGAGCTGAATTTAGCAAGATGAAATCTACGCCTGCATGTTGAATAGTTAGTTTTTTGTTAGACGGTAAGGTTAGCACATCCCAAGCATTTGCCTGATCAAACCGACAAGCAATGCGTGGAATTAAAATTTTTGAACCCGGTGTTAAAGTGAAGCCAAAGGAAGAAACCTGAACCGTATTGGCCAGACGCAGGTTTTGCGGCAGCATACTTAAAATGCCAACAGAATCGCCTAGTGCATCGAGCGCTTGAAGGCTAAATTGCGATAATGCTTTTGTGTTTGCATGAAAGGTTATTTCTTTTCCCCAATCGGAGAGTGAAGTATGCAGCGGAACAGGAATAGGTGTATTGCCTGATTTGATGCTTAATGTTGTAAAAATGTGTAAAAATGGTTTTACAAACACAGGCGTTTGCTCTTTTCCTGTTTTTATAAAATGTCCGATGATCGCGATGCCCGATTGACTGGTACTAAATGGCCCAAAATCGAGTGTTTTGTTAAGCGGGAGTTCAAATTTTAATTGAGTCAGTTTACTTGCATCGTTTGCTAGTCCGATCTGTCCTGATATAGTTAATTGATCTAAACCCAGCCACGATTTAAGTTCTCCTTGTAGGCCATTCAAATTCAATTCAGCATTGAAATTGGCTACAAATAAATTTTCTTTATCGGGTGCAAACGAACAGGAAATCGCAACTTTTTTGAAAACAGATTTCGGGAAATAATCAAAAAGCTCCATGCGTTGCAAACGAAACATGCTGGAGAATTGCCAGTCTTCCAAGCCAGAAGCGGTGAGTGAAGCTTCGCACGATTCAGCGACTAATTTTAATGTTAATGCAAATTCGGTGTGTTTAAATATCCCTTCATTCCCTTTTGCTGTAATTTTCCAGCCATCGCCATCTGATGCATCTAGTTCCATTACGATTGGACTAATAGCGTTCAACTGCCCATTTTTCAAAAACGCTTTACCTGCTTCTGTAAGTTTCAGATTTTCTAATGTACTAAAATTGAATTGCAGTTGGTTGTTACTGATCGCTTGGTCAATAATTGCTTTGAGTTGTGCTTTATTCATGGGTAATGCTTTTTGAAATTTTATAGCTCAATGCAGAAGTTTATTCGATGAAATGATCTGCTTATTCCGACTTTAAATCTTTAATTTTTGGTTCACCAGCAAATGGATATTTGATGATCTCAATTCCTTCATGATCCATGCCAATAAGTATCGATCCTTGTGATGTTTGAAGTATATTTTTAGTTGTTACACATAGTTTCATAAAATAAAAATTATCATAGTCAACTTGCTTTTTTCTTGTAATGATTGAATATCCGTTTTCGTGAGGATAACAGGCTTGTTCTTCATCATCTTGATCTGGGAAAAGCCTATTTGGTAGTTTCGGTTTAGGATCATCGTAGTGATAACCGTATGTATTCCATTTCTTGATTAGTTTTTGAAGTTCTGTTTGTGTATTTGTATCGTTTTTATCAACGGCATACCAATACGAATTGTCTTGTTGCACATCTTTGTTTTCGCCTACTTTTTTTTCCCAATGCTCTATACATCCACCATAATTTGGCAAACGATGCAACGTCTCTAAAAAACCGCTACTAATGACCAACGAATCCAGATTGATTTTATCGTAAAATGCTTTGTAGAAATTATGTTTACTCCCGTGATGCGGTAAGGTCATAAGTTCTAAGTCGGCAAGATCATCGATATGACCCGAATCAATCAAGTACTTTTGTGTTTGTATGGTTGCATCGCCCATTAAAAGGGTTTTCTTGCCATTGTAGTTTGCTAAAACAACAAGACTATTGGAGTTGATTTTTTCAGCATCGCTAATTTTTTTTTCGACTTCGCCTACATTCCCAGCTATAATGTCCAATGACCAAGGATAATTCTTATTTGTATCTTTCCCGAAAGCAATATTTACTTTTCCAGGAGTGCCTATAATCTTCGTTACAGTTTCAAAATAATTCATGGCATCTTCTTCATCAGCCTCGTATTGGATTGTCGTATTTTTTTTGCCTTTGGGGTCATTCAAGTTGACAAGAAATATACCCTTCGTATTGAATAGTCCATCGGTTATACTCAGACCTGTACCTATTTGGTCATAACTAGCCATAGGTGTTTCATCTGTCGATTTTCTTGGGCAACTGAAGTAAACATTTTCAATACTATAATATGCATCAACTAATGTTTCAGTTTCGTCATCTATTGCTTGACCGATATAGAGAAGACTTAATAATTTATTATAGTGATCTTTATCTGAATGCGTAAGCACAGCGGCATGTATTTTGCCCAAACTTGCGTTTCTGCCTAACCAATTTTGTGCTTCTGCAAAATGCGTTTCCCAATTCATAAATTTACCTGTCGATGATGTCCCACAATCCACAATCACCACTTTTCCATCTGGACATTTAATCAAGGTGCAATCGCCCATGCCCATGGAAACAAAACGAAATTCAAATCCGGCCATATTTTATTTTTTTGTAGAGGTTTGATGCTTCCGACTTATTGAGAAAAGCAATAGTAGTGAATTTTGCTTGTATAAATGGATAGGGTTTTCCCTGAATGTAGCAACGTGTTTTTTATGCACTTAAACTTCATGCTGTCGTTTTATGAACAGCTTGCTAGTTGATGTACCATTCCCGAAAAAAGCCTACCTTCGTAAGGCAGTTTCAGCGGCTGCAACATCCTTGTTTGGATCGAAATTTGATTCAGACTAGCGGTCCGCAATTTGTTCATACTTAAATTTTAAGCCGCCAATCATGCGTCAATTCATTCTCCTCCTTGCTTCAGCACTCCTTGCAGAACCTGCATTTGCTCGCGAAATTACCGCCAACCTGAGTTGGGCCGCATTTGCTAAACCCGATTCTAAAACTTATGTCGAAACGTATTTGTCCGTGATTGGGCAATCGGTAACGTATTTGCCTACGGGCGCAGGTGGCTACCAAGCGGGCGTGGACGTGTTTATGACCTTCACCCGCAACGACTCGATTATTTCTGCCAAACGCTATACACTCAATAGTCCCGTAGTGAGCGATTCGGCTAAGGTTCAAAATTTTCTCGATTTACAACGGGTGAATTTACCACTCGGTATTTACGATTTGCAAATTGTTCTTTCGGATAAAAACAAAAAAGATGCGCATTTGATTACCAATCATTTGCCTGTGGTGATTGATATTGATCCCGATTCCGCTTCCTTATCGAATATTGAATTTTTGGAATCGTACACGCCCACCATCACGCAAAACATGTTGAGCAAGAGTGGTTACGATGTTGTGCCGTATGTGTCGAGTTTTTATCCAGAAAATATGGATAAGCTTTCGTTTTATGCGGAATTGTACAACGTGTATAAATCGCTTGGACCAGATGAAAAGTTTGTGGTGTTGTTTTCCATCGAGTCGGCTGAAACAGGAAATCGTATGAATGATTTCAGCAGTTTCACTAAAATGATTCCGAATAAAGTAAACATCATCCTTAGTGCGTTTGACATTACGAAACTTCCAAATGGCCGTTACAATTTGGTGATTGAAGTACGCAATGGGTTGAATAAATTGATGACGACACGTCGTGCTTCGTTTGAGCGTTTCAATCCAACAATTGCGCGCAATTTGCAGGATATTGGTGCGGTTGATGTGGCTGGAACATTCGCTAGTCGGATTACAGAAAAAGATTCGTTGATTCAGTGCATGCGTTGTTTGCGTCCGATCAGTTCGGAGGGTGAGAAAGATTATGCCGAGACCATCATTAAAGGTGGCGATACGAAAGCGATGCAACAGTATGTATATAATTTCTGGGTAACGCGCAATGCCGAAAATCCAGAAGGGGCTTGGTTGACATACAACCTGGAAGTGAAAAAGGTGAATAAGGAATTTAGTACGCCCATCATGAAAGGGTATGAAACCGATCGTGGACGTGTGTATTTGCAATACGGTCCGCCCGATCAGCGCACGGTGATGAACAATGAGCCAAGTTCGTATCCGTATGAAATTTGGCAATATTATACGATTCGTGGCAATATGGCTGCTGCGGGAAATACTAGCAATCAACCAAGCAACACGACGCAAACCAACAAGCGTTTTGTTTTTGGCAATTTCGATTTGGTAACCAATAATTATGCGTTGATTCATTCGGATGCGCGGGGGGAAGTGCGGGATGAGCGTTGGCGTGTGCGCCTGACCAAGCGCGACAATTCAAATCGCAATTTGGATAATGGTAACGGCAATAGTCAATACGGCGGTCAGGCAGATGATTTATTTAACAACCCGCGCTAGTCAATCGATCGAATAAAGTCATTCAACGAACAGAAAGCTGATTTAACGGTTCGTCCTTGTTTTTTTGGCCCGTTTTTCGTTATTTCGTAGTTGAAAATCAAATGGTTAATCCCAAAAACATGCGTAAACTACTTTTTGTTTTATCGGTGATGGCACTTCCACTGGCTTCAAATGCCCAATACAATTGGGAATATGGTGGCGGTTTGGGTGTTGCCAATTATTTGGGCGATATGGGCGGTAACGAACTAACGCGTCGTGATTTTGTGGCCGATATGAAGCTGAAACAAACACGTGCTTCGTCCAATATTTTCGCGCGGTACAAGCTCTCGCCCATGTTTTCGATCAAATCGAGTTTGAACTTCATCATCTTGCGTGGAGCCGATTCGCTTTCTACAAACGTTCCGCGCAATACACGCAATCTGAATTTCCGAAATCGTGTATTTGAACTTTCAAACGAGTGTCAGTTTTTCTTTTACGAAGTGAATGACTTGGGCCATACTTACCGTTACCGCAATGGTTTCCGTGCTTATATTGGTGCTGGTGTTGGTGTGATGTATCATTCGCCTCAGGCTTTTTATCAGGGCGATTGGGTTGCCTTACGTCCGTTGATGACTGAAGGAAATAATTACACTAAACTTACCTTGTCGCTTCCGGTTTCTGGTGGTTTTTATTTTACAGTTGCTAAAATTCACCGCATTGGTTGGAATTTATGTTGGCGTACAACCTTCACCGATTATTTAGATGATGTGAGTACAACGTATGCCGATCCGAATATTTTGCCTTCTCCTATGGCTATTGCTTTAGCCAACCGCACTTACGAGCGTCCCAATGTTGATCCTGTAATCGGTGCAAGTTTTGCTCCAGGCGAAAAACGTGGCGATCCAACGCACAACGATTCGTTCCTCACCACCAATATTGAATACAGCTATGTGATTCGTGGTAAGAGTTCGATTTATAAATCGAAATACAGTAGCTTATTTAAAGGCAAAAAATATAAACGCCGCAAAGTACGTGCGAAGTTTTAAACAAAATCCCGTCAATTTTTGGCGGGATTTTTTGTAAAAAATAGGAAGTAACTGTTTGCCCATATACTGCGTAAAAGCATAAACCTCAAAACAATGTGTATGGCTACGATTACCCTTAAACGCAATTTCATGCTGTTTGGACTTGCTCTGCTTTGTGTTGGCACTTGTCAAGCGCAGTACAATTTGGAGTTTGGTATTTCTACTGGTGCTGCAAATTATTTGGGCGATATGGGTGGCAACGAACTTACGCGCCGCGATTTTGTTTCGGATATGAAGTTGACCCAAACGCGGGCGGCCATAGGAACGTATCTCCGCTACCGCATCAATAGCGACTTTTCAGTCAAAACAAATGTATCGTGGTTGCGGCTTGCAGGAAATGATGCTTTATCCTCAAATCGGGCTAGGAATACACGCAACCTGAGTTTTCGTAACGATGTGTTTGAATGGTCGGTGCAAGGCCAATATTTTTTCTATACCGTAAACGATTTTTCAAACTACCGTCATCCCAATAAATTCAGTTTATACGCCGGTCTTGGCGCGGGAGTGATTTATCATAATCCCAAAGCGAATTACAAGGATGAGTGGATTGCTTTACCGGCGCTCGAAACAGAAGGATATGCGTATAAGCGGTTTGTTGCGGTTGTACCCGTCTCAGCCGGATTTTGTTATACGATCAATCGTAAATTTCGTTTAGGTTGGGAGTTGAATTGGCGCACAACGTTTACAGATTATTTGGATGATGTGAGTCAAAATTATGTGGCACATCCCGAAAATTCGCTTGCCGGATTGCTGGCCAATCGGACTGGTGAGTTGGGGAATGTGGATGCGGCTTTTGCCGAAAATTTCACACCCGGAAATAAGCGAGGCGACGAAACACATAACGATTCGTATTTGTCAACATCGGTCGAGTTTGCTTATTTATTTCGTGGCCATAGTTCTGTGGGTAGGCCGCAATACCCTTGGATCAAAGATCGTCAGGATAAATTTGGTTCTAATCGACATGGGAAACTGTTGCGAAGACCAGTGCGGAAAATTCGGTTGAAGTGGTGATGTTTTTACGCACACATTTATTTTCCGAAATACTGTGTGAGTTTGGAAAGTGGTTTTTGAATAAGCGTAAACAGGTTTGGTTTTAATCCGTTAATTTTCCAAGCATGGCGATCTTCGCGGTTGGCGCGAATTCTGTTTTTGAGCGATACATTGCTTACACCACCTGTACGCATTTTTACAAGCACTTCGGGCAAATAGACGGCACCAATCTTGTGGCGGTATAACATGCGCAACATAAGTTCGTAATCTGCCGCTGTTTTGAATTGTGTATCGAATGAGCCGTATTTCTGATAGTATTCGCGGCGTATGAAAAATGCGGGGTGGGGCGGCATCCAACCTTTTAAAAATAAATCGGGTGTGTATGTGCACGATTTCCAATTGCGCACAATTTTCGTCGTATCGTTTCGATCGACATAATGCAAATCGCCGTAAACGCTGGCGCAGTTGTTTTTTTCAAAACAAGCAGCAACATGGTTCAAAATATCTGGTGACGCATAAAAATCATCGGCATGAAGTATTGCAACAACATCGCCACTTGCTCGTGCAATGCCTTTGTTGAGCGCGTCGTAAATACCTTGATCTTTTTCTGAAATAAAATGTGCAAAATGGGCGCGATACGGCTCTAAAACGGCAAGTGTTTGATCGGTTGATTTTCCGTCAATAAGAATGTATTCCAATTCAACGCCTTCCTGCGAAAGGACTGATTTTACAGTCGTTTCGATTGTCTCGGCACTGTTGTAACAAGCGGTTATGACGGAGATTTTTAGCATAAAACAGGAAGCAGTTGGTGCTGCAATGTTGTGCTGCTAAGATAGGTTGAAAAAAAGAACGTGTTTGCAGAAATTCAAATTGTTCTTCCTGATTTTACGGCAATGGCAGAACCTTCGGCCATGAAAACAGAAATGGGTTTTTCGTTTTTCAGAAAAGCAAAATCAGGACCATACAGCAATTCAAAATCAATGCCGATGTTGTATTTTTTCGTTTCATACATTTCCCAACGCGGATGCTCTACGCCGTATTCCGATGTTTTGCGGTCGTTGAGTTTGGTATATCCCCAATAATGTTCGGTAATGAATTCGGCTTCGCTTTCGGGTAAAATAGGCAAACGTTTTTTTCCTGTTTCGATGGAAATGGAATTCCAGTTTTCTTTTTTCCACGCATACTTCACAAACCACGAATCCTTTTTTTCATCCCAAATGTGATTCATGCGCATGGTTTCGTAATGCTCTTTGTAGATGGTATTGGCAACAAGTGAAATGATTGGTTTAGGCACAATTTCTTTGATGAAAACAGCACCTCGTCGCGATTCATGCCCGTGTTGATGTTTGACATAGAAGCGGAGGTTGGCTTCTTCAAAATTGCGGTGAAAGGGGATTGGAATGCTTTTGAGTTTTGTGTTTAAAAACATAAAACCAACGATACTCACATAACATACATTATTCCAAAGATCAAGTTCGGTATGGGCAGGAAGGTAGGGCAAGAGAATTTTTGGATCAACAGCATAATTGGCCAGAATTAATTTTCGCCATTCGGCAGTGAGGAAATTGTTGGCCATGGGTTTGTGTTTTTTATCGTTTGAGGTCTATTCATATTTTTTAACGATGGTCTTTACGTTTAAAAAATACAAATAGACCACCAAAGTGTTGACTAATAAGCACCTAAAAACTTATGTCCGTTGAAATGAACGAGATGGTCTGGGTTGTCAGCAATCCAAACTTCAGTTTCCCAAGCAACGTCTAACATCCATTTTTTAAATTCTGTTCGAGTGAGAAAACCAGTTACAAAAATTAGTTCCGCCTTACAGTCTTTGAGCATTTTCTTTAACTCTAAAACTCTTGTTTCGCTCATTGGGCCCGAACTATGAACTGCTTCGATTAAATAAAGCCAGTTGTTTTTTTTACTAAAAGCAATTATATCTGGAAGTTCATTGTGAGAAAGTTCAAAAAAATTAAGCTTTTTCAATTCCTCAAACTCTATGTGTAAAGTCTTGTTTGATGTATCGCCAATGTATAGCACGGCACAGTCGCTACCAAAACGAGGTAGGAATTCTTCTATAAGTGCTTTTTGTAAAACATTGTGTTCGCCAAGTGAAAGCTCAATTGGATTTCCGTTGGGAAGTTTTACGGGAATTTTCTCAAGATTTCTTTTACGTGAAAGAATGTCAGCAAGCGAAGGCTTATTTTTATTGAAAGCCTCTAAGTTTTTTACCCACACAGGGGTTTTGTATGAGACAATAAGTTTTTTGAATTCTGGATGTAAAGAGTAACCTCTTGTTGGATCATTTGTAGCAGAGTCTTTCTTTACACCAGTATTCACAATAATGTCTGCAAGAACGAGGTGTTTTAAGTCTTTTCGACGTATGTCGTCATATGACCCCAAAGATATTTTCTCTTCAAAGTTTCTGTTTACGAGGTTTATGATGTCACGAGATTTAAGATTTGTGTTTTCTTTAGCTTTGCTCCAATCTTTTGTTACACCAGCAACAGCAAGAAAACAAACAGCCATTCTTTCCAAACCCCTTTCTGTTTTGGTCATTGGAATGCCTACATTTTCCAAAATGTCTAAAGCTTCATTTATGATTTTTTGAGTAGCCTTTGGTTTGGTGCTTTGGGGTATATAATTCTTCATTTTAAAAAAGTGTCAGCACTTGATTGGCATGTATATTATTTTCTATAATTTCTTCTGCTGAATAAAACTTTTCAATTCGAAGACATTCTTTCAATGCTAATGCCATTTGATATGCTAAAAGTGGAGGAACTGCATTCCCAATCTGATTAAATTTTTGGGTTTCATTACCTATAAATACATACCAATCAGGGAAGCTCTGTAGTCTTGCCGCTTCGCTGTGCAAAAGTCTTCTTCTTCTTCCGTCTTTTAACTTTACACGTTGCATATCACCAGTTGCACCCGCAAGATTTCTACAAGTCAATGTTCTTGCTGGTTTATCAGCATATAAATCTCTTGGGTTAATACACGAAGATGCTTTTTCATATTTAGCAACATATGTGTCCATTGATGCTGTGAAGAATTTACTCTCAGGTGGAGTTGTGAACATCAAATCTCCAATTGCTTCACCTACTGTTACTTTTCGAAGATTGGGTTTTGGGAAATTAAATTTTGCGCGATGCCCAAAAACAAAAAGTCGTTCTCTGTTTTGAGGAACACCATAATTTACAGCGTTTAACAACTTGAAGTCAATGATATAACCAAGTTTACGAAGTTCTGTCAATACTAAATCGAAGTACCATTTATTTGAATATAAAAGCCCTCGAACATTTTCGAACATAAAAACCTTGGGTTGCAATTTCTTAACTGCATCAATAAAAACAGGAAAACCATCCCTTGCATCTTCCATCCCTTTTTGGTGTCCGCCAACACTAAAAGGTTGGCAAGGAGGTCCACCAATAACAATATCTGCTTGCGGATATTGAAAGTTAAGGTCAAGTTTTATTGGGAAACAATCGCCAACAAGATTTTTATTATAAGTGTCTGATGCTGCTTTGTCCATTTCGTAACCAATTGTCTTGAAACCTGCAGCCTCAAAGCCTAATGACAAGCCACCACAACCCGCAAACAAGTCAAGAACAACCTCTTTTTCGGTTATTCTCGGCTTAAGCGTTTCATTTATGTAGTTTATATAATTTGTCATTGACTTTGTAAGAGTTAAAGATAATAAATACAGATCTGTTTTCGCTTTGATTTTTTTCAACAAATACCGAAAGTCGTTGTGTGTCTATATAAAATAAAAAGCAGCAATTGATTTCACCATGTTAGTGTCATTATAGATCTTTAATTTTATTAAAGCGTTGACATTTTATCTATCGTTTAATATTCATTTATTTAAGATTGCTTAGTTCGTTTCACTTGTATCTAGCTTATTAATTTTTCTTTTCGCGCACGAATCATGCGGTCTTTGCCTTGCATGTCTTGCCGTAGTTCAACATCACCAAAACCGAGTTCTTGCAGTAGCATACAGGTTTCGTAGCCCAATGCTTCGTTAATTTCGAAATAAAGTGCACCATTCGGTTTAAGTTTTTCCAACGCTAGTTTTCCGATTGCGCTGTAAAAAATCAAGGCATCATCGTCTGGAACAAACAAGGCTTCGTTTGGTTCATGTTGCAGCACATGTTCGGCCATAGAACTAGCTTCGGAGCGTTTGATGTAAGGCGGATTGCTGACGATGACGGTGCAGTTGGGGATTTTTGCTGCGGTAGTATTTTCTAAAATATCGAGGTGGAGAAAATGCAATTCGTTTGCTGTTGTGTGCGCATTTTCGCGCGCAATTGTAAGCGCACCAAGCGACGCATCGAGCGCATATACATGTGTTTGCGGTAAATTTTTTTTCAATGCCAATGCAATGCAACCGCTTCCGGTTCCGATGTCGAGGATTGAAAAAGTGGATGCGTCTGTTTTACGGTCGGCACAAATCCATGCTACGAGTTCTTCGGTTTCGGGGCGCGGGATGAGTACGTTTTCGTTGACTTTGAGGTTTAGTCCGTAAAACACCGTTTTGCCTAAAATGTATTGAATGGGGCGGCCAGTGCGGAGGGCTTTAACAGCAAAATGGAAACGCAGCAAATCAGATTCGTTAACAGTGGCGTCGGGGCGCGTAAGTAAACTGGTTCGGCTCATACCCACAAAATCTTCAAAACACCAAGCGGCCATTTGATCAATTTCTGAAACGTCGTAACGCGTGGCAAGTTCTTGCCTGAAATACCAAAGGATGTCGGCAACTTTATTGCTTGGTATTTTCATGCGTTTCAGTTTTTGTGTTGAGCGGAAACGGTTTTTCTGCGCCAGCAATGGGCGAAAGGTTTAATTTTTTTCCTTCGTCGAGCATGAGTTGCCAAGCAGCATCGCGTTCGCTCGGAATGATGCCATCTAGAATGGATTCGCGGATGACATTTTTAATGATGCCCACTTCGCGGCAAGGCAGCAAATTGAATGCGGTCATGATGTCATCGCCAGTAACGGGCGGCTGCCAGTTGCGGAGGTGATCTTTTTCTTCAATTTCTTTGAGCTTGGTGCGAACGAGTTCGAAATTTTTGAGGTAACGTTTGACGCGCTCTTCTTGCTTGGACGTAATGTCGCATTCGCAAAGGAGCATGAGGTCATCGACTTCGTTTCCCGCATCGAAAAGTAAACGGCGAACAGCGGAGTCGGTAACTTCTTCGCGCGAGAGCACGATGGGGCGGAGGTGAAGCTGCACAAGCTTTTGCACATACCGCATACTTTCATGCAACGGTAATTTCAAGCGGGTGAAAATTTTGGGAACCATGCGCGCACCACGATCTTCATGGCCATGAAATGTCCAGCCATGATTCGGCTCAAAACGTTTGGTGGCAGGTTTTGCAATGTCGTGAAGTATGGCGGCCCAGCGCAGCCAGAGGTTATCTGAACGCTCGGCAACATTGTCGAGCACTTGGAGCGTATGGTAAAAATTGTCTTTGTGCGATTTTCCTTCAATGGTTTCAACGCCGTACAGCAATTGCATTTCAGGGAAAATAATGGCGAGTAATCCGGTGTTGAATAAATGTTTGAATCCAACCGAAGGAACGGCAGAGAGAATAATTTTATTCAATTCATCGGTGATGCGTTCCATCGACACAATCTTGATGCGTTCTTTGTTGCGCGCAATGGAATCGAGCGATTCGGGATGAATGGTGAAATTGAGTTTCGATGCAAAACGAATGGCGCGCATCATGCGCAATGGATCGTCAGAGTATGTAATATCTGGATCAAGCGGTGTTTGGATTAATTTTTCTTCGAGGTGTTTTAATCCACCAAACGGATCGAGCAAGGCGCCATAATTTTTTTTATTGAGGCTAATGGCCATGGCGTTGATGGTAAAATCGCGGCGATTTTGATCGTCCTCAAGCGTTCCATCTTCAACAACTGGTTTGCGCGAATTGCGGTCGTACGATTCTTTACGCGCACCAACAAATTCAACTTCCAAGTCATCGAGTTTAATCTGTGCTGTTCCGAAATTGCGGAAAACGTTGACACGTACTTTTAATTTTTTAGCAACTGCTTCGGCAAGTACAATACCAACGGCTTTAATTTCGGGATTATGGCCAACAGCAACAATATCAATATCTTTTCCAACACGGCCCAAAATCAGGTCGCGCACAAATCCGCCAATGACATACGCATCAATTCCAAGCGCAGCGGCTTCGCTTGCTACGACTTCAAAAACGGGGTGTTTAAGGTGTTCTTGCATAATTAAAATGGTGCGTAAAGATACGGGTTATGAAAATTCAAATGACAAGTTCCAAGTTCCAATTTCCAGATTCCAATTTCCAGATTCCAAGTTCCAAGTTCCACGTTCCAAGTTCCAATTTCCAGATTCCAATTTCCAGATTCCAGATTCCAATTTCCAAGTTCCAATTTCCAAGTTCTAATTTCCTGATTCCTGGTTCCAATTTCCAGATTCCAATTTCCAAGTTATAAATAACAAGACCCAGAACGCATTCTTTTGGGAATCGCACCTTAAAAATCGCATCTGTCCAAAATCGCAACCTTTGGAACTTGGAATCTGGAACTTTAAAACCGAACTGTGTCCAAAAGCGCAACCTTTGGAACTTGTAATCTGGAACTTTAAAACCGAACTGTGTCCAAAATCGCAACCTTTGGAACTTGGAATCTGGAACTTTAAAACCGAACTGT
>JAAFIA010000082.1 GCA_013298545.1 Bacteroidota bacterium | reverse complement strand
AATTTACAAGCAAATGGGCTTACTCACCAATGGTCATATTGTAGAAGTAGATCGCGCCGATTTGGTGGGTGAATACATCGGACAAACAGCTCCCAAAACACGCAAGATGATTGAAGAGGCGCGTGGTGGAATTTTATTTGTAGATGAAGCTTATTCCCTCGCGCGCGTTGGCGACGACTCGAAAGATTTTGGAAAAGAAGTCATCGAAATTTTACTCAAAGAAATGTCAGATGGCATTGGCGATATTGCCATTATGGTTGCTGGTTATCCCAAGGAAATGGATGGTTTCTTAAATTCCAATCCGGGCCTCAAATCGCGCTTCTCACATCACTATCATTTCGAAGATTATTTGCCAGACGAATTGCTTGCCATTGCCCTGAGTGGTTCTTCGAAGCGTGGCGTTACGTTTACCGAACCCGCAACAAAATTCCTCGAAGAGGCATTTATCGAATCGTATCGTACGCGCGATCGTACATTTGGAAATGCGCGTATGGCGCTTGGTTTGGTGGACGAAGCCAAAATGAATATGGCCTTGCGTTTGATGAAAAGCGGCGATCTCGAAGCACTTGATAACGATACGCTTTCGCGCATTGAGTTGGAAGATATTCAACAAGCATTTGGCGGCAAGAAAAAGCGTCAACCTGATTTGGGCATCAACGAAAAATTATTGCGCGATGCGATGGCGCAATTGAATGAATTGGTGGGCATGCAAAACATCAAAACAGAAATTGCAGAGCTTGTCAAACTCGTTCGCTTTTACCGCGAAACAGGAAAAGATGTCTTGGGCAAATTTTCGCTGCACGCAGTCTTTACCGGAAATCCAGGCACAGGAAAAACAACGGTGGCGCGCATCATTGCCGATTTGTACAAAGCATTGGGATTGCTCGAAAAAGGACATTTGGTAGAAGTTGATCGGCAAGGTTTGGTTGCGGGTTATACGGGACAAACGGCCATCAAAACAAGTGAACGTGTGGAGGAAGCGATTGGTGGTGTTTTGTTTGTGGACGAAGCATACTCGCTTGGCGAGGGGGGAAATCAGGATTTCGGAAAAGAGGCGGTTGAAGTGATTTTGAAACGCATGGAAGATATGCGCGGAAAATTTGCCGTGATTGTTGCGGGCTATCCTGACAACATGTACAAGTTCTTAGAAACCAATCCGGGCCTCAAATCGCGCTTTGATCGGCATTACGATTTCATTGACTATACGGCTGAAGAATTATTTACCATTGCACAATTCTTACTGCGTAAAGAAAATATGCAAATGACGCCTGATGCCGAAGCACACATCAAATCGTACCTCGATCAGTTGTATTTAAAACGCGATAAGTATTTTGGCAATGCGCGTACCGTGCGTCAAGTCATTGGCGAAGCCGTGAAAAACCAACATTTGCGCATGGCTTCTTTAGCTGCCGAAGAACGTACGCCAGAGAAACTCAATACGCTGATTCTTGAAGATGTTATTGAGTTTGAAATTAAAGATGCGGGCAACCGTACGTCGATGGGCTATCGTTATGGTTCGCGGTAAACTAGCTACAAACGAAATCGGTTTGATCTTACTGTTGTCATGAAAAAAATCTTGCTCGTCGCGTTCCATTTCCCACCCAATCCGGGAATTGGAAGTCGGCGTTGGGCAAAATTTGCAAAGCATTTGGCGCAACAGGGCCACGAAGTTTTTGTACTTGCTGCCGAAGTTTTACCGGAGCATAAAAACGATACGCGCTGGTTGGCCGATGTGCAACATGAACGCATTCATACCTTTCGTCTGCCAACAAACTATCCGGCTATTTTACGCGGCCAAGTAAAATCATTTTCAGATAAATTGTGTTACCGTTTTGCGTTGGCGAAAGTCAATCGCAACCAAGAAGGTACGCCTTACGATTATTCGGGCTGCTGGCAAAATGCGTTACAAGAAAAAGCCCGTGCATTAATTCGTTCCGAAAATATTAAGCATGTGATTGTTACGGTTGCCCCTTTTCGTTCGGCGTTTTTTATGGCGCAGTTGAAAGCGGAATTTCCCGAACTCAAGCTGCTTGTGGATTACCGCGATCCGTGGACAACTGGCTTGGCTTATGGTATTCCGCAGCTTTCGCCCGAACGCAAGAAATATGAATTGGAAGTTGAACAGTATGTCCATGAAAAAGCGGATCTGATTACGTCGCCACATCCTGATGTTTTAGCGGAATTAAAAAAGCAGTTTAACGGTAAAAATTATGTGCATTTGCCTCATGCCTTTGAAACACCAGCGGCCATCGCTACGCCAACACAACGAGATGACGGAAAAATCAAACTCGTTTTTGGTGGTACGATTGATTTATTGCACATCGAACCCGTTATCCAGCATCTAATTATTGCGTTTAAAAAGTTGGAAAATGAACAGCCTACGCTGTTCCAAAAAATTGATTTTGTTTTTTATACACCGCGTGGGAAAGTTTTTCAATTGCTTTCTGATAGCGGCTTAAGTTGTTTTCGTTTTGCAGAACCAGTAAGCCCAGAAGCATTTCAGCACGTTTGTGCGCAGGCCGATTTTTTGACCTTGCTCCTACCCGATCATTTGCGGGTGCTAATGATTACCAAAACCGGCGAATATTTACCCTTCCGAAAACCTGTATTGGCTTTCATGGAAGATGGTTTCCTGAAAACTTTTTTTGAATCGAATCGTATTGGATTTTCGTTGAACCGTTCGACAGGAGCTAATCGCTTGCTTGAAATTCTTACCGCCTACGAGGCACAACAGTTAGATTTTAACCATACGTTTGACCTTACCGCTTTCCATTACGAAGCGGTAACGCAAGTATTGGTTCAACATTTGCATGCAGAATAACATCTCATCCTTTCAAACCATGCGAATAATCCTTATTCCTATACTCCTACTTTTAGTCATGGCATGCGGGCCTACACAAACGCATCAACAAGAAGCCGAAAAGCTAATTATTGATACAACAACTAACTGTGTTTGTGATTACACACACTATGCTTGGCTTGAAAAACCGCAAGCTTCGGGCTGTATCGCTTGCCGCATTGGAGTTCCGGCAGGGTTTGAACGTCGTGTTGCTGAACCCAATTCATTCACATCGTGGTTGCGCGGCTTGCCGTTGTTGCCCGAAAATTCGACCGTCTTGTTATTCAATGGCGAAGCCAAACGCAACCAACAAGCTCAGTTTGCGGTGCTCGATATTGATGTTGGAAAAGTAGATTTGCAGCAATGTGCCGATGCGGTGATGCGCTTACGTGCCGAATACCTTTTCGCATCTAAAAAATACGATCAAATTCATTTCAACTACACCAGCGGCCACCGCCTCGATTACACCCAATGGTGTTTGGGCGAACGGTTGAAACCATCGGGGAATAAGGTAAACCGCATTCAAACCGGAAAACGTGTTGACGAAACCGATCATAAAAATTTTCGCGTGTATATGAATGATGTGTTTATGTATGCGGGCACACTTTCGCTCAGTCGCGAATTAAAGTCGATTCCAATAGATTCCATTCAGATTGGCGATGTCTTTATTCGTGGTGGATCGCCTGGGCATGCTGTTTTGGTTGTCGATTTGATTCAACACCCAACAACAAAAGAAAAACGCTTTATGCTGGTACAAAGCTATATGCCCGCACAACAAATTCATGTGCTGAAAAATCCAAATGCGTCTGTTGATTCGCCTTGGTTTTATATTCCGAAAGACAATATTTTAGAAACTCCGGAATGGGATTTCGCCACAACAGAATTGATGCGATTTTGAAATTAGCGCGATAAGATAAAACGACCTTGCTTGGTTTGCTTTCCACGCAGTTGAAGAAGATAGACACCAGCAGCATATCCTTGTGTGGAAATGCTTGCGCGTTGCGATCCAGCAGCAACTAAAACTTTTGCTAGGATTTGTCCCGAAGCATTGTAAACCTCTATTGTTTCGTTTTCGTTCAACACTTCAGGAAAATTAACCACAACTACCTGTGTTGATTGATCAACCATCACTGTTAATTGATATGCTAACTGTTCTTCAATTCCGATTGCTGTACCATATTCATCTGCTCCAATATCAACGCGGCTATTTTGAACGCGGGTCATGGTATCCCAATCAACTTCAGTAACGGCTGCCAAATAGGTTGGGAGTCCGGCATCAACTGCAGGAGAATTGGCGGCAATGTGAATATCGAACGTATTGACATTGGCCAATAGTGGATTAGTATTGTATGAATTTGCGTCGAATACAGTTTGTGTTTGCCAAGCAGCGAGACCAATGTGTGAACCACCAAACCACAAAAACTCTTCAGTTGCATTGGGTGTGTAAAATAGGTTATAATCAATCATCATTAAAGCAGAGCCAATGGAATTACTTAGCATCAAATTGGTCGATGTACCGTAAACTAAATTATTGATGATGGTTACATTTTCATTGTAATATACATTGATTTCGCCATTCCCTGTCTGACCAGTAACATTGTTGATGAGTGTATTGTTATTGACTCTAGCATAGTTCACTTTTCCCGATCCGCCCGGATAATCGAAACCGCCAATACTGATTCCTGAATCGAAATTATTGTAAATTAAATTGTTTCGTACGGTAATGTAATTTGTTTCTTGGCCAATATTTTCGCACCCTACTTCAATGCCCCAACCATTTTGATACACACGATTATTTTCAATAATCAGATTACTTCCTCCATCCACATAAATTCCGGCACTGGTAGCATAAGCAGAAACGCAGTTCCAAACTTCATTCCATTGTATATTTCCAAAACGTGCCACATCAAATGACGCATTGGGGCAAGTTCCTTCGTGGCCAATTAAATCAATTCCAATATTTGATATATCATGTACTTTATTGAACCTGACATTGAATCCATAAACATTCCCATTCAACGCCAAGGCTTCGCTATATCCGGTACGGCAATTACGAATTTCGTTACTATCTATAATTAAACCCCCAATTTCTGTCAAACCATCTGTACCATAAACAATAAGTGGCTGGGAGTTGGTATTGGTTGTTGCCGGATCATTGGGATTGGCAGAAAAATGAATATCGTGAATGAGGTTACTGACGATTGTTATGTTTTGTGATGTTCCTTCAATTAAAATTCCTTGTGCGTCGTTTTGTATGTTGTTCCTAATTTCTAAACCTCGTATGGTAATATTATTTTGATTCACAATTTCAATCATGGCATTTCCAGCAATGTTGGTGCCATCGAGAATGACTTGCTGACCAATATAATTTTGAAATACAATTTTATTTTGGAAAGTACCAGAAACATTGATGGAAACTTTTTCGTTGTATGTTCCAGCCATGATGTTGACAATGCTGCCGGGAGCAACCGTATTTGCGGCATGCTGAATGGTTTGCCAAGGTTGGTTGAGTGTTCCAGAATTAGCATCATTGCCCGCAGGATTGACAAAATAGTTTGTTTGTGCTGAAAGGGGCACAACAAAAATGAACGCTATAATGTAGAAGAATGAACGCAACATGCTCTTCGAAGATTTTTAAAAAGTGAAATTACAACATTTGCCTGTGACTTTCACCTAATAATTGAATTATGCTGGTACTATGAAACTCGTATTCTTTCTTTTAACTGGAATTTTGGTTGGTACACATGCCTTAGCACAATCGTCACAAACGTATAGCGATGGGCATGGTGGCCAAGTGCAGATTAAGATGGGCGATTTGGCTTTTGCAGATGTATTGATTCAGCACCATGCGGGCACTCCTGCTCCGATCACATCGGCAGGCAATGCGAATACGGTGATTGGCAAACCGGATTTTGATGGCTTTACGGGTGGTTTTCTGAGTTTGGGCTGTGGCGGCGAAGTGATTTTGCAGTTTACAGACAATGCGTTGATCAATATTCCGGGTGATGATTTGTATGTGTTTGAGTTGGGGAAGTATGTAGAGAAAACGCGGTTGTATATTGGCAAAGACACCTTGCATTGGATTGATGTGGGCGAGCTTGCGGGGGGGCGCACATCTGTTGATATTGGTTCGGTTACCACGCCGGGCGAAACGTTTTCGTTTGTGCGCTTGGTTGATTTAAAATCAGATTGTCATGGCTCTTGGCCCGGTGCCGATATTGATGCTGTGGCGGCGATTGGGTCTGGGAAAAAACTCATTTTTAGAACGGAATTTTTGTTTGATTTCAATCAAGCGGTTTTAAAACCGGAGGCATGCAAAACCTTAGATTCGTTGGCGAGGAGTTTGCCAGCAGGGCAGAAATTTACCATGAGTATTAGTGGGTTTACAGATAGTTTAGGGCAAACGGCCTTTAATGAAACACTTTCGCGCAGGCGTGCGGAGGCGGTTGCTCGTTATTTTAAAGCGCAAATCAAGCAAACACAAGTGGTTTATTTTTGCTTTGGATATGGCGAAAAGCATGCTTTAGCGGCCAATAATACCGAACTGGGGCGGCAAAAAAACAGGCGGGTGGAATTGGTGTTGGGCGAAGCACAATAAAACACAAATAATTCAAAATCAATAACTTGCAATCACAAAAGTATCAAAAAGGGTAGAAAACCGCTGTCTTTTCAAAGAAAAAGACTTGAAAATGCGGTTGAATTGCTAGAATTTCTTACTTTTGCCGTCCCGAAAAACGGGAATTTAAAACCTTTTAAAAACAAAAAACAATGCCTGCAAAAATCAGATTGCAACGCCATGGTAAGAAAGCTGCTGCTTTTTATCACATCGTTGTAGCGGATGGTCGTGCACCACGTGATGGAAAATTTATTGAGAAGTTAGGCACTTACAATCCGAACACCAACCCAGCAACAATTGACATCGACCATGACAAGGCGTTCAATTGGCTGAAAAACGGCGCACAACCTACAGAAACTGCGCGTGCTATTCTTTCTTACAAAGGCGTTTTGTATCGTCTTCACCTCGCTGGTGGCGTTGCAAAAGGTGCTTTGACACAAGAACAAGCAGAAGCTAAATTGGCAAAATGGATGCAAGAAAAAGAAGCGAAAGTAGAAGCGAAGAAAACACGCCTCGCTGATGCTTCTAAAAATTCTGACACCAAGCGTTTGGCTGCTGAAAAAGCTGCAAAAGAAGCGAAAGCTGCAAAAATCGCTGCGAAAGCGGCTGCTGCTGTTGAAGCTCCTGCTGCTGAATCAACCGAAGAAGCTCCTGCTGAAAACAACGGTTAATTCCCGATCATTTGTTCAAAACCCGTTTCTGATACCAGAAACGGGTTTTATTTTTATCCCTAATCTTGTCCTGTTATTCGTATTTCGGCTATGAAAAAAACAGCTTGTTATTCGCTTGGTTACACGCAACGCATTTCGGGCTTGCAAGGAGAAGTGGTTTTATTGCTCGATGTGGATGATCCAAATCGGTATGCCGGATTGGATGCGGTATTTTTGGAAATCGACGATAATCTGGTTCCGTTTTTCATCAAAAAGGTTCGGATTTCGGGCAATCAGGCGTATCTACGCATCGAAAACATCGAAACAGCAGATCAGGCAAAACAGTTGGTAGGTTGTACGTGTTGGTTGCCCTTAACAGCGCTTCCGGCATTGGAGGGAAACCGATTTTATTTTCATGAAATTCCGGGTTTTGAAGTGATTGATGAGCGTGAAGGACGCATCGGTATTGCCGAAGAAGTCATCGATCGCATGATGCAACCTGTTTTGCGTGTTACCGACGAAGCCTTGGAGTATTTTATTCCGCTCGCCGATGGCGTTGTTACCAAACTTAACCGCGAAACAAAAACATTACATGTAAATTGCCCTGATGGCTTATTGAGCATTTATCGCGACTTGGGAAAACCCGATCCAGATTTAGATACCGAAGGATTTGTGATGCCGGAGTAATGCGTGAATTGTTCCTACATCGGAATTAAAACGTATTTTAGTGTAAACAACGGCCTCATGCGTTTGCGATTCTTATTTCTTCTCGTCATCCTAGTGCGTGTATCTTCGAGTACGCAAGCGCAAACGTATTATGCGGGAACGCCTGTTTACGACGTGCTTGTTACGCAACAAACAAACATAGCTTATGTAGCGCCCAATTGCGTTACGCGGAAGATTTTTTTTGACAGTCAATTTTGTCTTGCACCAACCGGAACAACAGTTTATTTCAAAATCACCTCATCGACACTTCCTGTTGGATCAATTTACTTGGTGAATCATGGTGTGCTGAATGCTGGCGATTCGGTTCTTGCTCCAGTCAACAATGCGTATCTGGAATTTTACGCAACAAGCGGTTCGGGCGATTTTGTATATAATTTCATTCGGACTGGCGTTCCAACACAAGTCAATGATTCTTTTTTTTGCAGCTCACAGATCGATTATAGTTTCGCATGGACGGTAGATGGTTGCTCGATTGTCAATACCGATCTTTTTTATCCGAATGCTAGTGCTCCATCTTGTGTGGTGAATGGGCCATTGGGGCAAACAGAAATTGCAAACACCGAAATTGAATGGCACGTATTTCCGAATCCTGTGTTGGGCGAATTGTGTAGCGTTTCACCCGTAAAAGCAATGGACGTTTATACACTTGAATTATTTAATGCTTCGGGGCAATTCGTGTTCAGCGAGCGATTGCAAACAGAAAAATATTTTTTAAACACAAGTGCTTACGATGCGGGGTTTTATCATGTTCGTTTGCAAAGTGCAGATGGTAGAACTTGGCATAAAACAATTTCTATTGTGAATTGATTGCTTTGGGCGAAACGTAACGCCCCTCCCCCCTTTTCAATTCTTACAAATCATGTCCTATCTTAGCATCATGAAACTATTTTTACGCTTTACGACTCCACTACTTCTTGCCGGAGCAATCTATATTTCTATTCCTAAAAAAAACAATGCGTCCGTTGCTGGCGATCCCATGGAAGAAGATGCGAATGAACGCCTTGCTTGGGAACTCCGTCGTTTAGCCGACTCTACCGGAAAAATTCCAGACAATATCCGCGAAAAAGAATTGGCTTTTGCGGCTACATTGCCAAACGATTTTTCGCTTACAGCAACTAACCGCAGTTTGCAACAAACCACATGGAATCCGCGCGGGCCTTGGAATGTGGGCGGACGCACACGCGCCTTTGCCATCGACAAACTCAACGAAAATCATTTGATTGCCGGAAGTACAAGCGGCGGTATTTGGTCTTCTTTGGATGGTGGTGTTTCTTGGACAAAAGTTACGCCGCTTACCAATTATCATGGCATTACGTGCCTTGTACAAGATGTGCGTGTTGGACATGAATCCACGTGGTACGCTGGTTCGGGCGAGCCTTATGGACAATCGGCGTCTGGTGGTTCGGCTTATTTTTTGGGCAATGGTGTTTTGAAAAGTACCGATAATGGACAAACGTGGTCGCCACTTGCGCCTACAACAACCAATACACCACAATCATTCGATTCGTTTTGGGACATGAATTGGAACATGGCCACAGATCGTTTCGACATGAACAACGATGTGATTTATACAGCTTGCCTAGGTGCGATTTATAAAAGTGTGAATGGTGGAACGAATTGGACAACGATACGTGGTGGCAATACCAATGCGTATTCGTATTTCACCGATATAGCCACAACCGATTCGGGTATTGTCTATGCAACATTGAGTTCAGATGGGCCGCAACGGGGCATTTGGCGTAGCGTAGATCAAGGGACAAACTGGACAAAAATCTCCACATCGCTTTTTGGCGATTCGCTTTGCAACCGTGTTGTTATGGGCATCAATCCACAAAACAACAACGAAATTTATTTTTTAGGAAATACGGAAGGACTTGGTATGCCCGACACCAATTTCCAAGGCGATGTAGAATACAATGTGTTGTGGCGTTACACGTATCTGGGTGGCGATGGTTCGGGCAGTAATGGGGTATGGGAAGATTTGTCCATGAATCTACCAACAGGGCAACAGCAAGGACTGTTCAGCGATTTCAATGCGCAAGGTTCTTACGATTTAGTGGTTGCGGTTAAACCAGACGATTCGAATGTGGTGTTTATTGCTGGAACAAATATCTACCGCAGTTCTTCGCGGTTCAACGACAACACCAATACAACGTACATGGGCGGTTACGCGCCTTTCACCAATTTTCCGTACATCGATAGTTATACCAATCATCATCCCGATAATCATGTGTTTGCTTTCCTGCCTTCCAATGCCGATGTGTTGTTTAATGCCAATGATGGTGGTGTTTTCAAAACAATGGATTGTATGGATTCAAACGTCAGTTGGACATCACTCAACAACGGTTACTTCACCACGCAATTTTATACGGTTGCACTCGATCATGGAACGCCTGGAAGTGCAATTATAGCGGCTGGTGCGCAGGATAATGGAACGTGGTGGACAAATACAACAACGCTCACAACACCTTGGACGCATCCGCGTGGTGGCGATGGTTCGTATGTGCAAATTGAAGATGGTGCGGGTATGTATTATTTCTCCATTCAAAAAGGGAAGATGAATAAAGCCACACTTGATGCGAATGGAAATCCAACGGCAGCAAGGCGTATCGATCCGATTGGTGGCGAAGATTATCAATTCATCAATCCATTTGCACTCGATCCAAACAATCAAAACATCATGTATTTGGCGGGTGGAAAATACTTGTGGCGGAATAGTGATTTGTCGCAAATTCCACTCGACAATCAATGGGATTCGATTACAACAAACTGGACGCGTTGGAACGATTCGATTCCGGCTCTTAACTCGTTTATGACGGCGGTTACGGTTTGCAAAACTCCGGCCAATCGGGTGTATTACGGAACAGATAAAAAACGTGTTTATCGCGTTGACAATGCTCATACAGGAACACCAACACCCGTAGATATTTCGGCTTCTACGTTTCCGGCTACTGGATTTGTGAGCTGTGTGGCGACGAATCCAAACAATGGTGATGATTTGATTGTGAGTTTCTCGAATTACAATGTGTATAGTTTATTTCACAGTACGGACGCGGGCGCTACATGGACAAAAATTGCAGGTAACCTAGAACAAAATGCGAATGGTTCGGGCAATGGTCCTTCGATTCGTTGGGTCAGTTATTTGCCCGTGAGCGATGGCATGGTTTATTTGGTTTCTACGAGTACGGGCTTGTATGCAACAGATACGTTGAATGGTTTAAATACCATTTGGGTGCGACAAGGCGAAACGAGCATTGGCGCGGTGGTGTGCGACATGACGGATGTGCGCGTGAGCGATGGAACCGTGATTGTGGGGACGCATGCAAACGGAATTTATTCGGCAACCATTACGAGTGTGAATGATATTGTTACGGTTCGTCCGGTTGAGCAAGCGGAATTGTTTGCGATGAATCTTTTCCCAAATCCGACGAGCGATGAAGTCACGCTTTCGTTAAACCTTGCGAAAGATGGTGAAGTCGTTGTTTCTGTTTTGGATGAATTGGGGCGGCTCATTCGCAGCGAGCGTAAACGGTATGTTGCTGGCGAAATACGGCATGGTTTAAATGTTCGTGATTTGACGGCTGGCGTGTATTATGTGCGCGTAGAAACGAGCGCGGGCGCACAAACCAAAACCCTGATGATTGCACGGTAAACAAGCTAGTTTATAGAGCGGGCTTTCGTCTAGCGACGTTAAATTCGTTTCTATTTCATAATGATGTTAACAGGAGATGTTTCGTAAGTCGGGCAAAATGGCTTACGCGTTGCAGTTGCTTGAATTAATTTTACACAATCATATCATCCAATCATGCACATCAGCGACGACATCCTGAATTGGGTCATTATTCCATTGCTCATTTTTATTTCACGTTTGTGTGATGTAACGTTGGCTACGTTGCGCAATATCTTTATCTCGAAAGGGTTTAAAAAAATTGTTCCGTTCATTGGTTTTTTTGAAGTCTTGATTTGGCTCATTGCGATGAAGCAAGTGATGAGTCATGTCGATAATTTTCTTTCGTATTTTGCTTGGGCGGGCGGCTTCGCGTGTGGAACGTATGTGGGGATGCGCATTGAAGAGCGTTTGGCTTTAGGCATGCAAGTTATTCGCATCATCACCAATCAAGAAAGTACAGCCTTTATTGATGCCATGCGCGAAAAACACCACGGCATGACGATTGTAGATGCGAATGGAGCGATGGGGCCTGTAAAAATGATTTTTTCAATTGTCCAACGCCAAGATGTGAATGATGTCATTTCACTCATCTTGAAACACAATCCTTCGGCATTTTATTCGGTAGAAGATGTACGGAATGCGAAGCATGGGGTATTTAACGAACAGCCGCGAAAGATGGCTTTGTTGCGGGTTATTTTTCCGAATAAGTAATGGGGAAATTTAAGTTGCAAATCACAAGTTCCAAATCACAAGTTCCAAGTTCCAATCCTGCTGCTGCAAGCCAAGCTCAAAATTTCAATACCATGACATGTGAATAAGACAATAAACATATCACTAATTGTATTTGTGTTGGGTTGTGGATTAAAAAAAGAATCCAATTACCTAAACACAATAGAATCATTCATTCGGTTTGAACAATATTATGAGGCTGAGAAGATGATTGATTCTGCTATTCATCTGGATAAGGATTTGGCATTATTAGTATAACCGACTAAAAAAAGCCTAATGGATATTTTTATAAAAAGCTACTTCGCTCCAGCACAAACACTACTGTATTATCATTATCGCGATGGTATTTGTATAAGGCAAATAGATTTTGAACCCAATAGGACAAGTATTTATACATCCGAAAAACCCGTTGATAAGTATGGTTTTATGACAGACCAAATGTGGCTTCCAGAACCAGATGAAATAATCGACGATGAAATTACCGAGGATGAATTCGAAGCTGCTTGGAAGAAAGCATTAGCCGATCAGCAGCAATAATTTGCGAAGCCCAATAGAAAACCAACACAAAACCTTCGCATACAATACATCCCTTCTTCCTGAGCAAAACAAGTTTCATCTTGAAATTTGTAGCTTTAGAATTCTATCCCCTAATGCGCAGTTACAATCTCATCCGAACGCACAAGGCATTTCGGAATATTCCATTTCTTTTTATCCGATTCGAGAAGTAAATCGCCCGAGCAATGGAGCGGTTTTCCATGTTCATCTTTTTTGATGATCCACAAGTCGCCATTCCAGACAGCAAATAAAACGACTTGAACCGTATTGCGTGAAGAATCGGGTTGAAGCTTTGCCAGCGAATCGGCTAGCGCACGGCCTGCAGCATTGTTGCGTTCATCCATAACCGTACTCATCGAATCGGGCAGCTCGCCATCTTCCAGATCTCTGTTTTTAAATTGCCTATAATTTCCGCGCTCATGTGCATGTCCGAGTTTCCGAGCGCGGCGTTCGCCAATTTCTAGACGCAACAAAAGCATCCAGTAGGTATGGCGGAAAGCATCGAGTTGACCGCCGTTTCCATCGCTTAGCACTTCGGCTTGAGCGAGTGAATCGGTTGTGGTGCGAGCGCGTTGTGTACACTGCCAAGCCCGCTTGGCAACAAATGGATGTGATAACACCCAATACTTTTCAGAAGTAGAAAGTTTACGAAACGATTGGTAATTTTGCTGCGCGAAACAAAATGACGCAACAAAAAAACTAAGTACAGTAAAACAATAAATTTTCTTTCGAGGACAGTTTTTCATTCGTAAGCTAATATTACAGCAATTATGCATTCACAGCCCCAAGAAGTTGCAAATGGTTTTTTTTATTTTTCAAATTTCTTAAATAAACCGGAAGCCGATGTTCTGCTTCAAGTTTTTCTCGAAGAATTGAATTGGCAACAATCGCCTATTTTGATGTTTGGTAAAATGGTCATGCAGCCGCGCCTCACAGCATGGTATGGCGATCCGGAGAAAGCATATACTTATTCCGGTGTTCGCAATGAGCCTTTGCCTTGGCATCCAGATCTTTTGATCTTGCGTGAACTTTTGATGATCAAAACCAAACGAAATTTCAATAGTGTTTTAGCAAACCGTTACCGCACGGGAGAAGATAGCATGGGCTGGCATAGCGACGATGAAAAAGAGCTAGGTGTAAATCCAGTCATTGCCTCCATTAGTTTGGGCGAAGAACGGATGTTTCATATCCGCAAAAAAAACACCTCGGGCGATGCCCTCAAATTAAAATTAGAACACGGAAGCTTGTTGTTGATGAAAGACAATTCGCAGGACAACTACCAGCATGCCTTACCTAAAACAAAAATCAGGTGTAACGAACGCATCAACTTAACGTTCAGAACAATTAAAGGATGAAATTTTAAACAGGCTCTTAGCTGTGCGAAAGTTTTAGCTCAACTTGATTTGTTGGAATGCGTGGATGTACCATTTTATACCACAAAGGCGGAATAAGCGCAATGTAAAACATACCAAAATAACCGCTTGGTAAAGTTGGACTATCGTCATGTGAAAGCAACGTATGGTATGGCTTTGAAGCCTTGATGTGATGATCGGAATGACGAGAAAGTTCGACGAGCGAAAAACGACTACTGGGCGAATCGGATTGCCAAGCATGTTCTGCTTCTACTTTTTTCCCTGGTGCGCGCACCAAACCATAATGCTCAATGTAGTTGACATATTCGAGCAAGAGAATGGCTACGAAACTTTGCAATAAGTACGCCAGCATGGGCCAGAGGCCGAGAAAAAATCCGAGCGCTGCTACCATGAAGAGTTGAATAAAAGCCACACGCACTACATAATTTGAAAAACCATAAGGCATTTTTTGTTTTTCGCGCAATGCATTTGCTTCAATCGTCAAAGCACTTCTCCATTGCCCGGGAATAGTTCGGAGAAAATACGCATACAACGATTCGCCATAATGTGCTGTTGCTGGATCTGCTGCCGTTCCAACCAAACGATGATGGCCTTTGATGTGTTCGACATAAAAGTGTGTGTAGTTGACGATAAATAAATTCCATTGACCCAATAAACGTTCGCTCAATTTTTTACGATGAATGAGTTCGTGTGCAACGGTAATACCATTTATGCCAGCATGCAAACCCGTTGAAACAGCAGCTAAGAAAAGTGGTAAGCCTTGTAAACTCTGAAAAGCAACAGCATACACCAACGAAAAAATACTCCACGTATGTAAAATTACGGCAAGGTATAAAACCGAATCTGGAATAAGGGAAGAAGTATAAATTGGCGGATTTTCTTTTTTATCGGCAAAAATCCAATCGGCGGCAACCAGCACCAGCATGGTCCAAACAACATTCAAACCAGCCCAATAATCGCCAAGCCAATTTCCAGCAATAACAAGTGCTGCGGGAAAAAGACTGATGAGGTAGCGAAACGAATAAAGTGTATGCATATCTCGAATTTCGGAATTTTGTAACTCAAAAGAGTTATTCATTTTTTCTAAAAATCAGTTTCGTCAAGATCAAACTAGTTGCCGTCTTTGGGTGTAAATGTAAATTCTACCCGTTTCAGCAAATCATCTTTAAATTGAAATTCGGCGCGGTAAGCATTCCACGGATAACGTTTGTAATATATACTGTCTTGGGCCTCGGCAATGTAGGTTAAGACCAATGTGCTATCCTGCATTTTTTGTCCGAACTCTTGTCCTTTATAAATCGCCAGCAAACGCTCTTTCGGCATTCCGATAAACGAGCCGTAAGCAGAAACAAAATTCATATCGCGGGTACGTTTGGGTTCTGTTTCCAATTTGGCTAACGAATCATACGGCTCGAGTACCAAGCTGTATGGCGTTCCCCACGGACCATCTTTTGTTCCGTGATGCATATATACAGTGAGCATTTGTTCGTCGTGGTTGTTGCGAAAACGCAGGAGCGAAATTCCGCCTGCTTGTTTTTCAAATTCGGCACGGCCAAATTTATCGGCTAATGTTTGAAGCGAATCGAGGTTGCCCAAGACAAATTGATTGAAGCAGGAATCGGGAGGGAATGGATACGTCGTTTTTTTACCACCTGCAATAAACGAAGTAGGCATAGAATCTTGAAGCAATGAATCGTTTGCCTGCATTGTTTTATCTGAAACAGGAGCATCGGAAGAACAAGATGCGAAAAGTACAAGCGAAGCGCCGATTAAGAAGCAATTTTTCATGGCATGAATATACAAAACAGCATTACCTTTACAACGAAATTCTTGTGAACGATTCTTCAACACCCACCAAACGCGATCCATTTGCAGCCTTACGGGTTCGCGATTTTAGTTTTTTTATGGCGGCGCGCTTTTTTCTGACACTGGGTGTTCAGATTCAAAGTGTAACAGTGGCCATGCAGGTATGCGACCTCACCGGCGATGCGTTGATGTTGGGATTGATCGGGCTAACGGAGGCCTTACCATTCATTGTTTTTTCACTTTATACAGGTTACTTGGCCGATGTGATGAGCCGCAAACGGATTATTGTTTTTGCCATGGCATTCCTCACGCTGGCTTCGCTTCTCCTCTTTTACATCAGTTTCAATGCCGATTTGCTGCGCGAATTGGGGACTTCGGTTATTTTCGGATTGACGTTTTGTATTGGGATTGCGCGTGGTTTTTTAGGGCCAGTTTTTCCGGCGTATTTGTCGCAACTGATTCCGCGTCATTTGTATGCCAATGCGAGTACATGGCAAAGTAATTTATGGCAAACGGCAGCGGTGGCTGGGCCTGCGGCGGGGGGATTGATTAAAAGTTTTTCAGGCGCAGGCGTGGCGTATGGCATTGCGGCGGGCTTGATTGGCTTGGGTTTTATCCTAATCAATTTTGTAACCAATCATCCTTTACCGCCGCGCGAAGAAAAAGAAAAATTGGCATTACGCTTGACGGCGGGTTTTCGGTTTGTGTTTAAGAATCAGATTATGCTTTCGGCATTTTCGTTGGATTTATTTGCGGTGTTGTTGGGCGGTGCGGTATCAATTCTTCCGCTGTTTGCGCGCGAGGTGCTGCATTTGGGCGCGGAGGCTGATTTCTGGACGGGTGTGCTGCGGGCGGCTCCGGCGGTGGGTGCCATCATCATGGGTATTTTTATGGCGTACAATCCGCCAACACGAAAAGCCGGACGCAATTTATTTATTGCCGTCATCGGATTTGGTTTATGCATTATCGGATTTGCGTTTTCGCGCAATGTATTTTTATCGTTTGGCTTATTGATGCTTTCGGGCGCGTTTGATTGCATCAGTGTGATTGTTCGCAGCACCATTTTACAATTGCTCACACCCGACGATATGCGCGGACGTGTAGCAGCCGTGAACGGAATTTTCATCGGTTCATCAAACGAAATTGGGGAATTTGAATCGGGTGTTGCGGCGAAATTGCTGGGACTTGTTCCGTCTGTATTTTTTGGTGGAACGATGACGATTTTAGTCGTTATCGCCGTTATTTTCCTCGCACCAAAATTGCGAAAGCTAAACCTAGATGAGTACGTTTAGCGTTAATTTTATTTCACCCGAGTAGCCAAAATCGTTTCCGAATAACCAAAACTGGACGTAATCGTTGCTTCCTCATTTGAAGAACCTCGGGTTGATGTTAGTATTGTTGGGTAAATTGATTCCGGTTGTGTTGTTTCGTATGTAGTAAGAAGTATCCATGTCTCGCCTGGTTTTCGATAATAGATTTTTTGCGTCATGAACCAACCTTTTGTAACGATTCCGAATTCTTTATATTTTTTATCCACCCCATATCCTTTTACGGAAATAGAAAAACCAATTTCATATCCATTCAAATTGGCAACACCTTGAATGGGCGTTTCTTGTTTTTTAACAGGCAAGAATTCAAATTTTTCATTCACATTTATCGAGTCATTACCAATGCGAACTGCATTCAAAAAGATGCTAATTTTTACAGCCGGAAATGCAAGCAATGTTGTTGAAAAGAAAGTAATGGCAAGAAGTAATAATGCTTTTTTCATAAGGGAGTAGAATTATACTTGAGGTTAGTCGCTTTATGTTTATGCTTTTGAGATTATTGATTTGTAACTCGCTTCGCTCGTTCCTTATAGACATGAGACAGGAGACAAGAGACATGAGACGTGAGACCGCCTATTTTTAGAGCGGAGCGCGGAGAAAGAGTGCGAGGTATCCGCTCTGTTTCTCCGCTCTGTTTTCTTGCAGTATTTCGTCTCACGTCTCAATTCTCATGTCTCATGTCTGCCTAGGCATTGCGCGTGGAAACCACACTAGAATTTACACCTTGTTTTTTTGAAATTTACTTTTCACATCATCCAGCTTTGCGTGCAGCTGTCGTTCGCATCATGGAGAAATTAGGTAAGTCGCCCGTTTTTTCTTCGATTTTTATTTTTGAAGAAATGGTAACTCCCGATGCGAGCGGGAACTCATGTGTTACACGCTTAAATTCTTTCCATTCGCCATCGCGCTGACGGTAATAGTATTTTTCGTTGATGATCCACCCTTTCCCATTGCCACCCATAATTTTCAGGATGGGACTTTTCTCATACGCCGAAGCCCAAACCGAAACCCCGATTTCAAATCCGCCAATCTCATGAATGGGTTTAATTGCACTTGGTGTTTTTCCAACGTTATTGAATGTGATTTTCAATGCGTCGTCAAATTTCGCCGAGTCGTTCCCAATTTTTATGCTTGAAACACTAATGGTTACTTGTGTTTTAGGGAACGCAAAAGCTACTGCCGATGCCGTGAGCATGACCAGTAAAAGAAGGGTGATTTTTTTCATGAATGGGGTTCGTGTTGGGTTGGAATGGTGTTGCACGATCTTAAACAAGCAACGACGAAACGAAAATAATGCTTTTCCAACATAAAAGAGCAAAGCCGAGGCTGCGAAACTCGGCTTTGCTGCACACCAATTGCACGAAACAGACATTCTCCAAAATACCTAACCCTAAATTTGAAGAGGCTGTCAGGTATAAGACGGAGCGAGAAGCGATTTGTTACACAAAAACTAAAACTTTTTTGTTTTCTTAACATTTTACACTATTTCTTGCGCACATATACAAATTGCAATCCATCCGAAATATCAACTTGGTTGGTAAAAAGCGTATCGCCTTTCAAGACCAATTCAAGCGGTAAAATTTTATCGTCTTTGAAACGAATACGCGCTGCAGGATTGCCGTTGACGAGGTAGCTATCGCCTTCAAAAAAATAGCGTTCGCGGTAGCTTTCATTATCTACCGACGATTTGATGCGCCAGCGTCCGCGCTCTTTCAAGTATAAGGTAACCGTACGAAACGAATTGTTAGGCGTAATCACCGTGCCGGAAAATCCGCCCGTAGTGCGTACCCATTCCCATTGATCAAACACATTTTCAAATGCGGGATCGGGAACATCTAGTTTACGACAACCGGAAAACGTAACAAGACTAAGATCGGAAGAGCA
>JAAFIA010000081.1 GCA_013298545.1 Bacteroidota bacterium | reverse complement strand
TTTTTTTTTTAGCCAAAATTCGCCGCTGTAAATCCACCCGTTACCAATGTAATTTCTGGATCTGTAAATTTTAACGTGCCCACTTGGATGGTTCCGATCAGTTGTGCTTTGTAGATTTCTATTTCGCCGCTAGCGACAAATGCTTTTGTTAGAAAAACAGGTTCTGCTTTCAACGTCAATTGATCTTTCCATGCCATCGGAAAGGAAATGTACTCCGGCGATCCCGAATCAAAATGTGCGTTTTTTTGTTGGTTGTTTAATAGAAACGTGGTTTCAAAAATTGGTGCTAAATTCAGTTTCAATACACTCGAATCGCTTTCTTGTAAATAGTCGCGGCTCACAACCAATTTCGATTGTGGATAATTGATGGCGAGAGTGTAACCCTTAAACGCATCAAGGCCAATGATTCCAAATACATCGGGGATAGGACAAAGTTGCTTCATATTTACAGCAATGCCTTCTTTTTGTTGGCAAGGAAATTTTCCAATGCTCATTTCAGAAAGTTCAATGTTTCGTACTTGTTCACCTACTGTATCATTTGGACTTCTGACAAGTGTAAATCCTTCACTTTTCAGTCGCAAGGATTTGGCTAGCGAGTCATCGACCACAAAACCTTGTGTACCCGTATCAAAAATAAAGTTGTATGGCCCTTGCTGATTTAGTGTTGTCTGAACGATGATTTTTCCAAAACTTAGTTTAAATGGGATTTCAAACCTTTCTGATACATCGCTTTTCGAGCATGTTTGTTTGGGTTCTTGTGCAAGCATGTATGTAGCACTTAAACTGGAGAATAAAAAAATACAGATGCTTTTTTTCATGGTAGTATGTTTTACGAAATGGAATCGGTGCAGTTGTTGATGATTTTGTTGAGGTAATCTTTGAGCTGCTCGGTGTCTTTGCGTGTCAGCGATTTTAATGCTTGCTTGCGGTTTGCTTGAATCACCGGAACACAATCGTTTAAGATGGTTAATCCGGTTTTGGTTACTACCAATTCAAAACGCCGACGATCTGCGGCGTGAAATTTACGCGCCAAGTATTTTTTCTTCACCAATAATTCAATCATACGCGTAACAGATGCGTAGTCTTTAAATACACGTTCGGCGATTTGATGTTGCGAAAGGTCTGGCGAGGCTTCGATTGTTTTTAAAATCAGCCATTGATCAATCGTAATGTCGAGTCCCGCTTGATTGATTTGTTTTTGTGCAAATTGACGATAACGCTTGATCGATTTTTCGAGCGTGTAAAAAATGATTTGTTCGAGTGCTTCCATAATTGATGATGCAAATATAATTGATATATCATCAATGTATAACCCATTAACATTATTTAGTAAACCAAGCACTGCCGAACATTCTAAAGTTCTATTTGTTTCTACTGCAAGGATTCCAAACGATAGAATCCATGTACCTTTGCTTACATAAAATCAATATAGATGCTCGATAAATTAGTTTCCCTCGCAGAACGAAAACTCGTGTTTAAGAAACACACAACAAAATTTAAAGCAGGTGATGTGGCTCCTGTCATTGAAGGTTTAACACAAGATGGAACACCTTTTGATTCCAATTCGCTCAAAGGCAAGAAAGTCGTGCTGTTTTTTTACCCCAAAGACAATACGCCGGGATGTACAGCCGAAGCGTGCAACCTGCGCGACAATTACCCTGCGCTTAAAAAGGCGGGTTATACCATTGTTGGCGTCAGTGCCGATTCGGTAAAGAAGCATCAAAGTTTTGCAACGAAATATAGTTTACCCTTTCCGCTTATAGCTGATCCCGAAATGAAACTCATCAAAGCCTTTGATGTTTGGGGCGAAAAGCAGTTTATGGGTCGTTTATTTGACGGTATTTTACGCACAACATTTGTGATTGATGAGCAAGGCATAATCACGCAGGTTATTGCAGATGTTACCACAAGCGACCATACTGCTCAGATCTTGAAATAAATAAATTGCCTATCGATATACATATAATAAAAGCACTATTTTGATCCGAATGGAAGCTTTGTTTTGGCTATTTTGAGCTTGGATTTGAGGTTGAAATCTAGTTTTGCCTAATAAAAAGTAAAAATTATTTGTTTTCTTTATATTTTATTTAATTTATTGATTATCAGTTTTTTATTTGTTTAAAATAACTTCTTAAAAGACATTTTATTAGGTATTGTTAATAAATATTTGAGCGGTTTTGTCGGGCGTATTACCTAAGCCACTACTTTTGTTTCAGAATCAAGAACAAAATCACTGAAAGTTTAACACGCGCAAAATTTTAACCATGAACAAAGAAACGAAAGAAGCCAACAAAGAGAAATTGAAAGCTCTCCAGTTGACCATTGACAAATTAGAAAAGACGTACGGAAAAGGTACAATTATGAAGCTCGGCGATAGCGCAATTGAGCCGATGGAAGTTATTCCTACTGGATCGCTTTCCCTTGATATTGCTTTAGGTGTAGGTGGTTTTCCGAAAGGACGTATTATTGAAATTTATGGACCAGAATCTTCTGGTAAAACAACGGTGGCTATTCATGCCATTGCAGAAGTACAAAAACGCGGCGGTATTGCTGCTTTTATTGATGCAGAACACGCATTTGACCGCTTTTATGCACAACGTTTAGGCGTAGATACCGAAAGCTTATTGATATCGCAACCGGATAATGGTGAGCAAGCACTCGAAATCGCCGACAACCTGATTCGTTCAGGAGCAATGGATTTAATTGTTATTGACTCCGTAGCTGCACTCACGCCAAAAGCGGAGATCGAAGGCGAAATGGGCGATTCTAAAATGGGTTTACATGCCCGCTTAATGTCGCAAGCCTTGCGTAAACTCACCGCCAATATTTCGCGCACAGGCTGCTGCTGCATCTTCATCAACCAGCTTCGCGAAAAAATCGGTGTCATGTTTGGCAACCCTGAAACTACAACTGGTGGAAACGCCTTGAAGTTTTACGCTTCGGTGCGCTTGGATATTCGTCGTGCCGCACAAATTAAAGAAGGCGAAACCGCCATGGGCAACCGTACCCGCGTGAAAGTGGTGAAAAACAAAGTCGCACCACCATTCCGTACGGCCGAATTCGATATTTTATATGGAGAAGGCATTTCTAAAGTTGGTGAAATCATTGACCTTGGCGTAGAACACGGCATCATCAAGAAAAGTGGATCTTGGTTCAGTTACGAAGAAACACGTCTTGGACAAGGCCGCGATTCGGTAAAACAAGTCTTTGCTGATAATCCAGATCTCGCCGACCGCATTGAATTACAAATCAAAGACCGTTTAGCTGGCGTTACTAGTGCAGAAGCACCCGTAGAAGCATAGTTTATTTTGAAATTTCCTCCCGACAAGCATTCCTGTCGGTTGTTGGGAGGGAATTTTTGTTCACTTGTGAGTTCGTACTTACAAGTACGATAAGTACCAATAACGTATTCCGTAACCAATTACGCTGTTTAGAAAAACAGGGAGTGAAATTTATTAGCCATAAGCATCCAATTTGAGTTTGGTTCGTCTTTAATTTAAAGTACCATTTGAAAATAGTTGAATTGAGTTGAAAAAGTTCTTGTTGACAGCATTTTGATTTTTCAGGTGTAGCCACTTAAGCGTTATACCATAGTCGTTACAGCCTAATTCGATTACGTTCTTTAATTCTTGTTTTTTTAAATTTAGTTAGCAAAAAATAGAACTGATGTTGAGCAACAATCCCATGTAGGGATTGCCGACGCTTATTTTTTGAGTGCATTTGTTTTAGTATTGATACGTCGGTCTTTGCCATGGATTGAACAAACGAATTGGTCATGCCCCGTAAGGCAGCCTCGGATGTTCCTGTTGGCCGCAAGCCAACAGCACGCTATCAAACGTACGCCTCAATCCAATCGGCTTCAATGCGATTTGCCCCGTAAGGCATCCCGTGTTGAAGCCGTGCGGTGAGGTCTATATAAACACAAAAGCAAAACTCAATTTTCGTTTTACCATGCAATAAATAAAAGACATCATTATTACAATCACCGAACGGCATCTGTATCGGAAGTCGCAATACTTGCGAACAGGTGCCGTGCGGCGATGGTAAATTTTTATACCATTCGCTTAAACACATTTGAGGCATCCGGAATGGGTCTGCAAAAGCAGGAGAACTCCGGTAAACGCCTTTCCGAACATCCCAGAACGATGCTGCCGCCTCCGCACATCGTCTGGGATGTTTTATCTTTATTGTTTAGTATGAAATGTGAGTGGTTTACTACTTAGGAAAACATCAAAATGCACAGACACCAATCATAAAGTTATGAAACCATGCAGACTTTCATCAATCAATTAAGTGCATCCTTAAAAGACGATAAAACCGATCTCAATCGCCAGCGTTGGGCCAAACAAATCATTCAAGAAAACATCGCATTGCGTGATTTGGTCGAAATTATTCACCATCCATATCCGGTGGGTATGCGATTCAGTTGGATGTTGGGTTATTTATGCGAATTGGCTCCTGCGCGCGTTTTCCCCGTAATTCCATACTTTTTTCAGCAACGCGAAAAAATAACGATTAAGAATTTCAACCGAAGCCTTGCCAAGATGTTCTATCTAGCCGGAATTCCAACTGAAATTGAACCCCAAGCCATCAATGCTCTTTTTCAGTGGCTTGAAGATGCTCATTCCGACGTTTCGACCAAACGTTTTGCCATGCTCGCACTATATCAATATGCTGTAAAACAGCCAGAACTGATTCATGAAGTAATGACCAGCATCGACGTTATTTGCACCAAACAAAAATTATCGGCACCATTTATACGCCTAGCCAAAACGTACATGGAAAAATTAAAAGCACTTAAACCCTTGCCCTAAATTTATTATTCGCGTTTTCCCGACAAGCTGCAAACAATTGCCGATTAGTGGTATGATTGTCACGTAGAACAACACATCCGATACTTGTTTTATCTTATTCTCAGTTGGTTATGTCGGGCGAAGCTATGTTTGGCGTACCTTTGCGGCCTAATTTAAAATCTTTTAATGAGCGAATTTTCCGCGTTGGGCCTGAAGCCCGAACTGGTGGCAGCAGTCACCGAACTGGGTTTCACGCAGCCCACCCCCGTGCAGATGGAAACCATACCGTTGTTGATTAACAACGAAACCGATTTGGTGGCGCTGGCACGAACAGGAACTGGTAAAACGGCCGCGTTTGGCCTACCACTTCTTCACCGCATGGATCCTTCTATTGGACATGTTCAGGTACTGGTACTCAGCCCCACACGCGAACTTTGTGTGCAAATTGCTGGCGATTTAAAACAGTATTCCGCTCAACTTCGCGGAACACGCATCGCAGCTGTTTATGGAGGGTCTAGCATTTCAACGCAAATCCGCGATCTCAAAGGCGGCGCACAAATTGTGGCCGGAACACCGGGTCGTTTGATCGATTTGATCGAACGCGGTGCCTTGAAATTGGGTAACGTACAAATCGTTGTGCTCGATGAAGCTGACGAAATGCTCAACATGGGTTTCCGCGATGATATCGACCGTATTTTGGCCGAAACTCCGGAAAGCAAAAATACTTGGCTCTTCTCGGCTACCATGCCCAAAGAAGTTGCCCGTATTGCAAAAAATTACATGACCAACCCTGCTCAGATCAGCGTTAAAGGCGATCAGGCTGGCGAAGGCACCATTGCACACCAATATGTTGTGGTTCATGCCCGCGACCGTTATGCCGCATTGCGTCGGTTGGTCGATATGCACCCTGATATTTACGGTATTGTTTTTTGCCGCACCAAAATTGAAACACAGGAAGTTGCCGAACACCTCATGCGCGATGGCTATCCCGCTGATGCACTTCACGGCGATCTCTCACAATCGCAACGCGATTATGTGATGAAACGCTTCCGCTCACGCTCGCTTCAAATCCTCGTAGCAACCGATGTGGCTGCACGTGGTATTGATGTGGACGATATCACACACGTATTCCATTATCAAGCGCCCGACGATCCGGCTAGCTATACACACCGTAGCGGTCGTACTGGTCGTGCTGGTCGTAGTGGTATTTCCATTCTTTTATTGCACATGAAAGAAACCGGAAAACTCCGCGAACTTGAACGCACTTCTGGCAAAAGACTCGAACTCATTACCATTCCTTCTGGCGAACAAGTTGTGAAGCAGCAATTGCTTTCTTTTTTCAAACGCTTGAAAGAAACCGAGACCGACGAAAAAGCCATCGCACCGTATCTTCCCGCAATTCACGAAGCATTGGGCGAACTCGATCCAGAAACATTATTCGAAAAATTAACCGCGCATACATTCAAACGCTTGCTCGATGATTACCGTCGTGCACCTGATCTGAATGTTCAGGTACGTGGATCGAAAGGTGGCGAGCAACGTGAACGCGGAAATGACCGCTTCGAACGTCGTGAACGCAGCGAAGTACCACAAATCGAAGGCGATAAAGTATCGTTCTTCTTTAGTATTGGCCGTATGGATGGAATTGATCCAGGCGAATACTTGCGTTTGCTTTGCGATCAATTGAATGTTGGCCGCGAACACATTGGCCGAATCGACCTCAAGCACAATTTCTCGTTTGTCGAAACGATCGGACTGGATGCCAAAACGGTTGTCGAATCATTCAAAACATTCAAGTACAAAGGCCGTCCAATTCGTGTCAATGAAGCCGAAAACAAGCCAGAAGGCAGTTGGGGCGGTGGTGGCGATCGGGATGAACGTCCTTCAGGCGGTTATGCTTCAAAGTACGGCGACAAAAAACGCAGTTATGGTGGTGGCGAAAAACGCGAAGGCGGCGGCGGATTTGGCGGAGCTAAAAAATACGGCGGAAGTGATCGCGATGCTGGCGGATTTGCCAAGAAAAAATCGTTTGGCAAATCATGGGGCGAAAAATCGAGTGGGGGCGGGGGCGACCGTTCTTCTAAATTTGGAAAGAAGAAATGGTAATTGCGCTTACGAATTAATATTTCATAGTTTAAATTGCCCGATCTTTCAAGAGTTCGGGCATTTTTTTTAGTCAAGATTAATGTGTCCAAATCATGGACAGTTGATTGATATTCCAATGATATTTTTGCGATTCGCCAAATGTTGAGAATTTCATCCGCTCACCTCGTATTATTTCTTTGTACGCAATATGCATCTGACGAGCAGCAATTTGGGGCAACATGCGACCAACGCCTGTACAAAGTCCTGGAACCGCAACAGAATTTATCCGCGGATCATGTTTGGCTTTGATGAGTAACGCTTTCATTGCTAAATAGGCATTGATTGACGTATCGATATTGAAGTTTGTAGGAACACGCATAGTAGGTGCAGAAATTAGAAATGGAATTTTTGTGTCGCCAGTTTCTAAAATCAAAGCTTGTCCGACCAACAATTCACCTTCCGGCAATTCCTGAATGATTTTCTGAAGCCGTTTTTCTAAATCCCAACCAAATCGTTCCGATAGTGCATTGTCAAGTCCTCCATCCATAAAGCCAAATGAATTGGCAGGGCTAACAACAGCATCGCATTCAAGTTGTGTAATATCACCTTGATGAATTGATACATTATCCTCATCACAGAAAAATTCCGTCCATGCATTGAGCAATTTTGCATCTAATCCAGCTAGTATAATTTTCATTTTAGGGAAATATTATCAGTCGTGTAATATGCTTCGTAAGAGTCTCTATTCTTACATCAAATTACCTCGGCTGTGGTAAATTCTGATCGCCGACGGGCGGAATATATTTTCCATCACGCTTTTTATCGCTTGGGTTGCGTGCATCAATATCTTCTTTCAAAATCCATTTTCCTTTCTTGAAAAGAAATGCATCGTAACTGAATGTTTGCGTATAAAATTGGTACATCCCTTCGGCAGATGGCGTTTCAGGTGCGAGGTGGTCGAAGACAATTTGCTTGTTTTCCTCCTCATAATTCAATTTCATAATCAACTCGGCACGAAATTCAAAAATGACACGACGGGTTGTTTTTTTGCCACGCTCAAAAATATTGGCGCCAAACGAAGGCGTTCCATCTTTGGCAAAGGCAATTACTTCAATCAATTTTTTCCAAGTGGCCGATGTGTTTCCATCCCAACCCAACAAAGTGTAATACTTTTTGCGCTTGTACGATGTTTGAATGATTTTGTAATACAATGCACCGTACCATTTCTCACAAGTTAGTGTGGCCTGTTCGGGATTGCGTATTTCGTCGGAACGATCGGTTAGTGTCCACACGCGTGGTTTTTTGGTTTTCGGGTCTAGATTCATCACATAACCAAAGTACTGATGTGTACCATCATCATGTGGCAAATTCCAGTTGAAAATCCGAAACGATTTATCTGGTGCCGTCAAACACGCCATGAATTTTAAGGAATCAAACGGATACTCAAACGCGCCTTCTACATTCAAGGCTTCTTCCATGAACTGAATAAATTTCTGGTTGGCCAGTTTTTTCGTTTCGTCGCGACCCTGAAACACTTTTGGCCCAATTTTACGCAACGAATCTTCCAACACCTTCAAGCGATTCAAGTTGCCTTCGGGAATGCGCCCAAAAGCATTTTTTCCTGAAACGAACAACAACGAAATGATCAGAAAACAAAAAAAACGGTTCATGCAAAAACGGGTCTTTATTCACTAAACGTTTGGAATACGAATTTAGTCTGTTTCATTCGATACAACAAACAGGCCATTGTTTTAAATTTCACTTGTTGACGGTAGAAAGCCACATAATAAGGCGAAAGCATTAGGAAAGCGATAAGATATTAAACAGACACTAAATCTTACAAGGCTTCCAATTTCAACGCAGCAATACGCGCTACTTCTTGGATTTTTGTGCGGTGTTCTGCTGTAAAATAATTTTTGCTTTTATGTTCTGAATCAAGGATGGCGACGACGCTTCCGTTAACTAAAATCGGACACGTTATTTCAGAATATCGGACATCGTCGTCAGGGACATAACGCGGATCGCTTGTGGTATCGGCGATCAATTCCAGTTGGCCCGAAAGTGCTACTGAACCAACAATACCTTTACCCATAGAGAGAATAATGGGTTGATGAATTTTTCGTTCGCCAGAGTTTTTTGGTCCATTGGCGGCTTGTTGCACACATTCATTGCGCGAAGCATCAACAGCGTAGATGACAACATCATCGAAACCAATTTTAGCCATCACATCGCAAGCCATATACCAATATAAATCGTCTTTACGTTCAAATGCTTTTGCTACAAAACTTGCTAGTACCGCTCGTTCTCGTGCAAGACGTTTTTTTCGACGCGTAACAAGGATCATGGCGATATTGATGGCCATAATTATCAAAATGATGGTTATAAAAGGAAAACTTCCGAATGATGTAGCTGTTAAAAGCATGGACAAGTAATACGATTGATTTTGAAACGCCTGCAAATTAAGATTTTCGGAAGATAAGAACTGAATTATTTTTTCCAATGCAGTATAAAAAGCAAACGAACTATGCGGTAAAAGAAAAATAACAGCAATGTTTAGTGTTTGAGATTAACCGCAATGATGGCGTAATATTCGTTTGTAAACCTTCGCGCCCTTCGTGGTAAAATAATTTTACACTCTTTACGGTAAAAAACTTTGGGGTAAAAATGGCTTTAAAAGTACATGGATTTAAAAATGCTATAAAGACTAAACCGCCTTTTTGCCATAACGTTTGGAACGGAACCAAAACATAACCACTCCAAAAATAACGAGAAGCGCAACAGGCGCACCCATGTTAATGATTTGCCACTTCATGCGTTGCTTGCTTACTTTTTTAGAATCGAGCAGACGAAGCGTAACTTCTCGGCTGCGTACAGCGAGCATGCTTTCATCGCCACACAAGTAATTCATGCAATTGAGCAAGAATGTTTTGTTTGCAAATTCCTGTTTGGAATTGCGATCAAATCCGAGTGGTAACGCACGGCCCTGCATCACGGCATTTTCGCCAATACTACCATCACCCACAACAATCATTTTTGCAGGAGCACTATTGTATTTGTAACCAATAATCGGATTGTTTTTAATTTCGGGTGGAAGTAATTTGCTCTTGAAATACGAATCGAAATTTCCTTCAAGCAACACCGCCATCGGCAAATACGATTTATTCAACAAGCGTTCATTCAATTTATAACGCGAAAGATCAAGTCCAATACGAACAGGCGCGTTGAGTGTACGCGAGTTTTTAGACGACGAAATCAAAACCGTTTTTCTTACCGATCCGCCATTTTCAATCGTATCCACACTACTCGCATAATCAAACCGGATGGCATTCATATCCTTCACAATCGGATGACGCGTATCGGGAATCGTAATGGGATAGAAATACCACGGACGTTGATCAAATCGGGCGGGTGTGCCTGGCGGTGAGATGTTGATGGTGATTGGGCCGCAAGTTAAATCTTGGATCATATCCGTATTCAATCGCGCACCGTATTTAAACAACATTTCTTCAATGCCACGAACAGCAGGAAGGCTGATGGTCAGTCCGTTTATGGCTAAGCTGTCGAGGTTCGTTTCCATTGGATCAACTAGCCAAAGCACGCTACCGCCATACATGACAAACTGATCGAGAATAAATTGTTCACGCAAAGAAAACACACTATCGGGACTCGAAATGATAATGGCTTTGTAATGGTTACGGATTTGTGTCGCATTTTGCAAGGTGTCGCGCAATTTGCTGATGGAATCGTTTAAGGTAACGTATTCAATATCGTAATATTCTTTCAGCGCTTCGGCAAGGCTGGCCGTGTGTATCGAATCTGATTCGCCATGGCCTTGAATGAAAGCAACACGCGGACGTACCGGAATTTTCAACACGCGAATGGCGTTGGAGAGTTTGTATTCTATTTCTTCAACGGAGTTGTTGAGTTGTTGGTCAGGTGTTTCAGCTTTACGCGAACTGAGTAAGGTAACCGGAAACTCGCGGCCTTTATACGAAGCAATAATTCCAGGAAAAATGATTTGTTCTGTTTTACCGTCTTCCGTTGGCACTTGCAAATTAAACGGACGCAATCCTTTATCGACAAGTTGTTTGTAAAAGGCGTCGCGTTTTTTCTTTTCGTCCGATTCAGATGGATTGATGAATTCGTACTGAATATTATCGCCTGCAATGGCCCGAAACTCATCAAGCATTAAACGCGTTTCATCGCGTAGGCGTTTAAAACCACCCGCTCCTTGCGGAAAATCGCCTTCTAAATAGACGCGGAAGAAAACAACATCGTCGAGGCTATCGAGCATGTTTTCGGTAACGCCCGCAAGGGTAAATCGTTTTTCAGACGTTAAGTCGAAACGCGTAAAGGCAAATTGAGAAACAACATTCAATAAAATCACCACTGCAACACCAAGTAGCAGGTTAATTAAATCGGAACGCTTATTTTTAGATGGTTTCAAGTGTCTCGTATATTTCAGGATTACCACTTGCGGCTCTGCAAACGAACTTTCGTCAGAAGAATAAACAACGCATTAATACTCAGGAAATAAATCATGTCGCGCGTGTCAAGAACACCACGACTCATTGAATTGTAGTGGTAATTGATGCCAAGCGATTCGATGAACGTATCGGCACGACCAAACAAATCGAGTGAACTGAGTTGCTCAAATCCGGTATAACACAAAAAGCAAAACGCAAAAGCAAGAATGAATGAAATGATCTGGCTATCGGTAAGCGAAGAGGCGAAAATACCAATCGATACAAAAGAAGAACCTAAAAAAAGTAAGCCAATATACGAACCCCACGTACCGCCCGTATCAATATTGCCTGGTTTTGCACCAAGTTGCCAAATGCTGTAAAAATAGATGAGTGTAGGAATAAGGGAAAACAACACCAGTATAAATCCAGCAGCATATTTGGCAAGCACAATTTGCAAATCGGTAAGCGGGCGGGTGAGAAGCAACTCAATTGTACCCGATTTTTTTTCATCCGCTAACGAACGCATCGTAATGGCCGGAATGAGAAAAAGGAAAATCCAAGGACCAATCGCAAAAAGCGTATCCAGACTGGCAAATCCATTGTCGAGCACATTTTGATCGCCTTTAACGATCCACATAAAAAAACCAATAGCCAACAAAAACACCACAATCGCAATGTAGCCGATCAGGGAGCTGAGGAAACTTCGTATTTCTTTTAAGAATAAGGAAAGCATAAGTAGATTGAGGTTCAAAGATACTATTTTCTGTCGCTGGTGAGGGGGTAAAATAAGTAGCTTTCAAAAATGGATTGTTAAAAAATGTAACGTTTTGTGAGCTGAAAAATCTGCACTTTTGTGCATCTAGTAAAAGATGCTATGTACATTTTAAAATTTGGTGGCACATCGGTTGGTTCAGCATCACGCATGAAAGCGTTGGTACCTCTGATAAACGACCGTAAGCCTAAAATTGTTGTGCTCTCGGCCATGTCGGGAACAACCAATGCACTCGTGGCGATAGCCCAATCGCTTTACGAAAAGAATCATGTCCAAGCCAATACGCAGCTCGACGCGCTGGAAGCACAGTATAAAAACGTCGTTGCCGAACTTTTTGCAACAGAAAAAGGAACGCAAAGTGGTTTGGAATTGGTGGCCGAACATTTTAGTTTTATACGCAGTTTCACCATCGATTTATTTACTGCAAACGAAGAGAAAGCCATTCTGGCGCAAGGCGAATTGTTGAGTACGGCTTTGGTTCAGTTTCATTTAGAAGAAATTCAGTTGCGTTCGGCTTTATTGCCAGCCTTAAATTTTATGCGCTTGGATGCTAATGATGAGCCAGATCTTGACTACATCGAAACGCATGTAAAACGTGAATTGGACAAACATGCAGGTATTGATTTATTCATCACACAAGGCTATATCTGCCGCAATGCGTTTGGCGAAATTGATAACCTGAAACGCGGCGGCAGCGATTACACGGCTACGTTACTTGGTGCGGCGTTACGATCGGAAGAAATTCAGATATGGACGGATATTGATGGCATGCACAACAACGATCCGCGTATTGTGGAGAAGACTTTTCCTGTTCATGAATTGAGCTTCGATGAAGCCGCAGAGTTGGCTTATTTTGGGGCAAAAATTTTACATCCTACTTGTGTGCTTCCTGCTCAAAAACGTGGCGTTCCCGTTCGTTTATTGAATACGATGCAACCCGAAGCGCGCGGTACATGCATTGCCGGAGCGCAAGTGCCAGATCGGGTAACAGCGGTTGCGGCAAAAGATGGCATTACGGCCATTCGCATTCGCTCTGCGCGCATGTTATTGGCTCACGGTTTTTTACGTTCGGTATTTGAAGTATTTGAGCGTTGGAAGACACCGATTGATATGATTACCACATCAGAAGTTGCTGTTTCTGTTACGATTGATAACGCTACGCATCTCGAACAGCTCGTACACGAATTGGAAGCGTTTGGGAGTGTTGATGTGGATCGCGATCAGACGATTGTGTGTATCGTGGGCAATTTTGGCCGCGATACCAAAGGCCATGCGCTACGCATTTTCAATTCGTTACAAGAAATTCCGATCCGCATGATTTCGTATGGCGGAAGCGAACACAATGTATCGATCTTGATCGAATCGTCTTACAAGAAGGCGTGTTTGCAAGCCTTGAATAAAGGGTTGTTTGGCTTGTAATAAGTTACCGAACGAGGATAATTTTTCCTGTACCGCTTTGTTGGTTTCCGTTTTGAATGGTGTAGAAGTATGTTCCGGCGGGAAGGGAAGCGGTTGACAGTTGCGTGTGGGCGAGGGTGGGGGAACGTATGGCCCAAGCCGGATTTTTTTCTGCTAAAACCAGCCGCCCCGACAAATCAAAGACACGTATTTCCAGTTCGTCAAAACGTACATCGCCCGAAACCGTAATATTGATTTCATCTGTTGCGGGAGTGGGGTATGCAAGCGTAGCAAGACTTCCGCGAGCATCTGGGATTTCCTGAAGCGCTAAAGCCGTTGTAGAAGCGCCCGTAGAATCAATTTTTACCAGAAACATATTGGGCAATACCTCAGCGTTGTTATTGCTCGATCCTTTTGAAAAGCCACAAGCAATATATCCTTTGTCGCGTGTGGTGTCAATGGCATAGGCTTCTTCTTGCCGGATGGTTCCAAACGTTGTGTAATACCATGTTTGATCATCACGAAACACATAGAAATCGCCATAGCCGCCACCAACATTGGTGTATGTTGTTCCTACAACAGCATAACCACCGTGGCGATGAACCGCCACCGACTCCATCCAATCATCGTCTTGATAGTTGAGTACATTGGTAAATGTGATTGCACCAAATACATCATACGTTTGGATCCGCAATTCCCAATCGCCATTGACAGATGCCGTTTTGCCCGCTACAATAATGCGGTTGTTGGTAAAATTGTTTGCAAGGCCATACGCTTCGTCTGGATGATTCGGTTGCCCCGCAGTTCTTGCCCAAAGTGTATCGCCATTGGTTTCGTAGTGAATGAGCCACGCATCGCCGAGTGTATCACCCCAACTTTTGGTAACACCAGAAACCGCATACGTTGAGTCGTTGAGTACACAGATGCCTCGCGCTTCGTCAAATTTTGCGCCGCCCAGTGTGCGTGTCCAAAGCGTATCGCCATTCATATCCGTTTTTACAATCCACAAATCTTGATCGCCTAATCCAAGGCCATACGTGCCACCAACCGCTACAATTTCGTTGGTCGGGGTGATGGTGAACGAATAGAAAAAGTCCCAGTTGCTCGTTCCGAAATGCCTTGTCCAAAGCGTATCGCCCAGTTTATCGGTTCGCAAGAGCCAACCATCATACCCGCCATGCCCCGAAGAATTTGAAAATCCAGCAAGCACATAGCCGCTATCCGGCAATTGGCGCAAACACCGAATAATATCGACATTGCCGCCACCGTAGGTTTTGGCCCATTGCACCAACCCCAATGAATCGGTTTTTACCAACCAACCATCGCTCACGCCATTTCCAATAGAACTGGTAGAGCCACCCAACGCATACCCCAGATCGAATGTTTGCCGCACTGAGTAGGCATACTCGTTGGCATTGCCGCCATATATTTGAAGGAATTGCTGGCTACTTTGCGCTGAAGAGAAAATAGCAATGCTATACAATACGAGGAAGAGAATGCGTTTCATGAGGTGATGTGTTTAGACAAATCAATTTTTACTTGTGGAAATATGGTTTGGAAACGATCAATCGCTCCAACATATTGAGGCAAACGCTTGTTTAACCAACCTAACGTTTGGTATAAATTAAGGTGCTGCTTTTCCAATTCTGTTAAATCCCAAGCAATGCCTTCGTTGTGATAAATACGATTACGAAAACTTCGAATACGATTCAATGATGAAGATACGTTTGCACGTTTGCGGTCGGATTTGGGCATATATGGAAATGCTTTGCGCAATTCTTTCCACAGAATTAATTCGTATTCGGTATTGAAAAGACGCGTCCAAAAACCAAGATTTAATTCGGCTACAACCTTTGGTGCAGTAATGAGTTCACCTCTTTTTGAAATATGATTGATCGCCCGAGTGATTTCTTTTGCTAAATCACGTAAGCCAGGTGTACTCGATAAGTTATTATACCATTCATTTGTTCCAAACATTCGCGTTAATTCACGATCTAGACTATTGCGAAGCGCAACTTCATAAACAGATAAAACAGGATAAAATGATTCTGACAAGCGGATATTCCATTGGTAATGAAGCAATGCTTTCTCATCGTCATTCCATTGGTTGAAATACCTTCCCATGCGCTCCTTGGAGAACGATTTTTCAAATTCGAGACGATCCATTAGTTCCATAATGCAGTAATTAATTCATATTTTACTATTCAACTCGTGCAACAGCAGATATATTAATGTTAATATTGAAAAATATTTCATGTTTTTGTATTACACTTTGTACTACATTTCTTATCTTTGCATCAGCAGTCCCGGTACTTCCTCTCCCAGTCGCCCAAAAGGCACGATGCTGGTGATGAAGCCGGGTTTTTTTATGCCCTTATTTTTGTTGCTCATTTGGACGGCGTCCGAAAAGCCTTCTTGTTTTGTATTCATACTTAATTCGAATAACCCCGTTCAAACGAATACGTGAGCGAAACAAATGCACCCTGCCCGCCCGATTTATCAGGAACTATAAACGCAAGCGCATTGTCGATGCCCCCGCGCACATAGATCTTTCTCGCAAATGCGATTTCCGTTTCAATCGGAATGCGAAAGCGCGAAAAGCCACCAACAGCAACCGATGTACGCAACCCAAAATGTTTATTCGGTTTCCACATAGCCGTCATTTTCAATTCCGGACGCGCTGTCGAATTGGGATACAAACTCGCTCGTGCCATGCCATTCCATTTGCCCTCGCTGCGGATTAAAAAGGTGGCTTGCAACGTTGCCGGAAGCCATGTGGTTACCGATTTAAATTGCGCCGTTGGCAAAAGCGAATCGGTTGATAAGCCAGCAAACGATGAATCATTCAGATTTGTTAAATCATCAATCGTAAAGCCTGTATAGCTAAACGAGGTGTCTTTTTGAAACGTTTGCGACTGTCCCGACCATTTAATGAAACCAATATCGCTAGCCGCTAAATGAAGCACATAATTTTGATCCATCCCGAAGTAGAAACTTTGGTACAAATCAAGCGAAGCACCCGTTCCATGCCATGCTTTAAAACTTGACTTCGCCGTATCGCTCATCTGATACGTAAAATCAGCATTCACATTCAAGGCATACCCATTTGGATCGGTAAACAAATTTGCTTTTCGCGTTTCGCCTTTGAAAAACGATTCGCCTTTCAAGACTGAGAGGCCAATGCCTGTTGTATTGGAAAGTGGAATTTGTAATTGCACCTGTTGCCAATGCAAAAAGCGAAATTTTATATCGCTTAAATCCGCTGTTTGTCCACGAAACGGACGATTCCCATAAAACGCCAATTGAAATGCTTCTGGACCAAATGCACCATCCAAACGGTAACGGTCGCGCACCCGAATGCTCATGAAATGCTTATGCGAAATTTGTGTAACACCATCACCAACAACATCCGGTTTGCGGAAACGAAAAACACCCGCAACACCAAGATCAGCCGTTGCGCCAACAATATTGTAACTGTTTTGCCGCTTCATCACAGACGATTTCAAGCCATCGTCGATATAACCACCCAAATACAGTTTATTTACAAACCCATTCGTCAGCATATCTGAACCCGTACTGTACGAGGCCCACGTTTGTACTTTGGTTGCAACATTTTGCCCTGATGGCCAGAGAAAATAAGTTTCCATCGGATCTTGTGCAAATGCGGTTGATCCGAAAAAAAGTCCGGCAATAAAAAAGGAGTTTCTAAATTTCATACGCATCAATTATTGACCCGATAATCGAAATCGGCAGTCAAACGAAAATCAATTTTATTGGTGTTGTAAATCTGCACATACGAAGGCGCGCCAGTTGTATTAAAACGCGTCTTAATCATGATGCGGTTATAGAAAAATAAATTCTGCGTTTGTTGTTCATTCAACGGAATCAGCAACTGCGAAGTGGTTTGTCCGTTTGCAACAATGTGTGAGCCACTCGTTGTTGTTGGCGCCGATAAAATATTATTCGGCATGGCGATTAACGAATCAATGATTGTTCCGTTTACATCCATCAAGTACAATTGAATTTGCGCATCAAACGGAAAACCATTTTCAGCTGTCATGGTCAAGGTTCCTTTCAGAATATCTTCTTTGTTTTCGACCGTTGTAAAATCGTAGTCGATCGTATCCGACAAGGTTATGTTGCTGGCAAAAAACGAAAGTGGAAGTTCAACACGAAGTTTGCCGTTGAAAGCCCAATCGACAAAAAAGAAATCGTTATTACCCGAAACATTGCCGAGCGGATTGGTTACAAGCGTTACATCATAGCCCAATTGATCCGGCAGATTTTCGACCAAGGCACGCGCATTCGAATTGCTGTTGTTGAGCGTGTAGGTTTGCGTCCAAGGAACCGAAGGCGGAAATCCAAAAGAATACGAAGCCCGATCTACATTGATGGGCTGATCCATCATGGGTGCATTGAGGTGAACCGTATTGCCTGTTTGCGAATTGGTTGACCAAATATCATTGAGTGTAACGCGCGCATCCATGCCCACATAATTTTCTAAAACCAATTCCATGTTCAACGCTTCGAGGCCAATGCTTCCCGATTGAATGCGTTGAAACAAATTGAAATTGGTTGTTTCTGGACCAATGGCAATGGTGCTCGAACCGAAATAACCGCGAATAAATTCAGGAACAACACCTGTAAACGAAGACGCAATGCCAACTGTATCGGCAGGAATAATGGTAATGCCCGAACTTTCCGTTGGGTCAATACGTGCTTCGTAACGCACAACGAGTGTGTTTGAAATGTTGTTTTGCAAGCCCGTCATATCTAAATCGTAGCCGGCAAGATCAATCGTTGCGGAAATATAAGAAGGCGTTGTCGTGTTGACCGCCGCCGGAATGATGATGGTGGTATCAAACGGAACGCCATTGAATGTGGCACTCGGAATTTCGTAACGGAAACTGATGCGGCGCATCACATCGTTTCGGAGCAAGAGGTACATGGTTCCGCTGCGCAATTTTCCGGCAACAATTTCTACCCCATTGAGGCTGTATTTGGTTTGTTGGTATGAATTATTGGGCGTGATGAGTCCGCCAGGTTGTAGAAAAAGCGAGAAAAACGGAATGTGAAACGCTGTATCAATGGTTGTATCGGGGATGTTGAAGAGCGTATCGGAGAGGCCGATAAACTTTGTTTCATAGACCACCGAAATTTCGCCATTCGATCCGGTTTCAAGGAGCGAATCGGGGAGAATATCGTCAATGGTGAGCGATGCGTTAAGGATTGGAGCAACAATACCCGTATCCCAAAAGGGGTTGTCGCGCTTGCAACTGGCGATACCGATAACGGAAGCGAAAAGGATGGCCAGTAAGAATCGAGAAGAGATCATGTTCAAATGTACCGAAAAATTTGGGGGCGGGGTGGGGGATTTCTTTTTTTCTTACGGGTTCAGGAATTGTGAAAAGGCATTTTTTTTGGTTAAAAGCGTGAAATTTGCAAATAAATTTTATTGATTTCCTGAAAATTACTTATCTTTGTATTGGAGGCTTTGTTAGGAAACTAGCACTGCCTTTTTTTATTTTATGTATTGAATACTCCATATTTCGTGCTCTGCAACATCCCCAATTTCGCGAACGGTTCTATATCGAAGAGGTTTGATCAGTTCAACAAAAGGTAAAAGATCATCTCTTTTATTACCAACCATTCCATTAAGTCTCATTCCCCAAGAAATAATATAAGCAATAAGATCCGCAATTTGAACACCAGTTGTCAAGTCGCTATGCACAAAAAGTGGTTCTGGTATAACAAGACTCGATCGTTCTCTACCATTACTTGTTTTCTTAAAATACGATTCGATTTGATAAATCAATTTTTGACTTTGCGTTTTTTCAGTTTCATCGAAAACTACAATACCAGAAGGCTCGTTTGGTTTATCCTCTAAGAAATAAAAGTATCGTTCAAACAAATAAACATAATCTTTTCGTAAAAAATCAGTAACTTCTTGTCGATCAAATTCGGGCGAAATGATTGAGGCAAATGCTTTACACCTGAAATCAGCAACGAGTTGTAATAAACCTTCTACAAATGCAATTTTAGCTTGTGCTAACGCCGTTAATTGTTCTTTTGAAGTAGGTGAGTAACTATCGAGACATTCTTTTGCAAGTTGTCTTCTTTTGATAGGTTCTATTGGTGGTAACTGGCATGCAAACTTAAACG
>JAAFIA010000080.1 GCA_013298545.1 Bacteroidota bacterium | reverse complement strand
GGTTAAAAAAATGCGCCCTTTGCGGTCAAAAAAATCTCTGCGGTCTTTGCGAAAAACTTTGCGGTCTTTGCGGTTAAAAAAATGCGCTCTTTGCAGTAAAAAAATCGTTGCGGTAAAAAAATCTCTGCGCTCTTTGCGAAAAACTTTGCGGTCTTTGCGGTTAAAAAAATGCGCTCTTTGCGGTTAAAAAACACAAGATCAATTCAGAATTTTTTCATTGGGAAATCAAAAAACAATTTCTCCCCTCCACGCCAGCGCATGACCCAAGCATCTGATGAATTAAACGATGCATTTTGCGCTACATGAATAAGTTGCATGTGTACCGATTCCTCTTGTTCATCGGGCAATTGAACCGCTACCGCACAAGCTAAAAATTTTCCAGTACCCGTTTTATCATTTCCAATTTGAACATACGCTCGGATAACACCACGAAGTAATGTTCCACCCGAACTACGTTTCATTTTTATTTTTCGGATACGCCGGTATATGCTTTGGCCGGCATACATCAAGAGGAAAAAAATAAGTGCTGGAAATATAAACAACCACGATAGCTTGACAACGGCCCAAAAAGAGACCAAGCTCAAAACAGCCATGATCCAAAACATAACAAGGTGCATTTGAAGCGACACCGATTTCTCATGCTCTGGACAAGCAGCAGCATCTTGTATCATTTCAGACAAGGCTTTCAATGATGCCCGAACTGAAATTCTCGAAACGGTTTGTTCTTGATTAAACAATTTAGCAGCAAAAACTTTCTTGTCAACACAAACAAACTGCATGGCCTGTTTGATTGTTTCATTAGGCGATTTCAACACCATCAACTCCCCCGTTTCGGACGAAAGCACAAACGCCTGAGCATCGAACACGCAAAGAAAAAAATCTGATTCCGTTGCTCCGATCAATGGATGCTGACAATGCGGACAATTCATTTTACACACATTTAGTTGGGCCTAAGTCGCGAAAGTAAACAATCTAAAATCCATTGTAGTCGTATTTTCGTATTTCAATACAAATTTTATTTGTTACTCAAACTTTTTGTTAATCTTGCTCTAAAGATATTTCACCTGTGAACGAAAGCGTGCCTGACGAAAATAAAAAAACTTCATTTCAGCAAAAATGGGGCAAGCGTTTACTCGTATGTGCGCTCGCGCTGTTTGTTTCTTATATTCTATTGCGTGTTTTTCTTTTTCAAATTTCTAGTATTCATACCACATCCATGCGACCCGCGTTGATGGAAGGCGATCAATTGTTAATCTACAAAGCGGCATACTGGTTCAACGATGTTGCGCGCAATGATGTCATTGCTTTTGAACACCTGAATGAACAAACACTGGCGCAAGAAGTATTTGCAAAACGTTGTGTGGCACTACCCGGCGATACGTTTTCACTCCATAATGCCGAAGTATTTATCAACGGCAAAAAAGACTTAGCAACGATCGACTTATTACTGCAATACAAACTTATTTTTGGAGAGAACAAAATAGTTCCCGAGTTGCTCGATCAACTACAACCTTCTCCGCATAGTGTTCCCACTTACGAAAGCATGACGGTTTTGTTAACACCACAACAAGCGGCAGCACTTTCGGTAACACGTCTCATCAACGATTCTTCACAGTATTCGCCCGTTATCTTTCCAAATTCGGCAAGAATCCGATGGAACATCGATCAATTTGGACCTTTATGGATTCCTAAAGTAGGATCAAGTATTTTATTAACGGAAAAAAACACCTTGCTTTACAAAAAGATAATTGAAGCCGAAGGACATAAACTGACACAAAAAGATTCCAGTTTTTTTCTGGATGGGAAATTGACTAAAACATATACGTTTCAACAGAACTATTACTTTGTTTTAGGCGACAACCGTTACAATTCCCTTGATTCGCGATTCTGGGGTTTTGTAGGTGAAAATCAAATTGTTGGCCAAATTTCGTGTATTCTCTTTGCAGACGAGCCTAGTCCATTTCCCTCCCATGAAAGCCGCTCGTTCCGTTTTGTCCATTAAAGCCTGTTTAAATTTTATCCTTTTTTCTTCTTGTCTAAATCCGCCGTGTACCTTTTTGCGTATGTGGTTGTAATTGGGCAACAGCAGTCTGAAGATTTCACACCTTTTTCAATCATCATGAAAAAACCTACACGAATGCTTCTTGGTGCAACAGGTCTGGTAGCGGCAGCTATTGGCTTGTACAGTATAGAAGCAAAGGATTCCTATGTGGAAGCCTCCAGCCACCGTGAGGCTCCGATGATCGCAAATGATCCACTCGCCGATAATACGGATCTGTATGCGTTCAGAAGTCCTGACGACACCAACACGGTTACGATCATTGCAAACTACGTTCCGCTTCAACTGCCGCAGGGCGGACCAAACTACGCTTCTTTCGGCGAAAACATCCGGTATGAGATTCATATCGAAAACGACGGAACAGCGGGCGACGACATCACGTATCGCTTCACATTCAGCAAAGTCAATCAGGATCCGACAACGTTTTTCAACATTCGTTTAGGACAACAAAACCTGATAACAACTTATACGGCTGAAAAAAGTATCAATGCTGGTCCATTCACAACCATTGTGAGCAACGGAACAGTTCCTCCTCCAAACATTGGGCCTCGCTCCATCAGCGATCCAACAGTTGGTTTGGGTGCAGCAAACTACGATGCACTCATGACTTCTGCCATTGTAAACGCAACTGGCGGTGGAAACGAAGTGGTGTATTGCGGCCCTGCCGACGATCCATTCTTCGTTGACCTTGGTGGTATTTTCGATCTTGGTCAAACACGTGCTGGCAATAATCCACTCGATGGTGTTGGTGTAAAAAACATCCACTCCATTGCGTTGAAAATTCCAATTGCCACTTTGCAGAAAAATGGTCAACCCGTTTCTGCGGCTGCAAACATTCTCGACAGCGATTACATCATTGGTGTATGGGCTTCGGCTAGCCGTCAACAAGTGCGTACATTAAATGCAAATGGTACAGAAACGTATTCAGGCAACTGGATTCAAGTATCGCGTTTAGGTATGCCATTGACCAATGAAGCAGTTATTCCAATTGGCGATAAAGACCGTTGGAATGCACTTACGCCTTATACCGAAGATCCTGCAATGGAAGATTATTTCTGCAATCCTGAACTTGGTTTGTACATGGATGCTTCGTTGTTTGGAAATGCTGTTCCTGCTTTGTCTGCGCTTCGCATTCAACGCAATTCGCTCCAGTCGTTCGACTTCGGAAATACACACGATGGTTTGTGGCCAATCCGCGCTACCAATGGTGGTGCTGGCACTGCACTCGATACCAACTTGTTTGGTAACTACCTCCTCCGTCAAGGAAAACCACGTTCAGTCGATCTGCTTCCTATTTTCTATACCGGTGTTCCGAATCTTGCTCCATACCAATTGGCTACCGGAAAAAATGGTAACCCGTTGGCGGTTGGAAAACCATTCATCAACAACTTCTTGCCAACTTTTGGCGATATGTTGCGCTTGAACATGGCGGTTCCTGTTACACCACGCAACCACCCACAATTCAGTTCGCTCGGTATTGTGCAGTGCGCGGTACTCGGTCTTACCGATCCGGCTTACAACCAAAACGCAAGCTTGCAGTGGATTCCGAACATGGATGGTTTCCCGAATGGTCGTCGTTTGGAAGACGATGTTACACGCATCGAATTGCAAGCGGTGAGCGGTGTTGCTCTTGCTGCTATTGGTTTGTGGTATGACGATTTCGTTAGTGGAAATCCGGTTACGCCAGACCTTTTGGGTGTATTGGGTTACACCACAGGTGTAGAGCAAAACGACACTACATTCAGACCAAACTTCCCTTATGTACAAGCTCCTTGGGAAGGTTACGCCAATCATAGCGGACAATAAACATTTTCTGAAAAGACAACTATGAAAAAGATACTCACTCCATCACTCTTCGTGTTGACAGGCGTAACGGCGGCAGCCATTGGCTTGTTCAATTTGAGTGCGCAGGATTCCTACGTGGAAGCCTCCAGCCACCGCGAAGCACCGATGATCGCAAATGATCCACTAACAGACAATACGGATCTATATGCGTTCAGAAGTCCTGACGATACCAATACCGTCACCATCATTGCAAACTACGTTCCGCTCCAACTGCCGCAGGGCGGACCAAACTACGCTTCTTTCGGCGAAAATATTCGGTATGAGATTCATATCGAAAACGACGGAACAACGGGCGACGATATCACCTATCGTTTTACTTTCAGCAAAGTCAATCAGGATCCGACAACGTTTTTCAATATTCGTTTAGGACAACAAAACCTGAAAACAACTTATACGGCTGAAAAAAGTATCAACAATGGTCCATTTACGACGATTGTAAGCAACGGACAAGTTCCTCCGCCAAACATTGGACCTCGCTCCATCAGCGATCCAACAGTTGGTTTGGGTGCAGCAAACTACGATGCACTTATCAATTCGGCCATTGTCAATGCAACAGGCGGTGGAAACGAAGTAGTGTATTGCGGCCCTGCCGACGATCCATTCTTCGTTGACCTCGGCGGTATTTTCGATCTTGGTCAAACGCGTGCAGGCGGAACTGGTGTAAACGCTCCTGAAGATGGTGTGGCTTGCAAAAACATCCACTCCATTGCGTTGAAAATTCCAATTGCCACTTTGCAGAAAAATGGTCAACCCGTTTCTGCGGCTGCAAACATTCTCGACAGCGATTACATCATTGGTGTATGGGCTTCGGCTAGCCGTCAACAAGTGCGTACATTAAATGCAAATGGTACAGAAACGTATTCAGGCAACTGGATTCAAGTATCGCGTTTAGGTATGCCATTGACCAATGAAGCAGTTATTCCAATTGGCGATAAAGACCGTTGGAATGCACTTACGCCTTATACCGAAGATCCTGCAATGGAAGATTATTTCTGCAATCCTGAACTTGGTTTGTACATGGATGCTTCGTTGTTTGGAAATGCTGTTCCTGCTTTGTCTGCGCTTCGCATTCAACGCAATTCGCTCCAGTCGTTCGACTTCGGAAATACACACGATGGTTTGTGGCCAATCCGCGCTACCAATGGTGGTGCTGGCACTGCACTCGATACCAACTTGTTTGGTAACTACCTCCTCCGTCAAGGAAAACCACGTTCAGTCGATCTGCTTCCTATTTTCTATACCGGTGTTCCGAATCTTGCTCCATACCAATTGGCTACCGGAAAAAATGGTAACCCGTTGGCGGTTGGAAAACCATTCATCAACAACTTCTTGCCAACTTTTGGCGATATGTTGCGCTTGAACATGGCGGTTCCTGTTACACCACGCAACCACCCACAATTCAGTTCGCTCGGTATTGTGCAGTGCGCGGTACTCGGTCTTACCGATCCGGCTTACAACCAAAACGCAAGCTTGCAGTGGATTCCGAACATGGATGGTTTCCCGAATGGTCGTCGTTTGGAAGACGATGTTACACGCATCGAATTGCAAGCGGTGAGCGGTGTTGCTCTCGCAGCGATTGGTTTGTGGTATGACGATTTCGTAAGCGGTAATCCGGTAACACAAGATTTGCTGGATGTATTGACTTACACCACAGGTATCGAACAAAACGATACGACTTTCAAACCAAACTTCCCTTATGTACAAACACCTTGGGAAGGTTTCGGAAAATGTGGTGGTCCAACAAACATCATTACAGGTAGCGAAGGTTTTGGAATTGGCGTTAGTGCTCCATCAGCGATGTTGATGCAGAACTATCCAAATCCGGCTGTTGAATCAACAACCATCAAGTATCACTTATCAGAGAATGATAAAATCTCGATTACTGTTTATGACATCAGCGGCAAAAAAGTGGCAACACTAGCCGAAGGTTCTCAGCAAGCAGGAACGTATGAAGTAAAATGGAATACAAGCAATGTACCTGCGGGTATTTACATTGCAACGCTGGCAACGAGCAGCAAAAATGTACAGTCGATTAAAATGACGGTTCAGAAATAACGTTGCAACTTAATGGAAGGTCGGTTCTGTTACGCCGGCCTTCCATTTTTTACATTCGCATTATCAAAAAATAACATGCGCAAAAATCGCTACCCGATCTTAATTGCTTTTACAGGCATTCTCTTTATGTTGATTGTTTTGTTTTCGAAAAAATCGGAGGCAAAATTGCCCACATACAAAGAACGCACAGGTGTATTGGCACAATCGCCGGAATGGATAAGCACACGCCAACAAATGCAATCGTTGATTGCTGCGATAGAAACAAATCCAAAAGATTTTAAATCGAAACTGCAATTGGCGCTTGCTTACATTGAAGAGTCGCGCATTACGGGCGATCATGCGCATTACGATCAAGCAGCATTGACGTTGCTTGATGATGTGATTGCCAATGAGCCTACCAATGTTGATGCGATTTGTGGCAAGGCAACGGTCTTACTTTCGCAACATCATTTTTCGGATGCGTTAGTTGTTGCTAAAAAGGCTCAGGAGTTGGTCAATACAAAAGCGTCGGTTTATGGCTTGCTTTGCGATGCGCATGTAGAACTTGGAAATTACGAGGAGGCTGTGGTTATGGCCGATAAAATGGTAAGCCTTCGTCCAGACATTCGCTCGTATTCGCGTGTTTCCTATTTACGCGAAATTTATGGCGATTATCCGGGTGCTATTCAAGTGATGAAATTAGCTGTTGCTTCGGGCTATCCGGGCATGGAACAAACCGAATGGGCGCGCATGATTTTAGCGCATTTATACGAATCGACCGGACAATTGGATAGCGCACAGTTGCAGTATGGAATCGCATTGGCGGAACGTGCATCTTACCCGTATGCGCTGGCCGGTTTGGGTAAAATTGAAAAAGCAAAAGGAAATTATACCGAGGCGATTAAGTATTATGAGCAAGCGGGTTCAATCATGGCTGAATTTTCTTTTCAGGATGAATTAACCGATTTGTATCGTTTGGCTAAGCAAGGAGAAAAATCAAAAAGCTCGGCACAAAAAGTAGTTCTGATGTTGAGTCCGATGGGTTCTGTAGATGAAGAAGTGGAAGGACATGGACATTATGCCGATAAAGAATTGGCGTATGCGTTTATCAAAACAGCGCAGTATGACAGTGCGTTGGCACATGCTAAAATTGAGTTTGAGCGTAGGCCAAAAAACATTGATGTATGCGAAACAATGGCTTGGGTAAATTATAAAAAAGGAAATTATGCCGAAGCAGCAAAACATATCGACCAGGCCTTGCGTACGAATTGTGCGAATCCAATTTTACTGGCGCGCGCAGGGTTAATTAAAATCAAAAGCGGCCAAAAAGACGCAGGCGTTTTGTTGATTCAACGGGCTTTGAAACAAAATCCATTTTTAGATGTGGATTTAAAAACCGAGATTGCACCGTATGCAATTGCTTCGTAGTATTTCTCACCTTTTCGTGCGTGTGCCCAAATCATGTTGGGTAATATTCATTTTTGTCCTACTCCCTCAATTTTCGTTTGCGCATGCCATCGATGATCAGATGGCGAAGCTATCGAAGACGGAAATTGCTTGGACGTATTTGCAATCGGGGTTTCTGCATATTTTCCCGTATGGTTTTGACCATATTTTATTTGTGCTGTGTTTGTTTTTGCTCAATTCAAAACTCAAAAACATGTTGTTGCAAGCCACGGCATTTACGGTGGCGCATACGATTACGCTTGGCATTACAGCTTATGGGTTGATTAATCCACCAGCACATTTGGTTGAGCCGATCATTGCCTTATCAATTATGTTTGTGGCGTTGGAAAATGTGATTTCGGATCAGTTAAAGCCTTCGCGCTTAATCATCATTTTTGTATTTGGACTGATTCATGGGATGGGTTTTGCGGGGGCACTCTCGGAAGTAGGTTTGCCGCAGAAGCAATTTTTTACGGCCTTGATTTGTTTTAATGTGGGTGTAGAAGTTGGGCAGTTGATGATTTTGATGGCAGCTTGGTGGCTGGTTGGTAAATGGTTTAGTGGAAAATCGTGGTACCGCAAACGGATTGTTGTTCCGGCTTCGATTGCGATTGCGGTAATTGCTTTGTATTGGGTAATAGAACGGACATTTTTTTAATCTCTAACGTTTGAATTTCAAGCTGAAGACTCGGTATTGAAATGTGTAGAAGTATTATTTTTCTTTGACTCGCTTCGCTCGTTTTTTTTTAGACATGAGATTTGCTTCCCGCTTTTGTCTGCGCAGACATGAGACGCTAGACGTGAGACGTGAGACAAGAGACCGCACAGGCTTTCGCGCAGTTGGTGAATTGGCAAATTGGTAATTCACAAAATCACCAATTCTCCAAATCGCCAATTCTCCAATTCATCATCTCACCCAATCTTACGCTCTTATCTGCGTAGGCATTTCGCGCGCGGAAAACGCACTCAACTTTAATACTTATTTTTTAGAAGGGTAAATCCGTAATCATATAAATCTCGTATTTAAGGAATGAGGTTCTCCAAACAAACTACTCAACTTGTATTCCGTCTGCTTTTGGCGGTTTATGTCTTGAGTATTTTTAAACCTCTCGGGCCGCTTGTAGAAGATACATTGGCGCATTGTTTCTGGGAAATGCAGCATATCGTTACCGTTCACGAAGAACATGGTCATTTTCACATGCACGTCGAAATGGCCGAAGAAACATTTGATGACCAACAACAAGAAAAAAATCAGACCAAATCTGTAAAAAGTATTTTTGCCGATGCGCATACGCCCAGTATCGCTTTATCTTTTGCTCGATTACCTGATGCTGACCTTCACCATCAGCCATTTGTAAGCCCCAAACAAATGGACTTTTTCCCTTTCAATCATACGCCTCCACCGGAATGTTGAGTTGAGTTTTTTACGCACTCCTCACTCATTTAATTTTTCCGGTTTATGAAAAAACAATTCTGCTCTGCGGCATATATGTTGCTGCTGCTTCTTTCGTGTTGCTTGACAAGATCGCTTCAAGCACAAACAACGTGTATTACAGGATCTGTAATCGATTCAGCAACAAAACAGGCCATTCCTGGAGTTCTTCTCCACATTGACCAAACTTCGTTCGGAACGAGTAGCAACGCACTCGGCCAATTCAACTGGTGTAAACTTCCGATTGGGAAACAAACGATTCTCGTTTCGTGTATTGGTTACGAAACCTTGAAGCAAACTATCGAAATTTCTGAAAATGAAAATTCACCCATTACGTTTGTTTTACGATCGAAAAATATCCAGTTGCGCGAAGTGGCCATTGAAGCCAATGATATAGGCCAGTCGATGTCTGCCATCAATCGCATTGATGTGCAATTGCGTCCGACCAATTCTTCGCAAGATTTGCTGACGTTGGTTCCGGGCCTTTTCATTGCACAGCATGCGGGAGGAGGAAAAGCGGAGCAGATTTTTTTACGTGGTTTTGACGCAGATCATGGCACTGATTTTTTTGTTTCGGTTGATGGTATGCCCGTCAATATGGTTTCGCATGCGCACGGCCAAGGTTATGCCGATTTCCATTTTGTGATTCCAGAAACCGTTGATCGTTTAAATGCTGTAAAAGGGCCGTACAACGCCCGATTTGGCGATTTCACCACTTCGGGTGCTGGCGAGTTTTTTACCAAAAATGCGCTCGACAAAAGCATGATTCGATTTGGTGTTGGCGATTTTAACACTTGGCGCGGTTTGGCAATGGTTGATTTATTGCGTGGCAAACATTTGCTTTCGAAAGCAACAGAACATGCTTACATCGCGGCAGAGTACAATTATTCGGATGCGTATTTCGATATGCCGCAGCATTTTTCGCGGTTGAATGTTTTTGCAAAATACACAGGCCAAATCAACGAAAAAAACATCTTGAGTTTTTCGGCTTCAACATTTTCCTCGCGCTGGAATGCGTCTGGACAAATTCCTGATCGCGCTGTTAAACAAGGATTGATTTCGCGCTTTGGAAGTATCAGCAATAGCGAAGGTGGATCTACCGGAAGAAATAATGTGAATATCTCTTTGCTTACCAATTTAGGTAATAATCAAACGATGAAACACCAAGTGTATTATAGTTTCTACCGCTTTGGCTTGTTTTCTGACTTTACGTTTTTCTTAAATGACTCGATAAATGGTGATGAAATTTATCAGCAAGAAAAAGGTCGTCATATATATGGTTATAGCGGTTCTTACGAACGGGTAAATTTTATCGGCAATAAAAAACTCGTGAGTACGCTTGGCCTTGGATCGCGTTTAGATAGGGCAGAACTGGGTTTATATCGTTCCAAAATTCGTGTAGTGGGCGATACCACTGTTTCTGGGAACCTCTTTCAACAAAGTGTTTCGACCTGGCTGGACGAAACACTGGAATTGACAGCGCATATCAAAATGAATCTAGCTTTACGTTTCGATTATTTCTATTTTGGATTTCAAGAAGAGCGTTACGATTCGCTTTCGGGCCAAGCGCAAAAATCGCGCTTAAGCCCGAAAGCGAATATCTTTTATACTCCCAATGCTTCGCTTCAATTTTTTGCGCGAGCGGGTTACGGTTTTCACTCCAACGATGCGCGTTCGGTCATTCTTGGATTGCAGGAAAATAGTTTACCGCGCGCGCTTGGTTACGAAGTAGGAAGTATTTTTAAGCCTGTAAAAAATATCATTGTGCATGTTGCGCTGTGGGGCTTAGAAATCGAAAATGAATTGGTGTATGTCGGCGATGAAGGTGTTGTAGAAATTAGTGGTGCGACCAAACGCATAGGTATCGATTTTGCGGCGCGTTGGGAAATTCAGCCTTGGCTTTTATTCGATGTTGATTTTAATTACAACCACGGACGCTTCCTCGATTTACCCGAAGGAGAAAATTTTATTCCACTTGCGCCAATCGTTACGGCTACTGGTGGATTGACGTTAATGACACAAAAAGGGTTAAGTGCTGCAACGCGTTTCAAATACATCGGCGATCGTCCGGCAAACGAAGCAAATACCGTTCAGGCAAAAGGATTCTTCCTAGTCGATGCATTAGTTAATTACCAAACGAAGCGTTACGGAATTGGCTTGTCTGTGGAAAATGTATTTAACGTCATTTGGAATCAAGCACAATTTGATACCGAAAGTCGTTTGCAAAACGAAACCATGTCGGTGAGTGAATTGCATTACACGCCGGGAACACCAATTTTTATCAAAGGAAACCTGACTTACTATTTTTGATTGAAACATGAAACAAAAAAACGCGCGCTTCGGTGTGCGTTTTTTTATGGGATAACGTGTACACGAAGACAGGTTGCTGTAACGCAATTGCAGCGCAGTGGTTTGGAATGCGTACCTTGCGCACATTCCTAAAATATTCTCCCGAACAACACTTCATGCTGCAAAAAATTCTCGCTAATTTCAACATTACGGCGCTCAACGCCATGCAACTGGCCGCGCTCGATGCAGCAAAAAAACCAAACGATCTGGTATTGCTTTCGCCAACAGGCTCAGGCAAAACACTCGGATTTTTATTGCCCGTTGTTCACTTATTGAATGCGGATATGGATGGCGTTCAGGCATTGATCATTGTTCCTTCGCGCGAATTAGCGATTCAGATTGAACAAGTGTTCAAGCAAATGGGAACAGGGTTTAAAGTGAATTGTTGCTACGGCGGCCACGATACCAAAACAGAACGCAATAATTTATCGCAAGCTCCGGCGGTTTTAATTGGAACACCTGGACGTTTGGCCTATCACATTCGTCGCGGAAATTTTCATACCGAGAATATTCATACGTTGGTGCTCGATGAATTTGACAAAGCACTGGAATTTGGCTTTCAAGAAGACATGTCGTTTATCATTGATCGTTTGCGACGCATCGAAAAACGGATCTTGACTTCGGCGACGGACATGCGCGAGATTCCTTCGTTTACAGGAATCAGCAACCCGACAGAATTAAATTTTCTGGATAAAAGTTCGCCGGTTGAGACAACATTGCAATTGAAATACATACGCGCAGACGATGCCGATAAATTGTTGGTGCTTTACAAACTCATTTGTCAGTTGCAATCAAAAACTGCTTTGGTCTTTTGCAATCACCGCGAGGCTGTTGAGCGCATTGGTTTGCTGTTGGAAGAAAAAGGATTGGCGCATGGAATTTTTCATGGTGGCATGGAACAGCTTGATCGGGAGCGGGCGTTGATAAAATTTCGCAACGGAAGTCATCGCTTGTTAATCACAACAGATTTGGCTTCGCGTGGTTTAGACATTCCTGAAATTGAAGCGGTCATTCATTATCAACTTCCAGCCACGCTCGATGTTTATACGCATCGCAACGGACGAACAGCGCGCATGAACGCTACGGGAACCTCGTATTTGTTATTGGCGGCAAACGATCATTTGCCTTCTTTTTTACCGGAAAAGCCAGCCTTGGAAGTATTGCCAGAAGAAGTAACACGTCCAGGAAAATCGCACTGGATGACGCTTTACATTTCGGCAGGCAAAAAGGATAAAGTAAATAAAATGGATATTGTGGGCATGTTGCTCAAAAAAGGCAATCTCGCAAAAGAAGAATTGGGGTTGATTGAGGTGTTGGATTATGCGTCGTATGCGGCTGTGCGCAGCGATAAAATGAATGCGTTGCTTGCTTTGATCAAAAACGAAAAAATTAAAAACAAAAAAGTAAAGATTGAAGTTTCTTAATTTAGTCAATCATCATTTTGCCATGAATCAAAGCCTTGCACACATTGCGCTTGTGGTGCGTGATTACGACGAAGCCATTGCATTTTATACAGAGAAATTAAAATTTCGCTTGTTGGAAGATACTGTTTTGAGCGAGACCAAACGTTGGGTACTGATTGCTCCAAGCGGTGATTCGGCTTGTGCCTTATTGCTTGCGAAAGCTGCTAACGAGGAACAACTGAGTCGCGTTGGAAATCAAACGGGCGGACGTGTTTTTTTATTTTTGCATACTGATGATTTGAATCGTGATTATCAAAATCTACTGCATCATGAAATTCGAATTGTGCGTGAGCCTGTTCTTGAAACTTGGGGAAAGGTTTTAGTTTTTGCCGATTTGTATGGAAATCTCTGGGATTTGATTGAACCGAAAAAATGATTGGGCAATGGATATTGCTCTTTAAGCCATGTTAAAGAGCAATTCACGTAGTATTAACTCACAGATAAAGAAGCATTTAGCGACAAACCCCTGCTTTTCCTGTACTGTTTATGGGTGTATCGCTTATTGATTGCCTAGTTTTTGTATTTTTGCTCCATTCTAAAGTATATTGAAAAGACTCCCGATCTCAAGTACCTCGTTCAGTATTAAACAAATCTTCATGAAACACATTAACACAACAATTAAAAAGTTGTTGCTCTCTGCTGCTGTGATGCTGTCATGTACAGCAATCAATGCGCAGTTAGCCATGACCCGCTCCATTTTTAACGCTACGTTAACTCCGATTGTGGGCGGAACAACATCTACCGCAAGTGGTGATGATGCTTTCCAACAGAATATTCCTGTTGGGTTTGCTTTCACTTACTTAGGAACACCATACACCCAGTTTTCGGTTTCGACCAATGGTTGGATGAGTTTTGCAAACGGCGCTACATTCGATGCGTTTTCGCCCGATTTGTATTCTACAACAACAAATGGTGTACTTGCTCCTTGGTGGGACGATTTGACGACTTCGGCCATTGTTTACCAAACAACAGGTGCGCCGGGTTCACAAGTTTGTACCATTCAATGGACATCGTTGAGCTATTATTTTACATCGACACGTACAATTACGTATCAGGTAAAATTGTACGAAGGCTCCAACATTATTGAATTTATTTATGGTGCTGCTCCAACAGGTACGATTAATACTTCTGAATCAGCTTGTATTGGTATCAAGAGCATAACAGGCGGCAATGGCCAATACATTGATGCTGTTACAGGTTCTTCATTTACAGGAAACACCTCACTTCAAAGTGATCGTTGGCCAACCTACAATTTCCGTTATACGCCAGGTGCGCCAACAGTTCTTCCTGGTGGTACATATACCGTTGGTGTTGCCGGTACATACCGCAACTTGAACGAAGCTGCTGCTGACGTAAATCACCGTGGTATTGCGGGTGCAGTAACCTTCAATTTGATTGATGCGCAGTATGATGCAACAGTTGCAAACGGTGCAAACTTCTTCCCAATTTTAGTTGGACCTGTTTCTGGCTCAAGCTCTACCAATACGATCACATTTACAAAATCGGCTACGGCGGCTATTATTTCTTATGGCGGTGCAAGTGGTGCGAATGGTGCGATTGCGAATCAGGCTTCTACAACGGCTTTGGCTTCTAACGTTGATCCAATTTTTGGTTTAGTTGGTGCAGATTATGTAACCCTCAACAACCTTGATATTCGTGGTAACGTAGGTAATCAAGTTGCCGATCACGGTATTGGTGTTTATAACAGCTCGGCTACAGATGGTGCTACAAACAACACCATTTCCAATGTTACAGTTACTATGAACCGTGCGAATACGGGAAGCCGTGGTTTTGCATCGAATGTGATTACAGCACCAACAGCTGCTACTGGCGCAAACTCAAACAATACGTTTAAAGACTTTACCATCAAATCTGTTTATGCGGGTATTCAACTTACAGGTAATGCTACATTCCCCGATGTGAATATCATCGTAAACCGTACAAACTGTACTACATTCAATAGCATTGGCGATCCCGCAACTCCAAACGATATTGGAAATGGTACTGCTGCTACTTATGGTATTCTAGCAACAAACTTGAGTGGTTTTACCATTGCGAACAACAGCATTCGTAACGTAACAAACACAGGCGGCCAAGCCGATGGTATTTCGATTGTTACTTTCCAAGGTACATGTACGCTCAACAACAATAAAATTCAAGGTATCCGAAATGGTGGTACTGCCTCAACAACGGGTATTTCTGGTATTCGCATGACGCACACCACAACGGGGTCGCACATTCTTAATGTCTATAACAATGCCGTTTCTGAAATTACATCTGGTTATACTGGTGCTGCTGTTACAGCGCGTACATTGAAAGGTATTTTCATCAATGGGACAGGCGGAACTACATCTCAGGTCTATAACATCTTTAATAACAACGTAAGTATTGATGGTTCAGCATCGCTCAACCTCAGTAGTGCTTCTTACGAAATCAATACAACCACTGGCCCGATTATTAACGCAGTAAACAACGTTTTCGCAAACTTTACCGCTGCACAAGGCGCTACCGCGAAACACTTTGCTTATGTTTCGCCTACGGCAACAGCAACAGGCAATACAGGCTCAGTGTCAAATTACAATGATTTGTTTATTGCAAATGACGCGGGTGTTTCTGGTTTTGTGGGTCAAGGTGCCGCAGCTACCTATACCACATTGGCCAACTGGCAAGCTGCAATGATTGGCATGGATATTAATTCTGTTTCTACCAATCCGTTGTTCATCAACAACACAAGCGATTTGCACATTGCTGCATTTGGCTTGAATGGTACAGGTACAAACATTCCAACAATCACTACCGATTTGGATTGTGCTACACGTACGCCTGATAATGATATTGGTTCATACATCATCAATGGATGTACTGGTACTCCAACTGCTGGATCAATTTCAGGTTCTGCTTTGGTTTGCGCTGGTTTAGGAACAACCCTTACACTTAATGGTGCTACCACAGGTGGTGGTATCACTTACCAGTGGGCATCTTCCACAACAAACAACGGACCATACAATACCTTGCTCGGAACCTCTTCTACGCAAGCAACTGGGCCACTCGCTGTAACAACTTATTATGTGGTTACAACAACATGTTCAGTAAGCGGTTTATCGTCCACAACAGCACAATTTACAGTAACCGTAAACCCGCTTCCTGCTGTTGCGGTTACACCATCAGCAGCAACACTTTGTTTGCCTGGTGGTAGCCCAATTGCGTTGACAGCGTCTAACGCGACAACTTATGCTTGGGGACCAGCAGCAGGACTTTCTGCTACAACTGGCGCAAACGTTACTGCAAATCCAACAAGCACAACGAGCTACACCGTAACCGGAACAAATGCCAATGGTTGCGTAAATACAGCGATAGCTGTGATTACCGTTGGTGCTAATCCCAATATCTCATCGGTAACCGCAGTTCCTCCAGCAGTTTGTTCAGGTGGAAACTCGCAGTTGCAAGTCTTGGCAAATTCTACAGGACCAGTTAGTGCTTATTCGTTTGCAACATCAACAGGTGCTACACTTGATCCAATGACAGGTGCTGCAACGGTATTGACTCCAAACAATGATGATACGCCTACTGCCGCTGCGGTAGCCATCGGCTTTACATTCCCATTCAACGGAACCAACTATACACAGTATTCCGTTTCTCCTGATGGTTGGCTTTTATTGGGCGGAACGGCTGCCATAAGCCAATTTACAAATACAGTAACCAGCACAACCAATATCCCCAAAATTTATCCGATGTGGGACGATATGGCAACAGGTACAGATGGTAACGTAAAAACACTCGTTACAGGAACTGCACCAAACCGTATTTTCAAAGTACAATGGTTCGTTACAAGTCCGCGCAATACAGCTGGTCCTGCAAATGCTACATTCCAAGCTTGGTTGTATGAAACAACAGGTGTTGTAGAATTCCGTTATGGAACATTGGCCGCATCTGGTTCTGCATCATGCGGTCTTACAGGTGGTGCTACGAATTTCCAAAGCGTAACATTTACAACAAATACCACAAGCAATGCCGTTGCAAATGATGGCAATGCTACTGCTCCTGCAAGCGGACGCATGTACACATTTACACCACCTTCGTTGACGTATGCTTGGTCTCCTGCTACATTCCTTAGCTCGACCAGCATTTCCAATCCGGCAGCGAATGCAGTAACAGCAACAACTACCTATACAGTAACTGTTTCGCAAGGAACTTGTTCTTCAACTGGAACAGTAACGCTCACCTCTGGTACACCATTAACATCTTCAGCATCATCAACTCCTGCGGGTGCTATTTGTGCGGGTGCAAACTTGACGTTGAATGCCACACCGATCGGCGGTGGTGCTCCTTACACGTATTCATGGACTGGCCCGAATGGCTTTACATCTGCATTGCAGAACCCAGTAATTTCATCGGTAACGCTTGCTGCTTCTGGTACCTATACTGTTGTAATCAATGATGGTTGTGCTGCTACATCAACAGCAACCGTAACGGTAATCGTTAATCCATTGCCTACTATTGCTGTTACACCAACATCTGGTGTAATTTGTTTGCCAGGAGGTAGCCCAATTGCATTGAGTGCTTCTGGAGGTACATCTTACGGTTGGGGACCAGCAGCAGGTCTTTCTGCTACGGTCGGTGCAAACGTTACAGCCAACCCAACAGTTACAACAACCTATACGGTTACTGGAACAAATGCAAACGGTTGTGTGAATACAGCAACCACATCCATTAGTGTTGGTGCTACATTGACCATGAATAGTGTTGTGGCAAATCCTGCAATTGTGTGTAACAATGGCAATGCCGTTTTGACAGCCAATGCAACTCCTGCTCCAGCTTCATACTGCCAACCAACCTATTCAACAGGAACAGCATTTGGTGATTATTGCAGTTCAGTTGTTGTCAATACACTCAACAACCCAAGCGGTGCTTCTCCGTCTCCATATTACACGTTATATCCAGCTGTAGGTAATACTACAACAACGTTGGTTGCAGGCAATACCTATACCATCACATTGGTTGCAGGTACATACACGCTAAACGATTTGGCCGCATGGATCGATTATGATAAAAACGGAACGTTGAACAATCCGGGTGAGAAACTTGGCGAAACCGACAACCTTGGTGCTGCTCCAGCTTCTACATCATTCACATTTACCGTTCCACTTACAGCACAGAACGGTCAAACCCGCTTGCGTGTTCGTGAAATGGATGGGGCTGGAACAAACTACATGGATCCTTGCGCCGTACAATCAGCTTATGGTGAAACCGAAGATTATATCATTACCATTACTGGTGGCGTAGATCCATTAAGCTATGCTTGGTCACCTGCAACATTCTTGAGTTCAACAACAACGAACCCAACAAATGCTACCGCAGTTACTGCAACAACAACATATTCTGTAACAGCAACTTCTGTTGCAGGTTGTACAGCTTCAGGAACAGTAACACTTACAACTGCTCCTGCGCTTACGGCTACTGCTGCTGCAAGTCCGGCTACTACAGTTTGTGCTGGTTCAAATGATACACTTCTTGCTTCTGCATCAGGTGGTATTGGACCATATTCATACGCTTGGACTGGTCCAAATAGTTTCTCAAGTTCATTGCAAAATCCGGCGCTTACAAACATTGCTACGGCTGCTACAGGAACCTATACCTGTATCATTACCGATGGTTGTGCTTCGACATTTACCGTAAACGTAACGCTTACCGTAAATCCGCTTCCAGTAGTTACTTTATCTGGTAATACTTCAATTTGTGCTGGTGATAGTAGCTTATTGACTGGAAGTTCTGGTGGTACTAGTCAGTGGTATTTGAATGGTGTTGCTATTGTAGGTGCTACAAACAATACTTACATGGCAACAACGGCTGGTGTTTACAACATGATCAAAACAAACCTCAATGGCTGTTCAGATTCTGCAGCAGTAGGCATTACGTTTGTTGTCAATGCGTTGCCAACAGTAACGGCTAACGCAACCTTAACCACTGTTTGTTCAGGAAGCAACATTACATTCACAGGTAGTGGTGCAACATCATACGTTTGGTCGGGTGGTGTTACAGATAACGTTCCATTCGCAGTTACCAATGCCGGTTACTATACAGTAATGGGAACAGATGTGAATGGCTGTATGGATGTGGATTCTGTGATGATTATGGTCAACGCGCTTCCAGTTGTGGCACTTGGTGCCGATTCTGCGCAGTGTGGTGGAACCATTACACTTGATGCAGGTAACGTAGGCTCAACATATATGTGGCAAGATACTACCGTTACACAAACGTATGTTGTAACCTCAACAGGTATGTATTATGTAACTGTTACTGATAGCAACGGCTGTGTATCTTCTGATTCGATTTCAATTGCCATCAACCCAATTCCGGTTGTTGCTTTAGGAAACGATTCTACCCAATGCGGCGGTTCAATTACGCTTGATGCTGGTAATGTAGGTTCTACTTATGTGTGGAGCGACAATAGCGGTAATCAAACATTTACAGCTACCAACTCGGGTACATATTATGTAACTGTTACAAGCGTTGATGGCTGTTCAAATTCAGACACCGTTTCTGTTGTGATCAATACTATTCCAACAGTTGCACTGGGTGCAGATGTTGTTCAATGTGGCGGTTCAGTTACACTCGACGCAGGAACATCTGGAAATGCTTACCAATGGAGTAATGGCGACAGCACACAAGTAGTTGTTGTATCAACTAGTGGCATCTACAATGTAACCGTTAGCGATTCACTCACGGGTTGCGCTTCTAGCGATACTGTTATTGTAACCATTAACGACAATCCAGTTGTAAGCATTACTGCGATTCAAGATACGATCTGTGAAAGCGATGCTTCAATCACACTCGTTGGCACTCCATTAGGTGGTACATTCTCTGGCCCTGGTGTTTTAGGTACAACATTCGATCCTAGCTCACTCAACGGTGTACAAGTAATTACTTATACTGTAACTGATACCAACAATTGTACAGGTACTGCAACAGACAATATCTATGTCGATGCTTGTGCGGGTATCACTGAAGGAACATTTGCACAGATGAATGTGTATCCGAATCCAAACTTGGGTCAGTTTACCATTGATCTCGGTTATGCACCTACTGCTCCTGTTCAAGTTGAAATCATGAATGCGCTCGGACAAAAAGTTCAGTCATTCACCATGACAACTTCTGTTGAGCAAGTTGATTTGAGTACTTACGAAGGTGGT
>JAAFIA010000008.1:39689-90736 GCA_013298545.1 Bacteroidota bacterium | reverse complement strand
CACACAACGCACCTTCAGCCTTATTTTTTTTCTCATAAGTTGGGAACGCCTTCAATTTGAAAGGCACACACAACAAGTTGTTACGACTTTGTTTTGATTTTCGGGTTGGGAACGCCTTCAATTTGAAAGGCACACACAACTAAAGTGCTTTAGTCATTTTTTCCTTGTGTGTTGGGAACGCCTTCAATTTGAAAGGCACACACAACTTTCTTCGTCAAAGTTTTTCATCACAATTTGTTGGGAACGCCTTCAATTTGAATGGCACACACAACCCGCAAACAATTGCAGGTGAATCTGAACAAGTTGGGAACGCCTTCAATTTGAATGGCACACACAACATTTCCAGTTGGCTCAACTCCGCTGATTACGTTGGGAACGCCTTCAATTTGAATGGCACACACAACATAAGTGGTCATTCTTCATTATACAAATACGTTGGGAACGCCTTCAATTTGAATGGCACACACAACTAGATTGGTTCGGTTTTAACAAAAAAAGTTGTTGGGAACGCCTTCAATTTGAATGGCACACACAACAAATTGTCCGCGGATTGCGCCAACGGTATCGTTGGGAACGCCTTCAATTTGAATGGCACACACAACTGGACACACTTTCTACGAAAAAAGAATGTCGTTGGGAACGCCTTCAATTTGAATGGCACACACAACCCTGCCATTGGGATTGGCACAAAGTCTGCCGTTGGGAACGCCTTCAATTTGAATGGCACACACAACGTTGTGTCATTGTTTTAAAAGAAATTTTCTGTTGGGAACGCCTTCAATTTGAATGGCACACACAACAGTGCAATTAATGTTTGTAGAACAATTGTGGTTGGGAACGCCTTCAATTTGAATGGCACACACAACAACCGCCTGTTTTTCAACTTGACTTTCTGCGTTGGGAACGCCTTCAATTTGAATGGCACACACAACCTTGACCTGTTTAGTTCCGAGTATTACAGAGTTGGGAACGCCTTCAATTTGAAAGGCACACACAACTGTTTTTAAAAATGGAAACTAACACACCAAGTTGGGAACGCCTTCAATTTGAAAGGCACACACAACGGTGATTGCCCACGTAGAAAAATACACTAGTTGGGAACGCCTTCAATTTGAATGGCACACACAACCCTTAAGAAGTAAGGAGTTGGAGCAGGTTGGTTGGGAACGCCTTCAATTTCATTTTTGATTATTCCCTAAAAAGTAATATCTGGCTAAGAAACGATCAAAAAAATAATGCTATCAAGTCAATGTTTGGAATAATTTTTTAATCCATAAGAATCTTGTATATTTGAAATAGTTCATTCACAATGCAGCATAACGGCACATTCAGAAACAATCTGAAATCATTTGCCAAGCATAAGCAAATACGGGCTAGTTCGCGGTAAATTTTGGCATTTGGTTCTAAAACGTTACTCGTTTGGTAACGAATATACTCCAAAAGCTATACTGTGCGGGGATTTAGGGAAAATGCTTTAGACAAGAGACTTGAGACAAGAGACTTGAGACAGGAGACATGAGACTGGGTGGATTGGTAAATTAGCGAATTACTGATTTTGCCAATTCTCAAATTCACCAACTGTGCGCTAGCTTCGTGCAGTCTCTCGTCTCATGTCTCAAGTCTCCTGTCTCATGTCTGCGAGGGCCATGCGGGGAGAAAAACATCATGTCCGCGAGGGCCATGCGGGGAGAAAAATCTCCATAACCTAACAACTTGCAGAAGAATTAATTCTTCCTTCTTTTCTTTTCCTTAATAATCAAACTCAATTCGCGTCCGGTTTGTCCTTTTACCGATGTGTTTTCTTGTGCGCGGCGAATGAGGTAAGGAAGTACTTCGCGTACCGGACCATAAGGAACGTATTTCGCTACATTATATCCAGCATTCGATAAATTGAAACTGATGTGATCGCTCATGCCAAACAACTGCGAAAAAAACACATGCGGATGATCGTTACGAATTTGTTTTTCCTGCATACATTTTACAAGGAGCAAGGAACTCGATTCGTTGTGGCTTCCTGCACAAACGGCCAACCGCTCGATGTGTTCGATGCAATAAAGCAAGGCTAGATCGTAATCGCGGTCGCTGTTTTCTTTCGTGTCTTGAATGGGTGAAGGGTAATTATTTGCGGCAGCACGTTCGCGCTCCTTTTCCATATACGCCCCGCGAACTAGTTTGGCCCCCAACAAATAATTTCCGGCCTGTGCTTTTTCAAACGATTGTTTCAAAAATGCGAGACGATCTTTGCGGTACAATTGAAAGGTGTTGTAAACGATTGCTTTTTCACGATTACAAAGGGCCATCATGGCATCCGCTAAATCGTCGATAGCTTGCTGAATCCAGCTTTCTTCGGCATCGATGAAAATCGGCTTTCCGGCATCGCGAGCAGTCGTGCAAATTTTTTCAACGCGTTTTTTTACACGTTCAAATTCTGTAGTCTCTTCGGAAGAAAGTGTTTTTCCAGCACTTACTTTTTCAAGTAGGTCAAAGCGAGCGAGACCCGTTACTTTAAAGACACAAAATGGAATATTCGTATCGTTTTTTGCGCGGTTGATGGTGGCAATTGTTTCGGTAGCACAATGGTCAAAATCGGTTTCCGATTCTTTGCCCTCGACCGAATAATCAAGGATAGTTCCAATCCGAAACTTTCCAAGCGATTCAATGGTACGACTACATTCTTCGATGTTTTCACCACCTACAAATTGCTTGAAAATAGTGGCTTTGATGATGCCTTTGATGGGCAAATGCGTTTTGATCGCAAATGTTGTGAGCGATTTTCCCATGCGAACAAATGCTGGATTTCCGATGAGTTTGAAAAGCCAGTAAGAACGACGCAAATCGCTGTTTGTTTTGCCTGAAAAAGCAATTTCGGTATTGTCGAATGAAACCATTGTGTTTTTTAAATCGTAGGCAAAATTAAGGGAAAAGAGGCTTCGTGATTCGCTTGTTGGCGAAGTATGTCCCGAAGCTCCATTAATCGTCTGGGATATTCGCTTTTGCCTCATAAAAAGATTATTTTTGTTGATATGGGCAAACCTTTGATTCCGATTGGCACTCCAATTTATCTAGGCGACGATGCGTTGACGCAACTCGACCTCTGGTTAAAAAAAGAGAAAATGTCTTCGGTATTTATTCTGGTCGATGAAAACACGTTACAACATTGCCTTCCACGCCTCATTGGTCGCGTAAAAAGTTTGGCTAATGCAGAAATCATTGAACTGGAAAGTGGTGAACTCAATAAAACCCCCGATGTGGTTTTGCAAGTCTGGCGCGTCCTCTCCGAACTCGGGGCCGACCGGCAATCACTCATCATCAATCTTGGTGGTGGCGTTTTGTCCGATTTGGGTGGCTTTGTCGCATCCACATTCAAGCGTGGTATTCGTTTTTTAAACATTCCAACAACCTTGTTGGCGCAGATCGATGCTTCTGTTGGTGGAAAAACGGGTGTTGATCTCGATGGATTAAAAAACGAAATAGGAACATTCAGCGAACCAGAAGCCGTATTTATTTACCCCGATTTTTTGCAAACACTTTCCAAACGCGAAATGCTTGCTGGTTTTGCCGAAGCCATCAAGCATGGACTTATTGCCGATGCTTCGTATTGGAAAAAAATAAAAATAACATCCATTGCCGATAATCAAGCGTGGCCCGAATTGATTGCCCGCTCGGTGGAGATTAAGTCTGAAATTGTACAAGAAGATCCCAAAGAAAAAGGATTGCGTAAAAGCTTGAATTTCGGGCATACTATTGGTCATGCCATCGAAGCATTTTTTCTCGAACGCGTTTCTTCCTCTGTTTTACACGGCGAAGCTGTTGCTGCGGGGATGATCTGTGAGGCTTGGTTATCAAACCAACAAGCGAAATTATCTGCCGATGAATTGGAAGATATTACGCAATTCATTACCCAACGTTATTTACCCATCACGCTCGACGATGATGCCGATCACCGACTCATTGAATTGATGCGTCATGATAAAAAGAACGAAGGCGGAAAAATTCGTTTTACCTTGCTCGAACGCATTGGTCAAGCGAAATGGCATGTAGCTTGTTCGCCGGATCAAATTATCGAAGCCTTGCAGTATTACCGTTATTCCGTCAAGAGTGCACTTCTTATTCGTTAACCATGAAACGAATCCGGCTATCACATCCAACACAAACACTTCGAGGAGAAGTAAGGTTGCCGCTTTCTAAAAGCGAAAACAACCGCTTGCTCATTATTCGAGAGTTAAGTGGTGTCGAATTTCCGATGGATGTGTTTTCTGATGCCGAAGATACCAAGACCTTGGTACGCATTTTAGCTGAGGCGAAAGTTGGCAAAGGCTTGGGCGAAGTATATGATTCAGGACCTGCCGGAACAACAACCCGTTTTCTAACGGCGTATTTTTCAATTCTACCGGGAACGCGTGTACTGACAGGTAGTGCGCGCATGCAGGAACGTCCGATTCATATTTTGGTTGATGGCCTTCGCGCCTTGGGTGCAAAAATTGAATACTTGGGCGAACCCGGATTTGTTCCGTTGAAAATTGAAGGTGGCGTTTTGGCCGGAGGCGAAATTGAAGTTGACGGAAGCGTGAGCAGCCAATTCGTTTCAGCACTTTTACTCATTGCTCCAAAATTGCACAATGGCTTAGTGATTCATTTCAAAGGGCCAATTGTTTCGCGCTCTTACATCAACATGACCATTCGCATCATGGAACGGTTTGGTGTACATCCAATTTGGTCAGGAAATACCTTATCGGTGAGTGGACAGAATTACTACGTGCCGGAAAGTGAAACCCATTTCTTGGTAGAGCCCGATTGGAGTGCGGCTTCGTATTGGTTTTCGATGGCTGCGCTTGCAAAAGATGTTGATGTATTTATTCCTGGTTTACGCAAAGATAGTTTGCAGGGCGATCGGGTAACGGCCAATTTGTACGACTTTTTTGGTGTTCATGCGACATTTGAAGACGGTGGTGTGCGTTTGACAAAAACAGGTTATCGCCCCAAAAATGTAGCCTTCAATTTTGAAGACTGCCCCGATATTGTACAAACCGTTGCGGTAACGGCTTCGGCGTTAAAAATACCCCTGTTGTTTTGTGGCATCAATACGTTACGAATCAAAGAAACCGATCGTGTAGCTGCGCTTCAGAACGAAATGCGGAAATATGGTGTTGTGTGCAATGAACCTGAAAACGGCGTTTTAGGCATAACCGCATTCGCGACCGAAAAATTTTCCGAATTAACGATTCATACCTACAACGATCACCGCATGGCCATGTCGTTTGCACCCTTGGCCTTGCTTGCCCCTGTTACGTTTGATGATGCTTCGGTCGTTGAAAAATCGTACCCCAGTTTTTGGGAAGAATTGAAACGGTTGGGATTTGTGGTTGAAGAATTGTAATTACAAGCCTATCATATTCACTTCGCGCTCGAGCAATACGCCAAATTTTTCTTGGACAGAATCGAGGATGCGTTGCGATAAATCGAAAATTTCTTTTCCACTTGCATTTCCATAATTGACAAGAACAAGAGCTTGATCTTTATGCACACCAGCATCGCCAAAACGTTGACCTTTCCATCCGCATTGCTCGATGAGCCATCCCGCAGCCAGTTTAAATTCCGTATCTGAATTTTTGTACGCAACAAGATTCGAAAATTCAGCCAGTAAAGCCGCGTGTTTTTCTGCACCCACGACAGGGTTTTTGAAAAAACTTCCAGCATTGCCAATTTGCTTGGGATCGGGCAATTTACTTTGACGAATATGCATCACGGCATTGCTCACATCGCGAATGGTTGGTTGCACAACCTGCATCGTTTCAAGTTCTTTTGCAATTGCGCCGTAACTAATATTGAGGGTTGGGTTTTTCAACAAACGAAACGTTACGTTCAGAATCAAGTATTGATTTTTGGCCGCATGTTTGAAAACACTTTCGCGATAGCCAAACTGACAAGCTGCTGCATCAAACGTATGAACTTCTTTTTGCTGCCAATGAAAAGCCTCGAGCGTGTGAAAACAATCTTTAATTTCTACACCGTAAGCACCAATGTTTTGCATGGGCGCAGCACCCACATTGCCCGGAATTAAGGAGAGGTTTTCCAGCCCGCCCCAGCCCTGCGCAATGGTATGTTGTACAAACGCATGCCAGTTCTCGCCCGCGCCCGCCCGCACATACACCGCATCCGCATCCTCGCGCACCACTTCAATGCCATACAATTCGTTTTTAATCACCAACCCATCGAAATGTTGGATGAGCAACATATTGCTCCCGCCACCCAAAATCAACCGTTCGTTTTGGTTGAAAATTTCGGTAGCAACAAGCACCTGAACATCTTCGAGCGAACGCACACGCGTAAACCAACGCGCGTTCGCATGCATGCCAAATGTGTTGTACGGATGAAGGGACGCGTTTGCAGAAATTTCAGACATGCGTTTTTCGATGAGGTGATAAAATCTGTTTGCGAAGATAAGCAATGCCCGATTTACAAAACGCGTGTGTTGCGATTTATGCGCAAGCGATGAAGGTACTCGCTGTAATATTCCTAATTTCACCCCATCAATTTTCGCCCGTGAAAAAAGCCATCGTTTCTGTTATCAACGATTTAGTTACCGATCAGCGTGTGCATAAAACCTGCACTACGCTGCACGAAATGGGCTTTGATGTGTTGCTCGTAGGCCGCGAAAAACGAGACAGTCCGCCACTTGCTCCCCGCGCATACCGCACGCACCGCATGAAATTGATGTTTGAAAAAGGCGTTTTGTTTTACGCAACGTTTCAATGGCGCTTGTTCTGGTTTTTGTTGTTTCGTAAAGCCGATGTTTATGTGGCCAATGATTTAGATACCCTCTGGCCAAATCGCATCTTGGCACGTTGGCGCAATAAAATGATTGTTTACGATGCACACGAAATTTTTACAGAAGTTCCAGAATTAACCAATCGGCCAACCAAGCAAAAATTATGGAAACGCTTAGAACGGCATTTGGTGCCCGGACTAAAAAACATGTTTACCGTCAACGCATCCATTGCAGCTTGGTACAAAGAACGATACAACGTCAATCCGTATGTCTTGCGCAACATGCCACGTTTGCACGTTTCGCCAGTATGCATGAAAACGCGCGAAGCATTGGGATTGCCCACCGATCGGAAAATTGTATTGTTGCAAGGAGCGGGAATTAATGTAGATCGGGGAGCCGAAGAAGCGGTGGCCGCTATGGAATTTTTGCCCGAAGCCATCTTGCTCATCATTGGTAGCGGCGACGTCATTGCGACACTCAAAAGAAATGTTGCCGAAAAAAAATTAGAAGATCGCGTGCGTTTCATCGCGCGGCTTCCGCTCGAAGAATTGCGCATTTACACACGCCTTGCCGATGTGGGCTTGACGTTAGATAAAGACACCAACATCAACTACCGCTTTAGTTTACCAAACAAAATTTTTGATTACATCCATGCTGGTGTTCCGGTATTGGCGTCCGATTTGATTGAAGTAAAACGCATTGTAGAAACGTATGCCATTGGTGCTATCGCGCCAAGCCATGACCCCAAAACGATTGCGCAAACACTTCGCGCTATGTTTGATGAAAGCAAACAGCAACACTGGCGAGCACAAGCCGAAAAAGTAAAACATGAATTGTGTTGGGAGGCCGAAGAAGTCAACCTGAAACAGGTTTTCGCACCGCTCTTAAAAGCGAAATAAAATCGGTCGAAAAAGGTTGTTGCATCCCAAAAAAATACTGATCTTGCGCCTGTAAATAGACCCAAATCCATTCGCGATCGACACATTTTTACATCATTAATTTTTTTATTCATCAACCTGCGTGAAGACGCAGTACTACTAACGTGTCGTCTGAGCATATTCATTTAGTGGCATTCGATGTTCCGTTTCCTCCCAGTTATGGCGGGGTGATTGATATTTTTTACAAAATCAAGGCATTGAAAGCATTTGGAATGCACGTGCATTTGCATTGTTTCCAATATGGTCGTGAGGCGAGTAAAGAATTGGAAGCGATTTGCGCGAGTGTTCGGTATTATCCGCGACGAACCAACAAGCATTTGCTATTCGGGAAATTGCCTTACATCGTTTCAACGCGAAAGGTAAAAGCCTTGCTCGAAAATTTATTGCGCGATGATTATCCTATTTTATTTGAAGGTCTTCATTGTTGCGGATTTTTAGATGATCCGCGGTTGAAGAAACGATTGAAACTCGTTCGCACACACAACATCGAGCACGATTATTACGATTCTTTGGCAACAGTTGAAAAACACTATTTCCGAAAAATGTACTTCAAGCGCGAGGCGAAAAAACTGCGCGAATTTGAAGCCGTATTGAAACACGCCAATCGGATTTTAGCTATTTCTCCGGCAGATGCGAAATCGCTTGCCGCGCGCTACGAAAATGTTCATCACGTCATGGCATTTCACGCATACAGCGATGTTGTTTCAGAAACGGGACGTGGAAAATTTGCTTTGTATCATGGCAATTTAGAAGTAGGAGAAAATAATCAAGCTGCACTTTTTTTGGTGCGCGAAGTTTTTAATACACTTGATATTGACTTAATCATTTCCGGAAATAATCCTTCTGCCGAATTGCAAGAAGCTGTTGCGGCACGAGCCAATTGTTCCTTAAAAGCCAATATCGCACCGGAAGAAATTGATCATTTGATTTCGTCGGCACAAATTAACGTCTTACCCACTTTTCAAGCAACAGGAATCAAATTGAAATTGCTTGCAGCATTATTTCGCGGACGGCATTGTGTTGTGAATCCGCCGATGGTGGCCAATACCGGATTGGAAGCCGCTTGTGTTGTGGCAGAAACGGCGCTGATGATGAAATTACGGTTGCTCGATATGTACGAAAAACCCTTTACAGCCGAAGCCATTCAAGCACGAAAACGGATATTGGGAAAAGGATTTAGCAACGAGTTGAACGCTGCCAAAATCATTCACTTGCTGAAATAAAATTTACGATACCGTAGCTTCGTTGCTAACGAGTGCAGAATCACTAACAGCGCCATTTTCGCAACGCAATACGCGCGCAGGAAAACGCTGAATCATCAACATATCATGCGTAGCAATCAATACCGCGCGACCTGTTTTGCTGATGTCTTGAAGCAATCCGATAATTCCAGCCGAAGTATCTGGATCGAGGTTTCCGGTTGGCTCGTCGGCCAAAATCACTTCTGGATCATTGATGAGCGCGCGGGCAATCGAAACGCGTTGTTGTTCGCCACCCGAAAGCTCGTGCGGCATTTTATGGCCTTTGGTTGCTAATCCAACTTTATCTAAAACCTCCTGCGCACGATCCTGCATTTTTTTCTTGTCGTTCCAGCCTGTTGCCTTCATGACAAAAAATAAATTTTCGTTTGCACTACGGTCGTAAAGCAATTGAAAATCTTGAAAAACAATACCCAGTTTGCGGCGCAGAAAAGGAACTTCTTTTTTTGAAATGGTGTTGAGGTCATAACCCGCAATCGATGCATGGCCTTTCACCAACGGAACATCGGCATACAAGGTTTTCATCAAACTCGATTTTCCACTTCCGGTTTTTCCAACGAGGTAAACAAATTCATTGTCGGAAATGTCAAAACTCACATTAGACAAAACCATGTTGTGTTTCTGAAAAACAGTAACCTGTTCGAGGTGAATGATTGCGTTTGAACTCATGTGCCAAAGGTAAAATTTTCCGCCCACAATCAGCACGAATTTCCTCCGCACTTGCTGCGCTAATTGGCGAATTGATTTCCAACGCACCTGCCTACGCTAATTGGCGAATTGATTTCCTCCGCACCTGCCTACGCTAATTGGTGAATTAGTGAGTTGGTGAATTAGCGAATCACCCAATCACCAATTTAGCAACTCACCAACTCAATAACTCACCAACTCACCAATTTAGTAATTCACCAACTTAGTAACTCACCAACTCCAAACCGTATATGTCTAGCCACGCCTAAAACTCGTTTATAATAATCTTAACAAATGCGCGTTAATAACTTCATCACCAACCAGCCAAGACGACAAACAGCCTTACCTAATTTTATTCGCTAAATCTATCTCAGATGCGCCTCGTAAGGTGGTTGATTTGTTTTCTTCTCGGTGTCTCACCATTTTTTTCTTTGTCTGCTCAACAGGCACAAACATTCATTGCCCCAGATGCAGAATTTCGCCGTGGACTTGATTTGTTTGAAAAACAAAAATTTGTCGCAGCACAAGCATGTTTTGACGACATTGTCAAGCAAGCAAAAGACCCAAAAAATTTAATAACCATTGATGCCGAATATTATGCGGCGGTTTGTGCGTTGGAATTGTTTCACAAAGACGCCGAATGGCGCTTGACAAAGTTTATCGAGCATCATCCCGAAAGTCCGAAAGTGCATCGCGTGTATTTTCAGTTAGGACGTTATCACTACCGGAAAAAGAAATACGACGAGGCCATCAACTGGTTTCGGATTGTTGATTTACGCGATTTGCAGAAAGAAGAATTAGCCGAATTTCGATTCAAGCGCGGCTATTCGTACTTCGAGTTGGGTTATCTCGATTCTGCAAAAACCGATTTCTTTGAGATTCGCGATATTGATACGAAGTATTCGGCATCGGCAAATTATTACTACTCACACATTGCTTATACCGAAGGCAATTACCAAACGGCCCTCGATGGATTTAATCGCTTAACAAAGCACGAAACGTTTGGTCCGGTTGTGCCCTTTTACATTGCACAGATTTATTACTTGCAAGGGCGTTATGAGGATGTGATCAAGTTTGCGCCTCCGCTCATGGATTCGGCCAAACGGAAATCGGAAATTGCAAAATTGATTGGCGAGTCGTACTACCGCACCGCGCGCTACAAAGAGGCCGTAACGTATTTCGATATTTACAAACAAGGGTCGTGGAATTTGACGCGCGAAGATTATTACGAATTTGGCTACGCCAATTACCGTGCAGAAAATCCTTCCGCTGCGATTCCGTATTTCCAACAAGCACTAACCGATTCGGCAGACCGACTCGATCAAAATGCGTGGTATCATTTGGGCGATTGTTATGTGAAAACAGATAATAAGCAAGCGGCGCGAACGGCTTTCGGCAAAGCATCGGAAATGAAACACGATCCGGGTATTCGCGAAGATGCTTTGTTCAATTATGCGCGGTTGAGTTACGAACTTTCGTTTAGTCCCTTCAACGAAGCAATTGTGGCGTTGGAACAATACCTTAAAGAATTTCCAAATTCTTCGCGTCATGACGAAGCATACACCTTGCTCACGAATGTTTATTTGAGCACCAAAAATTACGGCAAGGCACTTACGTCGATGGAAAAAATCAAGACGCTTAGTCCGGCCATGCGTCCTGCACACCAACAAGTCGCCTACAATTATGCGGTGGAGCTGTTCAATAAAAAAGAATATGCCGCAGCCATTGTGAATTTTGATAAGTCGATGACGTATCCGATGAATAAAGATTTGATTGCGCAAGCCTATTACTGGAAAGGGGAGACGTGGTACGCGCGCGCGGAGGCTGAACGCGATACGAGCATGTACACCAAAGCGGTAACGGAGTATAAAAAGTTTTTGTTTGCGCCCGGTGCTTCCAATTTAACCAATTACAATACGGCCAATTATAATATTGGATACGCTTACCATCAACGCAAGGATTACAAAAATTCGGTTGTTTGGTTTCGGAAATATGTGGTGAATAAGCCAGAAAATCAGGCGGAGCGGTTGATGGATGCGAACTTGCGCTTGGGCGATGGCTATTTAGTTTTAGGCGATTACATCAATGCATCAGAATTTTATCAAGCTGCACAAACAACCAAAACGCCAACCGAAGTGCATAAAGATTATGCCATGCGTCAACACGCTTTGGCACTCGGTTATTTGGGGCGCAAAAAAGAAAAAGTAGATATGCTGCGCAAGTTGCGTGAGACGTATCCCAATTCGCCGTATGTAAAAGGTGCTTCGCGTTTTGATGAAGCCAGTACATACCACGATTTGCAGATGTACGACGAAGCCTTGCGTTTGTACAACGAAATTTATCTGGAAGATCCGAAAGGACCCAAGGCCATGATGTGCCAAATGCAAATGGGCCTGATATACCGCACCAAAAACGACGATGCGAATGCATTGAAGGCGTATAAAACAGCCGTTTCGATGAGTGGTGGTACAGGCGACAAAATGAGTGCGCTGCGTGAGATCAAAGAAATTTACTTGAAAACAAACCGCATTGATGAGTGGGAAAAATATGCAGAGTCTGTTGGATTTGTGGAGGCTACAGCCGTTGGCGATAGCACCACATTTGAAGTGGCTCGCCGCCTATATTCGGCTGGAAATTGTGCAGAGGCTATGCCACAACTGAATAAATATATTCAGAAATATCCTGCTGGAAATTACATTACCGATGTGCAGTATATGCGTGCGGAGTGTGCGTTTAAATCGAACGATTACCCAACGGCAATTGGCTCCTACAATGCGGTACTCGATAAAGGAAAATCAAAATACACCGATCGTTGCTTGACACAAAATGCGTTTATGTATCACAAGCAAAAAGATTATGCAAATGCCATTCGCATGTACAACCGCTTGGAAGTTGAATCGACTCCAGCAACACAACAAGATGCGCGTGTGAATTTGATGAAGTGTTGGGTGAATTTAGGAAACACCGATTCGGCTGCGGTTTGGGCCAATAAAGTTGTAAACATCTCACCAAAACCCAATGGCGATATTTTGGGTCAGGCGTATTGGTTGAAAGGAAAAGCGGCTTTGTCGCAAGGAAATTTGGACGACGCGAAGACCGCGTTTTTACAAGTCGAGAAGTATGTAAAAAATGATTATGCCGCCGAAGCGCGTTACCAACTCGCTTGGATTCGTTACCAGAAAAAAGAATACAAGACAGCAGAGAAAGATTTGTTCAAATTCATCAACGATTACGCTGGCTTTGCACAATGGAAAGGCAAAGGCATGTTGCTCCTTGCCGATAATTATTTGGCCTTGAAAGATACATTTAACGCGAAGTATGTGTTGCAGGATTACATCGATAATGGCGATGTTCCTGAATTGCAAAAAGAAGCGCAAACAAAACTGGACATGATTTTACTTTCGGAACAAAAAAATACACTTCGCAAACAAGAGGAAATTATTGTGCCGATGGGCGAGGGCGAAGAAACTGTTCCAAATCAGGATGGAGGTCAACAATGAAAACGTTTTTGATAGCAACATGTTTCGCGTTTGGTCTGTCCTTTTCCATGCAGGCGCAATCGGATATTAGTATTGTTGCCGAAGGTGATGCGCAGAAAGAGGTGATGCAAAAAACGCCGAAAATTTCTGATCAGCCACAAACAAAAGATACCGTATTGGCACCGCCTTCGTTTAAGTATGTGTTGTTGCAGAAACAGTACACCACAACCATCACCATTGATACGATTGCGGCAGCCAAGATGAGTGGCGAACCGTTGCCAAAATTGTACCGCGGGTATGTGCGTTTGGGAATTGGAAATTATGGCATGTTGGCTGGCGATGCTTACGTTACTTCCATGCGTTCAAAATCGGGTGCTTGGGGCATGCGTGCACGTCATTTCTCGGCGGGTTCTGGACCAAAAGGCGTTCAGGGCGATTATGCTGGATTTTCGCAACAGGAATTTGGCGTGTTTGGAAAACGCTTTTTGAAGAAGCATACGCTTTCGAGCGATTTTGGCTACGATCGTGATGTGGTGTATAATTATGGAAGTCAAGTGATGACGAATTTCTACACGCGCGATTTTTCGCGGCAGCGGTACAATTTGTTTGATGGCGGCTTGCGTTTGCAAAGTCATTACCACGATTCGGATATGATCAATCACGATATTGGATTCCGGTATTATCATTTTTCTGATTTGAGTAAAACCACAGAACAAAATGTGCGGGTGGATGTTGCGGGGGGGCGTTTCATCAAAACAGAAAAATTACACGTAGATCTTGGTGTCGATTACAACCGCACCGCCAATACAGAAGACACGCTCAACAATACAATAGTGCGTTTTCAGCCCATGTTTAGTGTCAACGGACGCAAGTTTGATGCAGCCATTGGTGTTGGTTTATTTTTCGATGTGGGCGAAGATCAGCGCGCGTTTTTTTATCCGCAAGCAAGTTTCAGTTATGATATTTACAACCACATCATCGAACCGTATATTGGTGTAACCGGTAAATTAGAACGAAACAGTTATCGCAGCCTTACCGATGTGAATCCATTCTTGCGCCCACAACAGGCTTTGGCTTTGCGCAACACCCAACACCGCTATCAAATTTATGCGGGCTTGCGTGGAACAATCACCGCCGATCTTTCTTACGATGTGCGCGTGATGCATGAAGAACAAAAAGATGCAGCCTTGTTTGTGATGGCAACCGAAGCAGAAGATATTTTCCGAAATAAATATTCGGTAGTGTATGATAATATTGATGTTACGCAGTTTCACGGACAAATCGGATGGCAACGCTTAGAGAAAACACGTTTGTTGCTGAGTGCAGATTATTTTCTGTTTAAAACGGAAAATGAATTGAAGCCCTGGCATACACCTTCCTTGCGTATGAGTGCAATTGCAGAATACAATTTGCGCGATAAAATTTTGGCCCGCGCGCAGGTGTATGTGCTCAACGGACAGTACGCGCGTTACTTCGATCAAAATGTCGTTAAATCGGTTACGTTGGGTGGATTGACGGATGTGAATTTGGGGGTTGAATACCGCTACACCAAATTCCTATCGCTGTATGCTAATTTCAATAATCTGGCATCGCAACGTTACTTCCGTTGGGATGCTTATCCTACACAGCGTTTCAACGTGCTTGGGGGCCTAACATATACCTTTTGAGGACGTAAGAAATACAGCCTATAAAAAAACCGCGAAAATCCAAAAGATTGACGCGGTTATTTTTTTGACAGATTGTTAGTAAAAACAGGGCTTTTCGCGGCTTTTGCTACATTTTTTTCTGCATTTTCCGTATCTTTGTAAGACAAATTTTTAAGTCGCGTGAGCGCAACAGATTTTATGGAAGAAATTGCAAAAGAAAAACCCGTTTCAGATTACTCGGCAGATAGTATTCAGGTACTCGAAGGATTGGAGGCTGTACGCAAACGTCCGGCCATGTATATTGGCGATATTGGTGTTAAAGGATTGCACCATTTGGTGTACGAAGTAGTTGATAATTCCATTGACGAAGCCTTGGCTGGTCATTGCAAAAATATCTTCGTATTCATTCACGAAGACAATTCCATTTCGGTAAAAGACGACGGACGTGGTATTCCAGTTGATTTGCACGTCAAAGAAAACCGTTCGGCGCTTGAAGTTGTTATGACCGTGCTGCATGCCGGTGGAAAATTCGATAAAGACAGCTATAAAGTTTCTGGTGGTTTGCATGGCGTTGGGGTATCGTGCGTAAATGCACTTTCATCGCACCTCAAAGTTACCGTCAACCGCGGTGGCAAAACATGGCAGCAAGAATACAGCATCGGTAAGCCACTTTATCCCGTAAAAGAAATTGGCGAAAGCACCACACACGGTACCGAAGTTCATTTCAAACCCGATCTCTCCATCTTTACCGCTGGTGAGTACAACTACAATACACTCGCCGCCCGTATGCGCGAATTGGCCTACCTCAACAAAGGCATCCGCATCACCATGACCGATTTGCGTCATAAAAAAGAAGATGGCACCTGCGAAGGCGAATTGTTTTATTCCGAAGGCGGTCTTCGCGAATTTGTAGAATACCTCGATGCCAACCGCGAAAAACTCATTGACGATGTTGTGCACATGGAAGGCGAACGCAGCGGCATTCCCGTTGAAGTAGCCATGCTTTACAACAACTCCTTCAGCGAAAACCTCCATTCGTATGTCAACAACATCAATACGCACGAAGGCGGCACACACGTTGCTGGTTTTCGTCGCGGCTTGACGCGTACACTCAAGGCTTATGCCGAAAAGCAAGGCTTATTCTCGAAACTGAAATTTGAAATCAATGGCGACGATTTCCGCGAAGGACTAACTGCTGTTATTTCTGTTAAAGTACAAGAGCCACAATTTGAAGGCCAAACCAAAACCAAATTAGGAAACAGCGAAGTAGATGGCGCCGTGAGTGCTGCTGTAAGCGAAATGCTCACCAATTACCTCGAAGAAAATCCGAAACAAGCACGGATGATCGTCGATAAAGTAATCCTTGCCGCTACCGCCCGTCACGCTGCCCGCAAAGCCCGCGAACTCGTTCAACGCAAAGGCGCACTTACTGGTGGTGGACTTCCTGGAAAACTCGCCGATTGCGCAGAGACCGATCCAAGCATGTGCGAATTGTTCCTCGTCGAGGGCGACTCTGCCGGCGGAACAGCCAAACAAGGCCGTAATCGCGCTTTCCAAGCCATTCTACCGCTTCGTGGTAAAATTCTCAACGTCGAGAAAGCCATGGAGTACAAAATCTACGAAAACGAAGAAATTAAAAATATCTTCACCGCACTCGGCGTATTTCGTGGAACGCCAGAAGACGAACGCGCACTCAACATCGAAAAATTACGCTACCACAAAGTAGTCATCATGACCGATGCCGACGTTGACGGAAGCCACATTTCTACACTCATCATGACCTTCTTCTTCCGTCAGATGAAAGAAATTATCGAAAAAGGACATTTGTACATTGCCACACCACCGCTTTACTTGGTGAAAAAAGGAAAAGAAGAACGCTACTGCTGGACCGAAGAACAACGCGATGCAGCAGTCAAAGCAATTGCTGGCGATGGCAAAGAAAGTAATGTCGGAATTCAACGTTACAAAGGTCTTGGAGAAATGAACGCCGAACAACTTTGGGAAACAACACTCAATCCAGAGAAACGCACCCTGCGTCGCATTACGATTGATAGTGCTGCCGAAGCAGATCGTGTTTTCTCCATGCTCATGGGCGACGATGTGCCGCCACGTCGCGATTTCATTGAGAAAAACGCGAAGTACGCCAAAATCGACGCGTAACCTAAACACAACAAAACAAAAATTCAAAAACTCATCTGTAAATTATGCAGATGAGTTTTTTTATGTCTTTAAATAAGAAGGAGCCATGCTTGTTGCGCAACAAATAGGCACCTGTCCTGCTCTCGCTTCGTCTTTGCTATACACACAAATCCCCGCGCTCCTTCAGCTCCATCAGGGCCAATAAAACACGTCCGCATTTCAATGAAACATGATTGTGAACACACGTTAGTCAACTGATATTTATTCCAATCAAAAACCCTGAAACCATGACTGTAGGTCGCTTTTACGCAATTTAAAAAAGCAATAAAAAAAACGCCCCGAAATTTTCGGAGCGTTTTAAAAAAAGAATCTAAACTTAGAGTCTGTTAAAATTTGTCCCGATGCTTCGGGATAAATTTTAAATAGGCTCTTATTGCGGCTTTTGACCAGACGGTGCAGCTTGTTGTTGCAACTGTAAAATTTGCAATTGCTGTTGCTGAATAAGTTGTTGCTGTTGCTGCATTTGCTGTTGTTGCAAAATCATTTGTTGTTGCAACGATTGCAATTGTTGTTGCGTATCATTCGCAACTGTTGTACCACCATTGGCTTGCTGTGGTGCCGCTTGCTGTGTGCCATTAGTTGGGTTAGTGTCATTGATGTCGCGGGCTGCATTTTGCGGTGCCGTAGCTGGAGCAATAAGCCCTGCTGGGTAAGTTGGTGCTGTTGGATTTGCTTTTTCTTGTGCATCCATTTGCAATCCTTGATAGTAATCAATTGGACGCGGTTTTGCATCAGAATTGTATTGACGGGTATCGCCAGGTCCCCAAACCGGATCGTTTCCAAAACGATGATCAGCAAAATGCAAACGCTTGGCCATAATCCGGTAAGAAAATTTGATGTTGGAATTTCCACCACCTTTTTCCACCACTTCAAAACTTGTCTTGCCAGGAATAACAAATACATCGTTGCACTCGCCTTGTACCTGAATGAAAACCTGCATCGGATGCTCGTCATCAATCAGAACCGTTTCTAAAAAGAGTGGATCGAGGTTGATGGTCGCACGGCCATTCACCAATTGCCCCATACCAATATCTTCAAACCAAACTTCTGGCGTTTCAGTAACATACAAAAGTTGATTGCCTTGGCTCGTTCCTACGGATGCAGATTTTGTACCGTTTGCAATAACGTGGTTACCGTTAAAATAACCCGAATAGTTGGCATTGTTGGTACGCCAGCCCACAACACCAATATCAAGGTTTCCAATCGGAATACCACCACCCAAGCTCAAACCAATCACACCGATACCAAAATGAGCAACATCATCATAATCACCCATCACGCCAATACGGCCATTGCCAGCCGTAGAAGGATCAGAATAACCTGAAACACCAATTGGATTTGTCGCAGCAGTTGCTGGTCCAACATAGTTACCTGTTACTCCTGCACCAGTTCCAGTTCCTTGATTATTTCCATAAACACCGGAACCATTACCTGTACCAATGTAAGCCCCTTCAATCGCAGAGAAATTGGTTGTACCAGATTGAACAGAACCATAAACGCCACCACCATTAAAACTCGTATAGCCGTTGATCGCCCAAGGGAATGTTGCGTTACCAACGCCATTCATCAAGTCGCCTGCAATAACGGTATTGGTTGCGCCAATAAAGAACTCACCAAGATTTGAAAGCCGTCCACGAACAATATTATTCGAGACAAGATCTATATGATTATTTGAGGAAGTACCGAGAAAACCCGTAGCTAAGAGGGAATTAGTTCCAGCAGTATTTGGAGCACAAATCCACGCTTGTGTTGTTGTTGTTACTGGTCCACCAGAACCCGCGGTTCCGTTGATGGTAATTGTTCCGTTAGCATTTAGTGTTGGTGTTGTCAACGTCCATGTTGGTCCTGTTGGACCCGTCGCACCTGCCGCTCCCGCCGCACCTGTTGGGCCTGCTGCGCCCGTAGCGCCATTAGCACCTACTGCACCTGTTGCGCCTGCTGCGCCCGTAGCGCCATTAGCACCCGCTGCACCTGTTGGCCCTGCTGCACCTGTTGGCCCTGCTGCGCCCGTAGCACCATTCACACCCGCTGCACCTGTTGGCCCTGCTGCGCCCGTAGCACCATTCGCACCCGCCGCGCCTGTTGGCCCTGCCGCACCCGTAGCACCATTCGCACCCGCTGGACCCGTAGCACCATTTGGTCCGGTTGGTCCTGTCGGCCCAATGCCAAAGCCTGTCGGCCCTGTTGGTCCAGTAGCACCATTGATTCCGTTTGCACCTGTTGCACCTGTTGGTCCAATTGGTCCCGTAACACCATTTGCACCAGTTAATCCAGTTGGTCCCGTTGCACCTGTCGCGCCATTCGCACCCGCTGCACCAGTAGGGCCAACTGCGCCCGTAGCGCCATTCGCACCCGCAGGGCCTGCTGCACCTGTAGCTCCATTTGCACCCGCCGCACCTGTAGCCCCAACACAATCGAGGGCATTCCAAGCATTATCACCATTCATATCTTCAGCCGGATCTTGAATGCCATCGCCATTCAAATCCCAGCAATTTATACCGTTGAGGCCATTTGTTCCATTAGTACCAGATGCACCATTTAAACCAGTGGGACCAGTCGGTCCTGCGGGGCCAACTCCGCCTGCATTGCAAAGCGACACCCATGAAATCGTATTCCAATAAAAAAAGCAAGCAGAATCGGTATCATACACCAACAAGGCATTTGCAGGCGCAACAATAGCGATGCGCTGTACAGCAGTCATACGCGGCACCAAGACACCCTTGGTGCTTGATTGCATTTCGAGTAGTGCAGAATTATCAGGCGTATTGGTTCCAATACCAACATTGTTTGTCTGTGCCACCAAGCTCAAAGCAGATGAAGCCATCAAGACAAAAACAATAGCAAGTTTTTTGTAGATTTTTCGCATATCTGTACACATAGAGTTGAGCCAAAGATAAACGAATAATCAACTTTAACAAATCTTGTTTTGAGCTAGAAACTCACATGTAATAGATAAAAAACGAGGCGTTCGCATACGAACGCCTCGTTTTAGTATATCCTATAAAATGATTATCGAACGACGTTTACGTGACCAACGTATTGTTGGCGTAATCCTTCTGGATTTGTCGTAACAATTTTCCAAACGTATGTATCAATCTGGCAAAGTCGTCCAGTTCCCTGAACCGTTCCATCCCAGCCGCCTGGCCATGTATTGGTTTTGTAAATTAGATTGCCCCAACGGTCGAAAATCCACATTTCGTAGTTGTCAGGATTGATGCCAATTCCTTGTGGGAAGAAAAGATCGTTGATACCATCGGCATTTGGCGTAAATGTATTTGGAATGTAGATGGCATAATCTTCAAGGATAATAATCTCCTTGTTGGTACTATCCATACATCCGTATTGATTTGTTACAATGAGTGTAGCATTGAACGATCCTGTATCTTGATAAGTATAGGTTGGGTTTTGCAGCAAAGATGTTGCCGAGTCAGCACCAAAACTCCATACCCACGAAACAGCACCAATTGATTGATCTGTAAATGTGATCGCTGAATTTAACAATGATGTTGGTTGTGGTGTTGCACTGAAATCAGCTACAGGCAACGGCCATACCGTAACAAGGTTTGTTAAAGTAGTTGTTCCTACACAGCCAATATTATCTACAACCGTTGCTGTTACATCATAAGTACCAGGATCCGTAAAGCAGAATGTTGGATTGTTTAATTGAGACGACCCAAGGTTGTTTCCAAATACCCATGAAATGGATGCCGTATTGGGTGTGTTGTTGATAAAGGACACGCACAAATCTTCGCAACCAGAAGTAACACTCGTCGCCGCAAAAGTAACAACAGGAGCTGGATTTACGGTAATTGTTACCGTTGCCGAATCCGCAGGAGTTCCACAACCGTCCGTAAGAACAACCGTATAGGTTTGTGTATTATTTACAGTAACATTTACATTCTGACCGTTTGAGTTGACGGGTGCTAACCAAGTATAAGTGAGGTTTCCGTCGCCACCGCTACCATTTGATGTAAGTTGAATCTGTGCGCCTTGACAAACGGTTGTGTTTGCCATGGCTGTTACTTGCAGTGGTGGATTTACGGTTACAACTACAGTCTGAATAGCAGCCGTACAATTATTGGCATCTACAACACTAACCGAATAAGTAGTGGTTACTGTTGGCGAGACGTTGCATGTAGCAGCGTTCCAAATATTGTTTCCGTCTGTCCAAACAAAATTGTAGTTTGGAGAGCCGCCAATAGCCGCTGCACTCAACGATGTTGATTGACCGATACAAATGGTTGCGGTACCTGTTACGTTTTGCAATTGTAAAGCGTTAGGTTGTGTAATGGTAACAGTTGCAGAGTCAAGACATCCATTTGCATCGACCATCACAACAGTATATGTACCAATACATAAATTAAGTGCGGTATCATTTACTTGAACAGGATTGTACCAAGTGTAAACATAAGGACCTGTTCCACCTTGAGCAGCCGCCACGGCCCATCCGTCGCACGCATTGTTACAAGTAACCATCGAAGAATCGACGACACTTACAACCGCACCCGGTGTATTTGGAACGTTTACGCAAAGTGTATCGCTGCAACCGTTTGCGTCTGAAACAATGACACAAACCTGTCCGGGAGGTAAATTTGTTTCAGTTAAGTTATTGGTATTTCCCGAAGGCCATAAAATGGTGTAATTCGGGGTGCCACCAGTAATGCTGATGGTTACAGAGCCATCGTTTTGTCCGCAGTTTGCTGTGGCGATGTTTGTTGCTGTTGTTACAACGGCGGTAGGTTCACTAATTGTTACTGTTCCCGTTGCCGTACAACCGATATTATCCGTTATCGTAACAGTATATTGCCCAACACAAAGTCCATTGGCAATATTTCCTACAGCAGCATTTGACCAAGAATAACTATATGGTGGCCATCCCCCCGCGCCAGTTGCCGTCGCGCTTCCATTACAAGCACCATTACATAACGCATCAGTTCCAACAACGTTAACACTAAGTGGAACAGGCGCAACATAAATAGTAACCGTATCGGTACCCACACAGCCATTGGCATCGGTTACAGTTACAACATAAGAGGTTGTAACGAGTGGGCATGCTTGTGGGTTCGGGATATTGATTGGACCAACAAACGATGGATCAGCATTCCATAGGTAAGAAACACCACCAGATGCATTTAATGTAGCACATGATCCCGAACAGATAGTATCGTCAAGACCAGCACTCGCTGTATTCATCGTAAATATGTTTACAACAACGGTGTCCCTCCCCGAACAGTTACTAGCGTCCGTGGCAGTTACGACGTATGTTGTAGTAACCAGCGGACAAGGATTAATTGTTTGCGTGTTTCCAACATTAATATTGCCGGGTATTGTTACCCAAGAATAACTTGTTGCTCCTGGGGCATTGGCCGTTAATGTGGCACAACCGCCAAAACATACGTTTTGGTCAGGACCAGCATTCGCAACAAGGGAACTAACGTTTACAACAACAGCATCTGTACGAACAACTGTTGTGTTATTGCAATTGGTATAAGTAACGGTGCAGGTGTATGTCGTTGTTACGTTTGGACAAACAACCGCAGGGTTACCATTGATTGGGCCTGGAGTCCATTGTACGGTGGAGGTTGGAGCTCCGGCTGGCGAGTAGCGACGACCTTCATTGTTTACAGCCCATTGGGTTGGTGTATTACGACCAGGAATAACGGTAGCTGTGTTTGCAGGTTGGTTTTGAATGGCTTGAATTGCTTTACCGCCATTCCATGCACAAATTGCTTTTGTTTGAATGTAGTTTTCAATGATGTTGGTAGTTTCGTAAAGCGTAATTTGTTGGGTCAACGGTGTTCCGCAAGAATACATAGGAACGTTGAACCAACTCACCACAAAACGACGGCAAGGTGCTACTCCATAAGTGGTGTAGCGAACGCTTCCACCAACGCCCGGATTCAAATCCTGCCACGGACCCATAACACAATTGACCGGAGTTCCTGCAACGTTTGTAGGAACGGGTGTGTTTGGAATCGGCCACGTGCAGTAGCCACCTGGAGGGGTAGCTGGATTGAACGTAACAACTCCATTAGAGCCAATGAAACAGTTGTTATACGCTTGCCCATAAAAGCAAAACGTAAATGGTAGCGGAATGGATTGCGACCACTGATCATCAAATAGCGGAACGTTTGTTCCTACGTTGAAAGGATCTGGGGCATAGGGAATTTGCGCTTGCGTATAAGACGTTGTCTGAAACGTTGGTGTAAACGTAGCAGTCAGCGTTGCACAGTTGGGGGCGCAAATGGTTTGGTCCGGGCCAGCATTCAGGTTACATACTGTGGTTTGAGCAACCGCAGTATTGCTGATTGTAGCTAAGACGAAGAAAAGCAGGGGGAGTAAATGCTTCTTCATCGGTTGAGTGTTTTTAAAGATGTATTTCAATTCTAATTTGCCAAAAACAAACATACAAAAAAAAGTGATTCATACAAGTCTTAAAAAATAATGGGGCAATATTGCCCCATTATTTTTGTACGGTAAATAAAAAATAATTATTCGATCACTAATTTTGATTGACCAAGAATAGTTCCACTGGCCGATTTTACAGAAACAACATAAATGCCTTTTGCCAGAATATCCGTATTGAAACTCACTAACGTTGGTGCCGTTCCTCCAAACGTATTTGGTTGAACAGTTTTAACAAGACGACCTGTTGCATCGGTGATTTCAACCTGAACACCATCGGTTTGCTCAAGACCATCGAGTTGGATATTGACAACTTCGGGTGCCGGATTTGGGTATAAATTGAGATGAACAGCATACCCCGGAATTTCAAAAATTCCGACAGCTTGATAGCTATAACGGATGGTTAAATAGTCTTCATTGGTATTATTAGCACTGTTTCCAGTTACATACACATCGCCATTTTTTACCGCTATCGCATTGGCCTGATCGAGGCCATTAGCCGAGGCATTGTTGTACCGAACAACCCATTGTTGTACACCTGCACTGTTGTATTTTACAGTTGCATAATCAACACCCGTTGCAACCATTCCTTTACTAAACCCTGTTGCATAAACGTTGAGTGAATCGTCAATAGCAATAGCAACAGCACGATCGTCGTCGTTTGAAGGTCCGTTGTAGCGGCTTGCCCATTGTTGCGTACCACCACTGTTGTATTTAATGGTAACATAATCAGGAGGTGTACTGTTGTTTCCTGTTGCTTGGCTTTGTCCGGTTACATATACATTGCCCAATGTGTCAGCAACAATATCCTGCGATTCGTCGTAGCGATTTGGGCCATAATTGTAACGTGTAGCCCATTGCTGCACACCATTTCCATTGTATTTGATGGTTACAATATCAAACCAATTGTTTGTTTCAAAACTATATCCGGTAATGATGATATTGCCAAATTTGTCGAGCGCAATGGCTTTACCATAATCATTCTCATTACTTGGGCCATTGTATGTTTGCAGCCATTGTTGAACACCAGCGTTGTTGTATTTCACAACAAGGGTATTGTTGTTGAGCGGTGCGTTTGTGATTTCTGTAAAACCTGCAACAAAGACATCGCCCGATGCTTTGCTTACAACGAGTTCCAGAGCCTCATCCGTACCATTTCCAGTTCCGTTATAAACAGTTGCCCATTGCTGAACGCCAGCACTGTTATATTTCACCGTAACCATATCGTTTGTGAAATTCGGTGTTGCAATAAATCCAGCTACATACACATTGCCACTGTTATCGAAATCAACCGAACGGCCTTGATCCCAGCCATTTCCTGCACCATTGTAAGTCGATGACCAGAGTAAATTTCCTTGTGTATCGTATTTTAGCGTGAGTACATCTTGTGCTGTACCGCTGCCACGAGAATAGCCAGTTACATAAACTGTTCCAGCCGCATCAACCGCTATGCTTTGTCCTTCATCATTGTCGTTTACACCACCATCAAAATTGTTTACCCAAAGCGGTATTCCGGCAGGGCTGTATTTGATGGTAATCACATCAAGATTTCCGTTGTTGTTAAACCCACTTCCGGTAACATATACATTACCAGCCGCATCAACACCAATCGAACGCGAAGCGTCAGCATTATCTGGTGGAGCATTGTAACGTTGCGCCCATACTTGTGGGATTTGGGCACTCAATGTAAGTGCTGTTGCGCTTCCGAGAAGAAGCGTAAGAAGATTTTTGTAAGTCTGTTTCATGTAGCCAAAAAATTAGTTGACTAAGATACAATTATCAGACTAAATACGAAATAAAAAAAAGAGACTCCGATTTTCAAATTTTACAGAAGTCCTATCGAATGACACTCACATGCCCCCGCACAGTATGCCGCACATACATATTATCCGTGTATTCGATCACATAGACATATACATCTTGCAAAACCGGCTCACCCACATTCCGAAATCCACCATTCCAACGCTCCGCAGGGTTTTTTCCTTCAAAAACCAAATTTCCCCAACGATCGAAAATGCGCATGGTGTAGTCTTTATCTAAAATATTGGTGTACTCAGGGCCAAACGAATCGTTGTTGCCGTTTGCATTTGGCGTAAACGCATTGGGAACATAAAAGGTGTGCAAATCATTTACCACAATGTCTAGATAAGCTGTGTCAGAACATCCGTAATTATTCGTAACGATCAGCACTACCGGATAAACGCCCGGCAATTCGTAGGTGTGAATCGGATCAAGATCGGAAGTAGAATAATTATTGTCGCCAAAATTCCATGCAAACGCATTGAATCCTGCTGAGTTATTGTCAAAACGAATGGTCGGATCCTCAATGTCTGTAAAGGGCGGCGTAGCTGTAAATGCTGCTGTTGGTTGCGGTAAAGTTGTAATCATACACGGATACGTTTGTGTAACCGAACAACCGGGCGGTACAGTAACCGTCAAACTCACATCGTGACAACCCGCGCTCGTAAATACATGCGATGGTATGGCGTTTGCAGATGTTGCTCCATTATCGTCAAAATCCCATAAGAAAGTACCATTCCCAAAACCTGTCGTGTCAATCGAGAAATTGACAGCCAAGGGCGAGCAGCCATAAGTGGTATCAGCCGTAAAAGCCAAGACAGGAAGTTGCGTTACATTTACGGTAAACACATCTGAATCGGTTTGTGTACAACCATCGCTAGCTGTAACGGTATAAGTGGTTGTAGCCGCAGGCGAAACGTTTTGATTTTGACCAATCAAATTCCCCGGCTGCCAGATATATGTATAGCTTCCATCGCCCCCCGCCGCACTTGCCGACAACGCCGCACTTCCCCCCGCACAAATCGAATTGACACCTAAAATACTTACGGTCAACGGCGGTAAAATCGCAACCGTAATCGTCAACGGCCCGCCCGTGCAACCGTTTGCATCCACTACACTAATGGTATAAGTTGTTGTTACCGCAGGCGAAACCGTAACACTTGCCTGATTCGGCAAAACCGGATTCCACGTATAAATGTAAGGCCCATTGCCTCCCACAATATTCACACTCATCGTACTCGTTCCGCCAGGACAAATGGTGTCGTTTGGCGATGTTGTCATCTGCAACGTATTGTTTGCATTCACATGAATCGTGTCGGTCGAGGTACAACCCGTACTTTGATCCGTTATGGTTACCGTATAAATTCCAGCTGCCAAATTCGATGCGCTGTTTGTATTACTCACATTCGGATTCCACACATACGAAAATGGTCCATTTCCAATAACGTTAACTGTCGCCGTTCCATTTGAACTGTTACAACTGGCAGGTGTCGATAAATTCGTATAAGTAAACGAACCCACAATAAATGGAATTTGTGCCGGAAAAATGCAAATATTGCCACACAAATCCGTAACCGGCCCTACAAGATTTGCAAGAAAATTGCCAGCCTGATTGATGGCCGGATTGACCGTAATCGTAAACTGATTGTCATACGTTCCACCCGCCGCACAAGCCGCAGAGAAAACCGAGACAACCACATAAGGCCCGCCCGGCCCAGTAATCGAAAAATCTGCTGGTTGAACTGTATTGCACAATATGTTTTCGGAAAAGGTAAACGTCAACGTTGTTGAACCACATCCCGGATTACTTATCGAAACTAAGGTTGGTGGCGTTTGATCAAAAATAACCGCCGTCGATGCCCCAAAATCAATCGTATAGCCATATTGCGTTGACGAATAATTACTCACATTCACCACATACGTTTGACCAGCAATAACTGGAACAACCTGATTGTATGGCGTTCCCGCAGCATTTTGCGAACTTTGATTCGAACCTCCGTTCGGTCCCGTAGTGCCCGGTGTTGCAGAAAAATTGCAACTGACTTCAAGGCCCGGATTGGTGAAAATATCAGCGCAATTATTATTCGTCAAGTTATAAACCGCCCAGTCATAATCATCCGCACTATTATTCGGAGTAATCAAAAAATTCAAGTTGCCGCTTTGCTGTACTGTAAACGTGTACCAAACATCGTTCAATTCCCCAGAACCCAAACACGATGAATTGTTGTTGATTTCATTCGGGTAATTGCCTTCACCGCTATATGAAATCTGTGTCGAATAGACATTCTGGCAAATCGGAATCGCATTTAAACAATCCTGATTGGTAGGCACTTGCGCATGTAAGAAAGGCGAAAGAAAACACGCTATCGCCAAAAGCGAATAAAATAGGCGGGAATGTAGCGTTGTATGCATGGGATGCTGTTTTCTCTAGAAGAACACAAAAATAAGACCTTTGTTCGGCTCTGGCCCGTTTTAGTTTGTAAGTGGTGCACTTTACTTTAAAGCTGGCAAACCGATTTTTAATATTTACAGAAAAAATCGTGCCGCAACAGGTTTTCAGCCAAAAGGAATTCCTAATTTAGCAGCCGTTTTAGAATATATCGCACTCCAAATACATAAACACAAACACACATGAAAGTTACAGTCGTAGGTGCAGGAAATGTTGGCGCAACTTGTGCCGATGTTATTGCACATCGTGAACTCGCCAACGAAGTAGTTCTCGTTGACATCAAAGAAAATTTTGCCGAAGGTAAAGCCCTCGACATTTGGCAAACCGCCCCAATCAATTTGTACGATACCCGCGTAAAAGGTTCGACAAACGATTATTCCAAAACAGCTAATTCCGACGTTGTCGTCATCACTTCCGGTTTGCCACGCAAACCCGGCATGAGCCGCGACGATTTAATTTCAACAAACGCCGCTATCGTAAAAAGCGTTACGGAAAACATCATCAACCACTCGCCAAACGCCATCATCATCATCGTTTCTAATCCACTCGATGTGATGACCTATTGCGCTTACCTCACTGCAAAAGTTGATTCGCGTCGTGTGTTTGGTATGGCTGGTATTCTTGATACCGCTCGTTATAGCGCGTTTCTCGCTGAAGCACTCGACTGTTCACCAAAAGACATCAAAGCTGTTCTCATGGGCGGTCACGGCGATACCATGGTTCCACTGCCACGTTACACAACCGTTGGTGGAATTCCAGTTACCGAACTCATCGAAAAAGATAAACTCGATGCCATCATCGAACGCACCAAAAAAGGCGGCGGAGAAATCGTTAACCTCCTCGGAACCTCTGCTTGGTATGCTCCTGGTGCTGCTGCTGCACAAATGGTTGAAGCCATTGTTCGCGACCAGAAACGTATTTTCCCTGTTTGCGCTTGGTTGCAAGGCGAATATGGCTTGAAAGATATTTACCTCGGCGTTCCCGTTAAACTCGGTCGCAACGGTATCGAACAAATCATCGAACTTAAACTCAACGACGAAGAAAAACAATTGCTCGCCGAGTCTGCTAAAGCAGTAAAAGAAGTGATGAACGTACTCGATAACATGAACAACAACGTTACCGCTTAAATTGTAACCATAACAACAACAAAGAAGGTTGGCTCGACTTGTCGATGGCCAACCTTCTTTGTAATCAACTAGACCCATGAGAATAAAAGTCCCATTTCGCCTGTTGAAAATTGAAGGAAACGGTTTTCATTTGTTGCTTGCCGTCAAGATCAACAATAAACCTGCGCGCATGATCATCGATACTGGAGCTTCGTCAACAGTATTTGATAAAACACGAATCGCCTTATTGCTCAAAGGAGAACAAGTAGCCGATAACGATCAACTCTCTACCGGACTGGGTACCAATTCCATGCTCAGCCAACGTGTAGAAATTAAAAAGCTCAAAATCGGAACGCTTGAGTTAAAAGATTATCCCGCCATTGTACTCGATCTCAATCACGTCAACCAAACCTACCAACAACTCGGATTGCCTGAAGTCGAAGGCGTTTTAGGAAGCGATGTTTTCCACAATTACAAAGCCGTGATCGATTTTGCTAAAAAACACATCAGCCTCGATGTTCCGAAGCAAAAGAAAGTAGCCAAGAAAAAAGCGACAACATCAAAAAAGAAAATCACCAAAACGAAGAAGAGTGGCAATAAAAAATTAGTTGTTGTATCAACTAAAAAGAAAGCGGCAGTTAAGAAAAACAATAAAAAGAAAAGATAGAAGATTAAAAAGATTGCGGTTTTAATACGCATGCGTTTCTGTAACTTCAAGGGTAAATGTAAATGTGTTTTCTGCGCGCGAAATGGCCCTCGCAGACGTGATATTTATCTCCCCGCATGGCCCTCGCAGACGTGAGACAGGAGACTTGAGACATGAGACATGAGACGAGAGACTGCACGAAGCTAGCGCACAGTTGGTGAATTTGAGAATTGGCAAAATCAGTAATTCGCTAATTTACCAATCCACCCAGTCTCACGTCTCAAGTCTCCTGTCTCACGTCTAAAAAAAACGAGCGCAGCGAGTGATAAAACAAAAACATTAGAATTCGGAATTTGATTTTTTGAAACTTACACTTGTGTGTTATTAAGCAATAAACTTCCTACGCACCTCCGGAGTGGGAACCATACACGCATCCATCTTGCCAAACCACTTGTAGCGATTGCGCGCAATCCAATCGTAAATCCAATTGCGTAAAAAAGGCGGTACAATGATCAACACATATAAACAAGGCCAAAGGCCATTTAATTTGCGCGCAATACGCAATGCTGCTGTTGATTTTACGTAGAGCGTTCCGCGCTCAATCAAAATCACACTTTGTAGTTTTTCCGAATCAACAGCAAAATCGGTGAGCACTTGTGCGCCAATTTCAGCTTGAAACGGTGCGAACCGAAACACATCGCGTTTATCGTGACGAATGGTGAAATTGATCGAATTGTTGCAAAATTTACACACCCCATCAAAGAGAATTAAATAATCTGGAAGAACTGTTTTATCCTTCATGTTTAAAAACGCATCACCGCAGAATAAGGATCAACACTCACTTCAATCTTTGAATTGGGAACAAGTTGCAATGTGTTCATATCAATAAAGGTAACATACCCATTGCGTCCACTACAACTTGTGCTGTGATGTGGAGCAGGGCCATCGGAGTCAATGTTCCGATGCGCCACCAACACAAGCCCCCGCGCCTCGTCAACGCACACACCATGCGGCTGAAATCCAGTATTCACAGAACCTAAAACCGTATTCGTTTCATAATTGATGATGTAAACCGAGCCACGACGACCCGGATAAGTGGCCGTATCTTCTGTACACGTTACAAATAAATAAGGACGTGTTGTAGAAATCGCCACCTCCTGCGGATATACCCCAACAGGCAGTGTAGCCGAAAGCGTTCCCGAAGGCCAATCCAATACACGCACATCATTCGTGCCTTGGCACGTTGCAAAAACTTTAGAACCATCAGGCGTAAAAATTACCTCATGCGCATTTTGAGCACTTGTATTCGACGGAAACGAAGAACCATCAATTATGATTTTATCAAACGACGGACTTGTTGGATCGGTAACATCTACTTTGTAAAGGTAATTTCCAAGATTGCACGTCAACAAAAGCGTATTGTTGTTGGAAGAAACCGCCGAGCCATGCGGCTGAACAAGCAAGGAAGAACCCGAATACGTTAACATCCAATTCATGTTTGCTAAATCAATAACCGCCGTACGACCATTAAAATTCCAATCCACAACAAAAGCAGTTGTACCATCCGGCGAGATTGCCATCGTGTTCCAACTACCCAAGGCCTGTGCTTCATTTGCACCGAGTAGAATCCGCCCCGCAAAACTATTATCCGATGTTTTGTAACGCTCTAAATATTTCCCAGATGAAAAAGCAACGTACCAGTATTCCCCGTCTGGCGATACTTTAACATTGTGAGGCGATTCAATTGTAGCCTCAGCACCAACTTGAACATAACGCATTTGCAGACCCGTTTCTGCATCAAACACCGCCACCACATCGCATCCTTGATTCGTAATGTAGTATTTAGGACGATTCGGATTGTCGGCAAATTTCACTTTTCCTGCCGCATTCGGCGCACCACTCGCCACCCAATCGCGCAAAAGCAAATACTCCTCACGCGTCAATGGCGGTTTACCAATAGGCATCGTTGGGCCAACCGAAACACCCAAATCAGCATACGTGTTTGTAAACAAAAGCAAGGTAGAATAATCTGTTGCATAAGGAATACACACCGCACCATTCCGATCACCAGCCATCAAATTTTCCCACGACGATAAATCCAAGCCTGCCGCACCATCCTTACTCGCTGTGTTATGACAACCACTTACCGCACATTTCGTCAGCAACAATTTGCCAACCTCTTTTGGATAACCACTTCCTGACAAATCAATGTCCAACTCGCGCTCGCAGCCAGTGTACAAAACACTTACCAAGCAAAGCACAAAAGATAATTTCAGAAAAATAGTTTTCATAGCCGAAATAAAATGATCTAAGCATTAAAGGTAACGAAAACGTTTGGGAAAAAGAAAACCGCAGCGAAATGGGGCTTGTCGCTGCGGTGAGGCAATAAGAAAAAGAAGCTCTTATTGCTTTTCTAATTTGAAAACTACTTTTTGCCCCGCATAACCAATCGTATTCATGCTTTCAAGCCAAAGCGCTTTTTTGCTTTGCTCTTTTACTGTGTACACACCACTCAGTTCAGCACACTGTGCGATGTTTTCTTCCGCTTCATGTCCGCCGCCATGCGCATCTTCTGCGCTACTCTGATTGGACAATTCAAATGTTTTCCCCTTATCGCGAAATTGCCAAACAAAATGCGCATGATGTGCATCACGATTCCACTCACCTTTACAGGATTCGGCATAAATATCACAATCATGAAAGACCAATGTTGTAGGAAGTTCCGCCGGAGCTACACCAGCAACCGTCAATTCAACTACTTTCCAAGTCTCGCCCGAAAGACGCTTCGACGCTTGTTTCGTTTTGTTGCAACCTGCAAACAAGCCCAGACCAATAACGAATAAAATCAGTTTTGTTTTCATAAGGTGTTTTTTTATTGAATGCGTGTATAAAAAGAAACATCAATATCGGTATCGCCAGGTGTTTCAGAGCCATCTTTTACGCCCGGCTGGTGTTTTAAGATAACCTGTGTTGTTCCGGTACTTGCAGCTCCTGTCCGAAAACGGTTTTGCAAACCAATGGGCAGGGGCGGCGCATTCGTATCCAAATCGGCATATACATGCGTCAGATTTACACCTGTAAAATGATAGAAGAACATGTGATCATTTGCTTCCTCCGCAACTTCGTTTGAAATTGAATCGGCTGGATTTACCGTTTCATTCAGTAGCACAACGGAACACAAGTAGGTTGTATTGGGTTGCAATACAATGGTATCTGTAATATCAGGCACAGCACCACCATCGCCATCCGGATCGCGGAAGGTGAATGTTCCCGCAGGATTGCCCGTAATAGAATCTGTCATGATGAGCCGCAATGTTGTAACAACTTCCGATTCGTTGACCGGAGGAGGAACTTCAACAAGGTCATCGTCTTTTTTACAAGCACTCAAAAACGTAATCAACGATGCGGCAAAAAAGATATAGTATTTGAAATTAGTTTTCATGTTTTTTGTTTTTTAATGTGAATGATTTGCAGGTGATTTTTGTGTTATGGGAATACGCACATGCACCCGCACATTGCGCCCCATCTCATCACTGTAATACCGAAACCGATTCATGTAATCGCGATAACGTACATTCAATAAATTACTCGCTGTAATGTCCCATTCCATCGCAAACCCGCCAAAATCAAGGCTACTGCCAACTTGCAAACCCAATAAGGTATAAGCAGATGGCGGTGGCACAAAGTCTTCGTTAATGGGTGCACGGAATTGCTTATTCACGTACGTTACGTTTGTACCAAACTGCAATCCTTTTATACGCTTGAAATCTTCAAACGCATAACGCAGACCAAGTGTTCCGCGATCTGCAGGCATGCCAATCAACCATTTTTTGTCCTCCAAATTCCACGCGCGTAAGAGCGTAACACGCGCATCGCAAAACAACCCTTTCCACACATTCAACTGCCCACTGAAATCCATACCACGCAAAAATGCATCTGCCTGGCTGTAACGAAATGTAGGAAATGCACCACGAATGGTCAACGTTGGCGGCAATACCGGACGCAGGTAAATAAAATCACGAATCAAATATGCATAGACACTCCATTCAAAACTAAATTTTTCGTGTTTGTGCACATCCAAATTCGCAATCAGATTCAGCGAACGCTCCGTTTTCAAATTCCGATCACCATACTCAACCGCAGCCGCACCATGATGCAAACCCTCGCTATACAGCTCATTTACCGCTGGCGCGCGCCATGCCGAACCCGCATTCAAACTCAAGATACAAGTAGGACGAATCGTAAACACAGCACCAACTGTTCCCGATAAATTTGAAAACTCGTGAACGGGCGAAATGATCACTTGGTTCTCCCATTTGAAAACCTGCAAATGCCGATAATCATACCGAACTCCAGCTTCGATCGTAATCACACTATCTTTCACCCAACGCTCAATCCCATACACGCCAAAAGCATAATTGCGGTAATTCGGAATGAAATAACGCCCCGTATAAGTATTGCCCTGGCGCATATACGAAACACCATACGAACCCGTAAAATGATGAATCATTTGGTGCTCGAAATTCAAATCGCCTGTATGTGTTGTAATCTCATACTGCAATTCTGGACGGTTCAAACCCGCTAGCGAATCACTCAACGGACGATGCTTGTCATATTCATAACGCAAATTGTACTGACGCGCATACGTCGCACGCATGATCCAATTGTTGGAAAGCGAAAACCGAAAACGCGTTTTCACCAATTCATGTGTTACATGTTGGTACGGACGAGCAATGGTGTACGAAAATCCAGACGAATCGAGTGGAGTAGGGCTGTTGAAAGCACGTTCCAAATCAGTTAAGTTACCAATGTGTGCGCCAGAGAAAATACCCAAATCGGTATTAAACTGGCTGTAAAATACATCAGCATCCCAACGGTCTTTCGTCCATGCAGCAGCAAAAGAAAAATTATATTCTTTCACTCCCGTATTCTTCATCCAATAGTTCGGTGTTCGCGTATTTCCAGCCATTGATGCCGTTCCTTGCAAACGCCAACGCAACGCCGGTAAACGTCGCAAGTTTTGATCAAACGAACCAGAGATCACACCTTGTCGGTTATTGCTTTGTCCAACCACGTGCAACTCGCCACCAAAGCCAACCGAATCGCGCAGGTTTGATGGCTCAACCAAAATAACACCCGCAATCGCATCGCTTCCGTAACGAACCGTATTCGCTCCTTTAATCACAGTAATTTTCGAAGCAATAAATGGATCAATTTCCGGCGCATGTTCAGATCCCCATTGTTGACCTTCTTGACGAATGCCATTGTTGAGAATCAATACCCGATTGCTGTGCATACCGTGAATGACAGGCTTGGCAATTCCAGCGCCCGTTTGCAAAACAGAAACACCCGAAAGGCCAACCATCGCCTGCCCAAGCGATTGCCCACGCACATACGACAACGCCCGCCCGCTCAATTCCGAACGCGCTTGCGACGAAGGAGCCTGACCCGCTTTTTCTGTAATCACTACACCCGATGTTACATGCGCATCATGCGGCAATAAAATAGAGAGCATTTGATTTGTTGTTGGACGAATAACAAGTGTTACGCGTTCGCAACTCACGTGGTAACAAATTAACGTATAGGTTTTGTTGGGGCAAAGGCCACGCAATACATAACGTCCCTGTTCGTCAGAATCCACACTTTTCTCTGGCGCTTCGGAAACGTGAATGTGTGCATAGCCCAATGCTTCGTTCGACGTTGAATCGCGAACAAAACCTTGTACAACCAATTTGCACGAATCTTGATTTTGGGCGTGTAGCAAGTTTGCATCACTAGCCAGCATAATAAATATACCAACCAATAACAGCAAGTACTTGTACTTGACCGTTGAATAGGACATGATAAAGGAATTGCTAAAAAGAAGAGAAAATTAGCCCAGATGAGACTGGCTAAATAAATCTTTTCAGCAAACAGGTGGGCCACGACTATCTGCCGCAACCGCAGGAATGGTATAATGTACAAGGGCAGGAATCGTAAATTCTGCCAAAAGAACACACCGCGATTCAGGGGTATGTGTTAAACCAACAACATCAAAAACCTGCGCCTCAAATTGTAAAAACGTACAATGCGTATGTACCTCATCAAGCGAAACACCCGTCGCTTTTTTAGCGTGATCGGTATCGTGGTGATCGTATAAATTGTGAATCGCTTCGCCCGGTGTTAGAAACACGAAGAAGACAACCAACAAGAATATGCTGATTGATCGTTGGATAAATGATGGGCTTGACGTATTCATTATTCTGAATACAAAGCTAAATGTTTTTTAATCAACTCCGTAAAAATTATACTTGCGATTACTTTTTGCCATTTGTATTCGCTGCTACTCTCGCCTTATTTTCTTTCATGCGAAACTTGATCAACTTCTTTAATAAAGCAACAGGCAACGGTTTTTCAGGTGTGAAATGAATCGTACTGGCGGCATATTTATATCCGACAAGCTCTTTTTTAAAATCGTTTAGCATCTGTGCATTCATCACAAAAAAACTACAATGATTTTTGAATGCCGCAAAACCAACTAGACTGCCATGCCATTTGAATGTCGGAATTTGATAGCTGATTGTTTCTTCTGCGTCAGGAACTACTTGCAAGATAATTCCACGCAAACGTTCAAGTGCCTCGCGCACTTCGAGGGGTAATGGCGCAAGATATGCGTCAATGTTGTTGATGGGTGAGGCCGATTTCATCCGATTAAAACGATTGAAAAGGATGGCTTAAAATAACATGATCGTCGTCTGCCGATGGACCATACGTCGCTGGTATCGGGATAGATAGAAAACGAAGATATACACCCAATTGTGCACGATGATGAATGAAATGATTCATACAGAAAATACGAGCAATTTGTTTCTTTGGCAATTTCATCAATACATCTTCACCATACATCATCGACCATTCTTGTTCAAATACATTGTCCTGAGCTGACATTAATGAAACTTTAGCAGCAGCTAATAAATCATCAAAATAGGCAAGAAGTTCCTCTCTTGTCTGGATGTCTTTAGGTTCAAAATCAATAAAATCAAGCTTGTCAGAATGAACTACGGAAGACCACCATGCAATAATTTCTGCAGTATGAATAGCTAACCTACCCAACGTTTCAGATTTTTCATTGGGTTTGAAGTGAAGTTGATCAAAAGGAATACACTCTAAATAACGTCGAGTTACAGCCGATTCTATCATTAATTCCTGCAACAATTCTTGTCCAATGGTCATATTCTTTAATTTTTCTCAGCAAATGTTTTAAAATTATTGAGAATCATCTGCCAGCCACCTTGCTGCATCTCAATGGGGTTTTGCGTTTCCGCTTCAAACGTTTCAACCACTTTGGTTGTACCATTTTCTTCCACAAAATAAATAAACGCTTTGCGTCCATCACCCATCGTATAATCAATGCGACGATTTGGAACCACGATGTCATAAGTTCCCTCAAAATCGAAACTAAAACTACCATCTTTGGCCGCCATGGTGGTGCTGAATTTTCCACCCGCTTGCAAATCCACCGTTGCTGCCGGAGCATGCCAATCGTCAGAAGCATGGCACCAAGCCATAATCGATTCCGGAGTATTCCAATGCTTCCACACATTTTCCAACGAACTGGCTACCGTTGCTTCAATCGTAATAAACGGTTTTTCGGCAAGTTCCTTAATCGTGTTTAATGCCTTCGGAAAATTCGTATTGAAAAAATCGACGTATTCATCTGCACCATTCAATTCCGCTGTCAACCGTGTTCCATTCGGAATTTCAGACAAGGTGTATTTTTCAGAACCCTCTGCCCACGCTTCACTTTCGGCATCGTTTACAACCTCCGCAAAATTTTGAATAATTCCGAGGTATTGAAACGCAATGTGTTCGTGATCGGTTTTCTTTTGAATACGAGCAAACATACCGCTACCATCTGGAGAGAGAAAATGAATCTTGCTTCCCTCATTCCAGTCACTTACGGCATACGATCCCGTATGGAAAGTCGTTGTCCAAATACGATAAGTTGCATCGTTCCAAAGAACCGACCAAATTTTTTCGCGCATAGCCTGAATGTCAATTGAAAATGAAAGCTGTTTCATGAGTGAGTGAAAGGATGTTTTAAAAAGTATATGTTATTTTATTTCTTGCGTTAACCTTTCGGCTTTTTGTCTAGATCCATGTACAAGACATTCCAACGATGGCCATCCAAATCACAAAAACCAAAACCATACATCCATCCTTGAACCTCGGCTGCTTGAGCAAACAATGTTCCGCCCGCCGCAATTACCTTTTGAGCGAGTTCATCTACTTCTGCGCGACTTGCCGCATCAAATGAAAACAAAACCGACGCACTCGTCTGCGTATCTGCAAGCGCTGTGCCTGTAAGTGTTTTGAAAACATCTTCCTGAAAAAGCATCAGCACAACTTTCTTCTCGCCCACAAACAAACTTGCTGAATGTGCCGTTGCTGGGTAGTTGGTGTTGTTTGTAAAGCCGATCGCCGCAAAAAAAGCAACCGATTTTGCAACATCTTTTGCCGGAAGATTGATCCAGATTTCTTTTGTCATAGTTGTAGCAATCAGGTTGATGTTGCTACAAATATGAAGCAATAAAAACGTTTGAAGAAATTTATTTTATAATAAAAAGAGATGATCTAAAGCAATTTTCTAAAACGATAAAATTGGTAAAGTAAAATAACGAGGGAATAGAACGACGGTCCACAAAATAAGAACATCTCAAGCATATCAAAAAAATCGTTTTCTGAAAAATAATTAGATAAGCAAAAAATAAAAAAAGCAAAAGGCAGCAGTATCCATGAGCAAATGCTCAATAACAAAGAATTTCGAATTGTAGCGAATGTGTTGAGTAACGCAAAAAGCGATAACGTGAAACTTATAAGACAAGCACCAACACCAATAAAGAAAAGAATAATAAACCCCTGTTTTCGCTCAAGTCCATCAGCCGACAAATAGAAAGGCACAATAACAGCAATAGAAAATAGCACAGAGAAAAACCACGCACGCAGCAAAAAACTAGTGATTTTTTCTGCAAATGAATTTGTGGAGTGAATCGTATTCAACCGCTACCTATTTTAATTTTTCCTTCGCCTTCGCCTGATAATATCCTGGCTGTGCAGCAATCTGTTTAAATAACTTCATACTTCCTTCGCGATCTCCAGCATTGTTGAGCGCAAGTGCTTTGTACCACAAGGCTTCCTCATGAAACACATTATTCGTTTCCGCCAACACCCGATCTAAATACGGAATGGCTTTTTCTGGCATTTCCAGCCGCACATAACTCACGCCTGTATAAAACAACGCATTCACATCCTGCGCATTCGACTTCAGTAACAAATCGCATTTCGAAATGCAACGGCCATAACGCCCCTCATTAAAACTTTGCAAGGCCTCGCGCAAAACCCGATCTGCCGGAATACTTCGCTTGGTTTCATCATCGGCCTTTTCAATTTCCTCTTCATTCCCAAATTGGGCTGGAACACCACGCAAGGGTAAATCGTCCACCACAATATTTTTGCGGTAATACGTGTCAAACCCCGTAACTTTTAAATCCAAGATGTAAACAAAGGCTGCATTGTACTCCGGTTGTGGTTTCCCCGGCTGCACTTCTTCCGGCAAGAGCGGCTGCGGAGGTTTCGCATCCATCGGCTGTACCCATTCCGGCAATTGCGTTTCTGCCGAATCCTCTACTGACGCATCCGTCGCGGGTTTCGGGCGCGGTGCTGGTGCTTGCGGATTTATAAAATGCTCGTCGCGCGCTGGAGCAGCAGTATTTTCTGCCGTTTGATTTGGAAGAATAGTATTTATTTCAGGACCAACAAACGGCTGCTCTTTTTCTACTTCCGTTCTAGGCCACGCCAAGATCGCAACAAGTGCCGCCACCGCAAGAAACGCCGTTCCCATAATCACTTTCGATGCCGTCGAAAAGCTAGACATGCCGCTACGCTGTGCAAGTTCTGCACGAATGGACGAAACATCATTTAAGGCTTCCGGCGATGCCAAGAAACCACTCATGGCCGAAGCACACAAGCTACACTCGTTCAAATGCAATTCAATGCCACGCTGCTCCGCTGAAGAAAGTTTCCCTTCAACGTATTGTTTGAACGCAGTTTCAGTCAAACAAGCGTCAACGACTGGCGTTTGTGGAGATGTAATCATGCCGATTGTGTCAGTATGCGTTTTAAATTTCGTTTTCCGTTTTGCAAATAACTCTTCACCTGCTTTTCCGAAAAACCCGTTATCGCCACAATTTCGCGGTACGATTTTTCTTGCAGATAAAACAATTCAATACAACGTCGCTGCTCATCGCCCAATTCTTCCACCGCCGATTCCAGTTTTTGCAATTGCGCCTCTTTCGGATTTTGCTCGTCATCATTCGGAACAACACTTAGTTCTGTTTCGTCGCGCACATACAAATCCTGTTTGCCGTCAGCCGTTTTCCGTTTACGCAATTCCGAAATGCAATGATTTCGTGCCACAAAACTGATCCAAACTTTGAAATTATCAGGCGTTTGCTTGAGCAAAGTCTCAAATAATTTCTCGAAAACCTGCAACACCGCATCACGCGCCAATTCCCGATCGCCAAAATAATTCAGGCAATGACCATAAATCAAATGTGCGTAACGCGTGTATAATTCGCCCACCAACGCCTTATCACCTGTGTTGCGATACGCAAGTAACAATTCATCGTCGCTAAGCGAACTTTTACGTTTCCAAGGGAAAAACCGCATACGTTGTATTCTGTGAATGAAGACGCAAGATAGGGTGGGATTCCATATTTTTTGTTTGGAATACTACCAAGTTTGGTGTGATAGATTAAGTTATTGAAAATTACTAATCCTCAAATCTAATGAAACACCTTTGTTCTGTTACACCAAATAGCTCACAATCATGTCAATGTAGCATTTGCGGTTGTATCATTTTGTCCAATTAATGCTAGTTGGGGCATTTTTCGCTGTACTTGTCAGTCAATATTTTGTCAATTTTGTTAATTATTTTGTCTCCACATTGATTGTTAAGCGTTACAATTCTGTACTTATTATATAAATCTAAAATCTTGTTTTTGGTCTGATTGTCAAGTAATCCTATGTCAAGCATCATTCCTTTGTTTAGGTCGTTAGGTTCAAATTTTTGTAACCCGTTACCATATTGTCGACTATTATCGTCAAAAATTTTTTTGGCTGTATCCGTCAAGAGATAAGCAAAAAGTAAATCAGTACTAACTTCCGAAAACAGGTTTGTGTGTTTGAGATAAATACAATGATATGATGTTAAATTAGAAATACTTGCCTCATTTCTAATAAAACGCAAACCTGCTCGATTAAAAACAGAAACCCAAATTGGTGCAGGCCTTCTGTTTTCTATAGAATACCAAGGTGTTCTACTTGCTGTAAGGAATCGTTTATTTATTTCTTCTTTTTCACCTTTTTTTATATAGGACAAAATATTTTTACTTATCGCTTTTTGAGCATTAAAAAGAAAAATATTTTTATCATTTTTCTTTAACTCTTCAAAATCAGATGCTGTAAAGAAGGCCGTTTTAGCATCTTTTGCACTACAAATGCAAGGCAATAAATATTGTTCTTCGATACCATACTCTTTGGCTTTTGAAATATTAAAAATAAAATACGCATTCGATCCTGTCGCAATTCCACGGACTACTTTTGCGTATGTTGAAAAAGGCACAATGTTTTTAAACTTGATGCTATTTTGTTTTTGGTAATATGATTTCCATTTGATTTCAGGGTTCAGTTCTGAAAAACGGAAGGACTGCCCCACGTCTGAAAGATGAGGGTAATCCGTAACTAGTTTTTCTATTTTATTCAAATCTTGTATGGATTGGATATTGCTAAATTGAACTCTGTCTAATTGATCGTCATTCGCACAAAATATTATGGATGCAGTAGTTAGCACATCGTCAAAGACATTTTCTTCAAAATCAAATACAATGATATGCCTCAGTACTTTGCTTTTTATCAAATATGTTTTCACCAACTTTCCGTAGTCAGAGTTTAGAAATTCTGAAGGAATAATATATGCACAACGACCGTTGGGTTTTAATTGATGAATTGATTTTAATAAAAATAAAGTGTAGAGGTTTGCAAAACCATTCAGCTTAAATTTGATATTAGCTTCAATTTCTTTTAGAATATTTTTATTGTCGTAATCATGGAATTTAAAATAGGGGGGATTACAAATAATTCCATCATATTTATTTTCCCAATCATTGTACATGTAATCTTGCAAAAGAAGATTTACATTTTCAGTATCTTCAAAATGCAGCTTTGCCTTTTTATAAATGTTGGAATCAATTTCAAAGCCTTTAATCTGAATATCTTCTTTGTGCTTCAAAATAGCTCTTGAAAATACACCAAGCCCAAATGCAGGTTCTAAAACAGAATTAAGATTTTCATTACCTAAAATCCATTTTGCCATTAAATCAGCAATAGGAAAAGGTGTGAAAAATTGAGCATAATTTTTCCGATGTTCTAATGAAATTGATTTCGAATAATCATTTTCAAGCGAATTGTCAAATGAAAGTTGTTTAGTAGCTATCATTAGAAATCGTTGTTTTTAACTTCTAGAATAGTTTGTAAATTCTCTATATCCAGATACGCACAGCCACCTTTGAAAGTTACATAAAATAGTAGTCTTCCCCTGCCCATTTCCTTTCTTACGCTTTCGTGTAAAGGCTCATCGACTCTTGAAGCAATTGACACTCCTGATTTTGAGTTGATTTTTATAGTTGTTTTGTTTTGGTTTTTATTGTCAGTCTCTACTGAAAATAATACGCCATCATTGTCTGGGTCAGATATGATTTTTAGAATCTGTTCAAATGAAATACCATAAACTTTATCAAAGAATACTTGAAAATAAAAATGAGGAACATTGAAAGTTTCAATCCATTTGTAAACAACTTTTATATCTTCAACTTTCGGTGTAATTGACAGATAATCCCTTTTTTGAATTTCTTTTATCGCCGTCTTTAACTGTCCAAAAAGTTCTTTTACTAGAATTAGTCTTTCAGAAGAACTCCAACTTGGCGTTCTAAAATCTGTTACATTTAAAGTCTTAGCCGTTATGCCATTTAATATTTCAATATAATTTTGCCTATTAGGATGTTGCAAAACGTCTAGAAATTCGGCAAGAATTTTTTCTTTTGTCTGTAATGCAATTTGTGTAAACTTTTCAGTTCTTACTTGCATTGCATCTTCGTACCTGTCAATTAAGAATGCACTCGATCGTACTTCAATACCCGCTACTGCTTTTTTTACATAATTAGTTATTTGATCATGTGGAATTTGACTAATATCGAAGCCTAGATTTGTGTCAAAATCAACTTTATTAAAAATAAGTAAATCTGGTCGTTTGCCTATTTTGTCAAGTTCGGTTTGAAATTCTTGGTAAAAAGCATCAAAACCGTCTTCGCCAGCTACTAAATCATCAGATTTGCCATATTTTACGGCTACAAAGTTGTTAGAAGTTTCATTAATTGCTCTCGTAATAAGATTTTCAGCCCAATCGCCTTGCTCTTTGTTTGTGATGAAATTGGAAGATGCTTGTGTTGGTGTTCTTGCTTGGTCTCTTGATTTTGTAAAGTCCACTAATTCCACAGGGACACTTTTTGTTAATGCTCGAATTCTATCGTAATAATTCATCTTCATTTAATAATAATATTTATATCGCTAAGTTGATTACTGATCATTTTTTGCTATTATTTAAATGGTTGGTGTAGTGCTAACAGCATTTCACCGACTCATCTAACAGCGCAACAATTTACAAACAAATTTTCCAAAAAAAGTGTATCGAATCGCCCCCCAAAAAACCCTCACCCAATCGCCCAAGTATTTTTCCCACGCAACAACCCATCCAAATCGCCAACACCCTTCTCCGCAACCGCCTGTTCCACCTGCGCATTGATCTGATCATCGTAACACGCGCGATCTTCTTCGTAGAAAATACCAAACGGACGCGGCAAATGATTCGCTGCCGATGGATCATCAAAGAAACGCACCAACAACGTTGCCTTACCCAAATCGCGCTCGTCGTGAATCCATAAATCGTTTACCGAAACATCAGCCAAATTGACGATACGCGGTGTAAATCCATCCAGCTTAATTCCTTTATCGGCATGTTCGCCAAAGACCAACGGCTTGCCCTGTTCAAGCATCAAGGTTTCGGTTTTCTTCGACGATTTTTCGGTGAAAATTTCAAACGCACCATCATTAAACACATTGCAGTTCTGATAAATCTCCAGCAACGAAGTTCCCTTATGTTGGTTCGCGCGCATCAACATGGTGCGCAAATGAACCGGATCGCGATCCATCGAACGCGCAATGAATGTGCCCGAAGCACCCAAACACAAAGCCAACGGATTGAACGGATGATCAATCACACCCATTGGCGACGATTTGGTGATTTTTCCTTCCGGCGAAGTAGGTGAGTATTGCCCTTTCGTCAGCCCATAAATCTCGTTGTTAAACAACAATACATTTACATCGGGATTGCGTCGCAAGAGGTGAATCAAATGATTGCCACCAATCGAAAGCGAATCGCCATCGCCTGTAATGATCCAAACACTCAAATCAGGACGCGCCGATTTCAATCCTGTGGCAATCGCCGTAGCACGACCATGAATGCTGTGCATACCATACGTTTCCATGTAATACGGAAAACGCGACGAGCAACCAATGCCCGAAACAAAAACAATTTCTTCGCGCTTGAGACCCAATTCAGGCATTACACTTTGCACCTGTTTCAGAATCGAATAATCGCCGCAGCCCGGACACCAACGCACTTCTTGGTCGGTTACAAAATCTTTTGCGGTTAATTTCGGAGTTTCGAGTGTTGTTGACATGGTAAACATGCGTCGTGCTTATCGACGAAAAAAGTTTTATTTTAAAAGTTCAGCAATCCGATTTTTCAATTCAGTTGCCGTAAACGGAATCCCTTTGATTTTATTCATCGCAATCGCATCAATCAAAAACTGATCGCGAAGGATTTTTACGAGTTGTCCGTTGTTCATTTCAGGAACAAGAACACGATCAAATTTTTTCAGCAAATCGCCCAAATTTTTCGGAAAAGGATTCAAATAGCGAATGTGTGCATGCGAGGCATCCAAACCCATTTCACGCAATTCAATCAGGGCTGTTTTAATTGCACCGTAGGTAGAACCCCAACCCACAACCAGCACTTTTCCTGCATCCGGCCCACTATCCAATTTTTGTTCAGGAATATACTCCGCAATTTTTGCCACCCGCGCCGCGCGCAACTTCACCATAAACTCATGGTTGTCTGGATCGTAAGAAATATTGCCCGTCTCATGCTCTTTTTCAATGCCACCAATCCGATGTTCCAATCCCGCTGTTCCCGGAATGGCCCACGCGCGCGCTAATTTTTCGTTGCGCTTGTAAGGCAAAAACTTTTCGCCCTGCGCCAATGTATTCGTTGCAAATTGCACTTGAATTTTTGGCAAATCTGCGGTCTGCGGAAATGCCCAAGGCTCTGCACCATTCGCAATGTACCCATCGCTCAGAAAAAAGACAGGCGTTAAATGCTCTACCGCAATGCGCGTCGCCTCAAAAACCGTTTCAAAACAATCGCTAGGCGAACAAGCCGCTACAACAGGAACAGGACACTCGCCATTGCGGCCATACAAAGCTTGCAATAAATCTGCCTGCTCTGTTTTTGTCGGAAGACCCGTACTTGGCCCACCACGCTGTACGTTGCAAATCACCAAAGGCAATTCCATCATTGTAGCCAAACCAATGGCCTCGGCTTTTAAAGCAATGCCTGGGCCAGACGATGCTGTTACGCCCAAACTGCCACCAAACGAAGCACCAATAGCCGCCGTTACCGCCGCAATCTCGTCTTCTGCTTGAAATGTTTTGATGCCAAAATTTTTATGCTTCGATAATTCATGCAAAATATCCGAGGCCGGTGTTATCGGATAAGTTCCGTAAAACAACGACAAGCCCGATTGTTTCGCTGCTGCAATCAATCCATAAGCGGTAGCCTGATTGCCCATGATGCTGCGGTATGTACCCGATTTCAATTTCGCAGCCGCCACCTCAAAACGCGTCATCGGCGTTTCGGTTGTATCGCCATACGCGTAGCCTGCCCGCAATACTTTTTCATTCGCCTCAATCAATTCAGGACGTTTGCGAAACTGCTCTTTCAAAAACTCAATAATTTTTTCGAGCGGACGATTGTACATCCAACAAATCAATCCCAAGACAAACATGTTCTTAGAACGATCGGTTTCTTTGGTGCCAAGCCCCGATCCCGCAAGTGCGTTGCGTGTAACCTTTGTTACATCCACTTCGAGCAATCGGAATCCAGCGAGCGAACCATCGCGCAAAGGATTTACACCATCAGGAAATTTGGCTAGTTTTAAATTTTTCGGATCAAAACCATCGGTATTGGCGATGATGGTTCCACCTTGTTTGAGTTGCTTCAAATTGGCTTTGAGTGCTGCGGCATTCATCACCACAAGCACATCGGCAGCATCGCCGGGCGTATGAATTTCTACACTACCAAAATGCAATTGAAAACCCGAAACACCTGCAAGTGTTCCTTGTGGGGCCCGAATCTCCGCAGGGAAATTGGGAAAAGTACTGATGTCGTTGCCATGCAAGGCTGATACAGCCGTAAACTGCGTTCCTGTCAATTGAATGCCATCGCCAGAATCTCCGGCAAATAAAATGACAACATGCTTGCGACTTTCGAAAGAAGTATTCATTGTGTTCATTAACAAACGAAAAAAGGTTTTTCCTTCATCGGAAAAACCTTTCATCAGAAAAATGTGATGATTATGTTTTGTTCCGCTTCTGAAATGATTAAATTTCGAAGGGGAAACGGTTGAAAGGCCTGTTTTGGTTTTGCTTTAACAAAATTAAACACGTTGCTGCCGGATAATTAATGTTCGAGTGCGGGCTGTAAATTAATGGCTTCTACCGATTTGATCTCCGGCGCAGCGCGTTTCACCGATTCTTCGATGCCCGCTTTCAACGTCATCATGCTCATGGAGCACGATTTACAAGCACCAAGCAATTCGAGCTTTACGCGAAAATCTTCGGTGATTTCGACCAGACTGACATTTCCGCCATCGGCTTCAAGAAATGGACGAAGTTGTTGCAAAGCATCTTCGACGCGGGCAATTAATTCAGGCGATTGGTGTGCATTCATGACGTTTAAAATCTGGTGCAAAGGTACGGTTTTATTGACTGACAGCCACGGCTTGTTTTTGGGCATTGGTAATGGCTACTTGTTGGGCTACATTTTTGGCCAATTCGAGAAAAGCCAATGCTTGTGGCGTTGTTGCTTGCAAGACCGCTGGCCGACCAATATCGCCGGCTTCGCAGATGCTTTGAACGAGCGGAATCTGCGCCAACAAAGGAATGCCGAGCCGTTCGGCCAAGTGTGTAGCGCCATCGCGACCAAAAATATAGTATTTGTTTTCGGGCAATTCGGCTGGCGTAAACCAAGCCATATTCTCGATTAAACCAAGAACCGGAACATTCACCGTAGGCAATTCAAACATCGAAACACCCTTCTGCACATCGGCCAGCGCAACGTTTTGGGGGGTGCTGACAATGACGGCACCCGTAAGCGGAACCGTGGCTACCAACGAAAGGTGAATATCGCCTGTTCCCGGAGGCAAATCAATAATTAAATAATCCAATTCACCCCAATTGGCCTCGGTAATCAATTGGTTGAGGGCGCGCGAAGCCATTGGTCCACGCCACGCTAGCGCTTTGGATGCTTCAGCAAAAAAACCAATCGAAAGCACTTTTACGCCATAGCTCTCAATTGGCAAAAATTGTGGCTGTCCGTTTTGATTGCTCACCTCCGGTTTTTCGTCCATGATGCCAAACATAATGGGTGCCGAAGGGCCATAAATATCGGCATCGAGCAAACCCACTTTGGCCCCTTGCATAGCCAGCGCACAGGCCAGATTTGCAGCAACCGTACTTTTTCCAACACCGCCTTTTCCAGAAGCAACCGCAACAATATTCTTCACACCCGGCAAAATTGGGCCGGAACGTTGCGACGTAACATTGGCCGTCATGTGTACTTTCGGAATCGCTTGTTGATCGACGTAGTATTTGATTGCATTTTCGCATGCCCGCTGAATCATATCTTTCATGGGGCAAGCAGGTGTTGTGAGGACAACGGTAAAGGAAACGTTCCAACCATCAATCGCAATATCGCGAATCATGTTGAGCGTAACAAGGTCTTTTTTGAGATCGGGATCATCGACATAACGAAGTGCGTCGATGACTTGTTGTTCGGTAATTGGCATGTGCAAAGGTACGGTTTGCTTATGCTTATCGGAGAAGAATATGGCTAATTTATTTTACAGCAACAATATGTGCAACACGACGGTTTTCGGTATGTACAAGCGTAATGCCCGAAATGGGAAGATTGATCCGATCCAACAACCCCAATGTGTCGGTTTTTGATGGACAAATACTATCCATCGACGCAAGCGAAACGGTTTTGGGTGCAACAATGCCTAAACACGAAATCGAACCATAAGGAGCAATAGCCGATCTGATTTTTCGCAATTGCATTTGAATACATCCTTTGCAACTGTTTTGCGGGACGAGTACATACAAGCAAGGCTTTGTGGCAATACTATCATTAAACGCCTGATGCAAATAGTAATTGAAAATCGTTGTTTGTTTATCCGCAACATGCTTCTTGTTCTCCTGACAAGAAAACGCAAGGGCTAAAAAAAAGAAGCATATAGAATGACGCATGGTTTAGGGTGCTTGAAAAACATACAAATCCCAATACACTATTCCGTTTTCCTTTTTCCGGTCGCGCACCCAAATACCACCCTTAGAAACGAGTACCATTGGGAAATACATTTTCGGATCAAAATCTAGTGCATGGACGGCATCTCCTGTTTCATTCATAACAAGCAACCGCCAAGGCTTATCGAGCCATTCATTTACGGTCATGCCATTTTCCTGCTCATATACTATACCCTGTTGAAAAATTCGGTAATAATAACCACGATAGGAATCATGTAAGAAACTGAGGTAACGCGATTGTGTTACATCGTAGCATTCTAGAAAACTGAAATTGCCGATGCTATCGTCGGGGTATGGCGAAACCTGTTTCCCCAACAAATCAAATGGTTTTTTTTCAAGCGCAAGCGAAGCGGAACAATACAGGCTATCGGTAGCTGAGTAACCGTAAACAAGTTGGTTCTTAAACAGACAACGCTGCGGAAAAAAATCGCGGTACGAATCGCCGTTGAGGTAACATTGTGGCCAGTTTCCAGCTAACGATTTTGGCAAGCTTCCATCAAGTGGAATTTGCACTTCGGGAAATAGCGTGAAATAGTTTTGGCGCGAAATTTTATCGCGCACCGTAATATCGAGACGCGTTGCTGTTACATACAAATTTTTACCATCACAAAGCATTGGCGATGCCGAAGTGCTTACAAAACAATAATTTGTTACGCCGCCTTGCAACGGAATATTGACTTGATAGGTGTTTGTAATTTCACCTTTTTGATTGAACAGCAAAATAGTACGTTCTTCGGCCAACAAAATAAAAATAGAATCGGGCGAATGTGCAAGATAACCACCAACACGAAGATCGGATGCCGCGCTATCTTTTTTTTGTAGCTTAATTTGAAATATAGGTTTTCCGCCTGTTAAAGCGTAAAATAAAATCGCCGCAGTGTCAGAACGGTAGCAGGTAATCCATTCCGATGTTTGCTTGTTGCAAGTGCTCCAGTTTTTTACTTCTGCATGAAACGGAAGTTCCAGTTTAATGCGTTCTTTTTTCACCAGTTTTGTTGCTGGTGTATCAGAACAGGAAAAGAAAAAAAATGCGCAACAAAAAATAAGAGAAAGAAGTAGCTTCATTTACAACGAAGCGTCAACCATGGTGGTAAAAATTGTTTGTGCGTTGTCAGCCGCAGCAACAACAATGTAAAAGATATTGTTGTCGTCTGTATTAGTTTTGCGAAGCATGGTGTAATTGCCGTTTTGCAAGCCCGCAACAACCGTAGGCATTTCTTTCAAATAGGGAAAGTTGACAGCCCAATCGTCTTGATTGAAAAAGTTTTGTACCGTTCCATTCGCAATAGCCACATCAATCGAAAAGACGAGCGTTGGATTGGGAGAAATTTTGGTACAATCTACTTTCGGTGTTGGGCAAGAATAATTGCCTTCGGCATCTACCGATAAGACATAATTAAAGTCTTGAAAAAGACGCGCATGTGCAGTTGCATCAGGTGTGCAAGACGTTTTTTCTGGCAAGGCTTGTTCTTTTGAACAACTTGCTACTAGGCAAACAGCTAGAGGAAGAAAAAAGAGATTTTTCATGTGTAGGTGGTTTTTGTTTATGCAAACATAGAATAAATACCGATAAAGCAAAATTTATTACGCTTTAAATTTATATTCTAATCCAAAAAGAGCTAACTTTTTGATAAAAGCAACATCAGATTCACGCATTTTATAAACTGGCCCGAATTATGTGGTATAAACACCGTTCTAAAAAACTACATTTGACCATGCGAAATCGTTTACTGTTCTTGCTTTTTTTATGCCTCAGCAGTTTTGCTCAGGCCAAAGGGTATTTGGTTCACCTCACCATTGATAAACTCATGCTCAACGGCGATTCGATTCGTTTTAAAACACCGAAGTCGTTTTTTCTTGAAATCACCGATCGTACCGATACCATCGACGTTGGAAAACCAAACGGAAAAAATATTGCCATCGTCATTGATGTTCGCAAACGCATGTCAGCCGGAAAAGTGATGAATGAAATTGGTTATGCGTTTTTTCAAAAAGAAGATTCAAAATGGGTACGCATCAATCATTTTGGCTACACCAACCGAACCGCTTTTTTAAACGAAACACCAGAAATAAAAAAGCGATCGCCTAAAAATCAAGCACACGAGAATTATTCCTGTTCGATGGGCCTGCCCGTTTGGTTTTCGGCAGCGTTTCGGATGGATGTGTATGTGATTTAGAAAAACGCGACACTATTTATATTAAGCAGTTAGCACAAGTAGAACATTTGTGCTAACTGCTTAAATTTTTTAAAAACAATATTTCCCCTCTTCCAAAATTTTCGCGGCAACACGTCGGCGCGCTTCTTTTACATTCATCGGATCAACTTTGGTGAAGCGACGCATGCCCATGAGCATCATGCGCAGCTCGTCGCCATCGGCAAAACTTACCAGTGCATCTTGTCCCGCTTTGCGAATTTTATCTGCTGCATCCCAAAACGTGCAACGCATCATATCGAGGTGAATTGCGCAAGCCGCTTCGCCACGTTGCGAAACCAGTTTTTCTACGCGCAACATCATCGACTCTGCGGTGTAAAGTTCAATCAACATATCTGCCGCATTCATCAAAATTTCTTGCTCCTTCGCCAATTGCATCATCAACTTTTGAACCGCAGCACCCGCAACCATCAGAATTGCTTTTTTGAAATTAGCAAGTTGTCTTTTTTCGGCAGCAAACAAACTATCGTCCGGCGTTCCAAAATCAGGAATCGACATGAGTTCTCCTGCAACTTTTTGTGCGGGTCCCATCAAATCCAATTCGCCTTTCATGGCGCGTTTCAGCAGCATGTCAACAGTGAGCAAGCGGTTGATTTCATTCGTGCCTTCAAAAATACGGTTGATGCGCGCATCGCGGTAAGCGCGTTCCATCG
>JAAFIA010000008.1:0-39679 GCA_013298545.1 Bacteroidota bacterium | reverse complement strand
GCCCATGCCGCCATAAATCTGCAAGCCTTCATCCACCACAAAATCCAACACCTCAGAACCGTGCACTTTTAAAATAGCCGCTTCTGCCGCAAATTGTTCTACACCTTTCAGTTTTGCTTTGGCCTGATCCATGCCCGATTCCTCAAGCGTTTTGATGGCATCGTCAATGTTCTGGCAGGCGCGGTACAAAGCCGATTCGCTGGCATAAATACGTGCAGCCATATCGCCAATTTTATGGCGAATAGCTCCATACTTCGCAATGGGACGACCAAATTGTTCGCGCTCTAAGGCATATTTTGCAGCCGTTGTGGTGATGCGTTTACTCGCGCCAATAGCAGCAGCAGCCAATTTGATACGACCGATATTTAAAATATTGACGGCAATTTTAAATCCATTGCCGCGCTCCGACAATAAATTTTCTACCGGAACTTGACAGCCATTGAAAAATACCTGACGTGTAGAACTTCCTTTGATACCGAGTTTATGTTCTTCGGGATTCAGTGTAATGCCACCAAACGATTTCTCGACAATAAATGCACTCAGGTTTTCATCGTCATCAATCTTTGCAAATACAATGAAAATTTCTGCAAAGCCACCATTCGTAATCCACATCTTTTGTCCATCAATGATGTAATGCTTTCCGTCGGCAGCTAGTTTAGCGCGTGTCTTACCAGAGTTTGCATCTGAACCTGAACCTGGTTCTGTCAAACAATAACTTGCTTTTGTTTTTCCGCTGATCAGATTGGGAATGTATTTTGTTTTTTGAGCTTCGTTGCCATAATACAAGATCGGCAAGGTTCCGATTCCCGTATGTGCCGAGATGGCAACCGCAAACGAATGCCCCGCACCTAAAATTTCTGTTGTCAGCGTTGCTGTTTTGAAATCTTTTCCAAAGCCACCATATTGTTCGGGCGCAGAAATTCCCAATAAGCCAAGTTCGGCGGCCTTGTCGAGAATACTTTCCATCAAGCCCGGCTCTTGCGCATCAATACGATCAAGGTTTGGAAAAATTTCTTGTTCTAAAAAGTCATGACACGATTGTGCCATGAGTTGCGCTTCTTCATTCCATTCTTCTGGAATAAATATATCGGCAGCTTTGGTTTCGCGAATGAGGAATTCTCCTCCTTTGATTGTAGTTGACATATCAAGTAGTTTTTACAGTTCAAAAATTAATGGAGCAACTCGAAAATTCCGGCAGCGCCTTGGCCCGTTCCTACGCACATCGTAACAACGCCATATTTACTTTTCCGGCGACGCATTTCATCGAAAAGTTGTACCGATAGTTTTGCACCCGAACAACCGAGCGGATGACCAAGCGAAATAGCACCGCCATTGACGTTTACAATTTCTTGATTCAAGTCTAACGTGCGCATGACGGCGAGCGATTGCGAGGCAAATGCTTCGTTCAATTCAAACAAGTCGATGTCTTTTTGTTGCATTCCCGCTTTTTTCAAAACGGCAGGAATCGCTTCTACTGGTCCGATGCCCATGATGCGTGGCGGAACACCCGCTACGGCGTAATTTACTAGCCGAGCGATGGGTTGTACATTCAACTCTTTCAACATGCGTTCGCTGACTACAATAACAAAAGCTGCACCGTCTGAAGTCTGCGATGAATTTCCAGCTGTAACGCTTCCATCAGCAGCAAAAACAGGTTTCAATTTTGCCAAGGCTTCGAGCGATGTATCCGCGCGCGGGCCTTCATCCGTATCAACAATGTACGAGCGTTGCTTGCGTTTACCAGTTTCATCCAAATACGTTTCGTTCACGGTAATTGGAGCAATGCCCGTTTTGAATTTTCCATCGCGTATAGCGGCCAAGGCTTTTTGATGCGAGTTGTATGCAAATAAATCTTGATCGGCCCGCGAAATATTGTACTCTTTTGCTACGGCCTCTGCGGTCAGTCCCATGCCCCAATACCAGTCAGGATGTTCTTGTGCAACTTTGTAATTTGGAATGACACGCCAGCCACCCATCGGAATCAAACTCATCGATTCTACACCACCTGCGATGATGCAGTCGGCCATGCCGGAATGAATTTTGGAAGCCGCAATCGCAATGGTTTCTAATCCAGAAGAACAATAGCGATTCACGGTCATACCCGGAACTTTATCTGTATCAAGCGCAAGCAACGAAATGAGCCGACCAAAATTTAAACCCTGTTCTGCTTCCGGCATCGCATTGCCAACAATCACATCGTCGATGCGTTCTTTGTCGAGTTGCGGCACTTGCGCCATGACCTGACGAATCACATCCGCCGCTAAATCGTCAGGACGAACAAAACGAAATAAACCGCGCGGTGCTTTTGCAACAGCAGATCGAAGGCCGGCAATGATATATGCGTTCATAGTGTTAGTTTTTAATTGCTGAAATCATTTTTTTCTATGCTTTTCAATTAATGTGAAAATCATTTTTTGAATACCATCTAAATCATCTAAGACTGGTTGAACAATTTTTGAAATAACAAGACTAAGCTCTACTGAGAGAATCAGCTGAGTTGTTAATTCATAAGAAGAGCCATTGGCAATGCTTAGAAAGTACGCAAACTCAGCGTCATTTTTTCTGCCAGCCCCCTCAGCAATATTTGATGGTATCGAAACTGCGCAGCGTCTAATTTGACTTACGAGTCCATATATTTCTTCTTTTGAGAAGGTTTCAGTTAACTTATAGATTTGTTTGACTAATAACATTGAACGTTGCCAGATTTTAAGTTCTTTGTAATTGTGCATGTTTTTATTTTTAATTGTTTGGACGTGAGACTTGAGATTTTCCTTCCCGCATTGCCTGCGCTGGACGTGAGACACGAGACTTGAGACATGAGATGTGAGACGTGATGGAGAGCGTGGGACTGTGCGATCTCATGTCTCATGTCTCACGTCTCTAGTCTCATGTCTATTTAGTTTCTCAAAATCTTTCCGCCAGTCAAAATACTTTGCATGCGTTCGAGTGATTTTCGTTCGCTGCACAACGATAGAAATACTTCACGCTCAAGATCGAGTAAGTATTGTTCCGATACCAATGTTGGTTGTGAAAGTTCGCCCCCGCACAACACCCACGCCATCTTTTGTGAAATTTTTACATCGTGATCTGAAATGTAATTTCCACTACGCATGCTGTTTGCACCAATGTATGCGAGGCCCAAGGCACTTTGCCCGAGCACACGGATGTCGGTACGCTGAACCGGTGCAACGTATCCCGCTTCCGCCAATTGAACGGCTTTGGCTTTCGCCTCTGCGGCCAATCGTGCGCGTGAGACAACTACGTGATCTGTTCCGTGCCGGAGATAGCCCAAGTCAAAAGCCTCGTGCGCTGAGGTCGATACTTTGGCTTGACCAATGGTGAGAAAACGATTTCTGAACGCATTTAATTCGACATCACCTTCATGAATTTCGTCCGAAAGGCGAAGTGCAAATTCTTTGGTGCCACCACCGCCAGGAATAACGCCAACACCAAATTCGACTAAACCCATATACGTCTCGGCATGTGCAACAACCGCATCGGCGTGTAAACACATTTCGCACGAACCACCAAGCGCCATGTTATGCGGTGCAACCACTACCGGAATAGATGAATAACGAATGCGCATCATCGTATTTTGAAAGGCACGAACAGCAAAATCCAATTCATCCCATTCTTGCTCTACGGCAAGCATAAAGACCATTCCGAGGTTTGCTCCAGCAGAAAAATTTGAACCCTCGTTTGAAATAACCAAACCGCGAAATTCTTTTTCTGCCTTTTCGATGGCCGTATTTACGCCTTGCAAAACTTCGCCACCGATCGTATTCATTTTGGTGTGAAATTCTAAGTTCAAAATACAATCGCCAATATCCGTTAAGGTGGTGCCGCTGTTTTTCCAGATTGTTTTTGTGGGGCGAATGAGATCCAGTATAATCAAGGACTCTGTTCCCGGAATGGTTTTGTACGATTTGCTTTGTTGATCGTAATACTTCGCTATGCCATTTTCATTTTTATAAAAGCTAGTGTTTCCTTGTGCAAGCATTTCCTTGATCCACGGAGCAACGGCATGGCCAGCCGCTTCCATTTGTGTTACCGTTTCGTTCACACCAAGCGCATCCCAAACTTCAAACGGTCCAATCTCCCAACCAAATCCCGCATTCAGCGCTTGGTCGATTTTATAAATTTCGTCGGCAATCTCAGGAATGCGATTAGCAACATAACTAAACAAACCAAAGAAGCTTGTGCGGTAAAATTCGCCTGCTTTATCTTTGCCAGCCACCAGCACCTTCATGCGCTCGCGCAGGTTGTCGATGGGTTTTGTTTGTTCTAGTGTTGCAAATTTTACTTTTTGTTGCGGACGGTATTCCATTGTTTTCAAATCAAGCGCAAGAATTTCGCTTTTACCGTCGGCTCCTTTTACTTTTTTATAAAAACCTTGTCCTGTTTTATCGCCAAGCCATTTGTTTTCGCTGAGTTTAGAAACATACGCTGGCAAGGCGAATAACTCACGTGCTTCATCGTTTGGGCAATTAGCCGTTAATCCGTTTGCCACATGAATTAAAGTGTCTAAACCAACAACATCGCAAGTGCGGAAGGTGGCCGATTTAGGACGACCCAAAACTGGTCCTGTGAGTTTATCTACTTCTTCAACTGTCAAATCCATTTTTTCAACCAAGTGAAAAAGCGCCATGATGCTGTACACACCGATTCGGTTGGCAATAAAGGCCGGCGTGTCTTTGCAGAAAATTGTTGTTTTGCCCAATTGCTTTTCGCCATAATCCAGCAAAAAATCAATCACATCGGAATGCGTTTCGGGAGCCGGAATTAATTCGAGCAATTTGAGGTAACGCGGAGGGTTGAAAAAGTGTGTACCGCAGAAATTTTTCTTGAAATCTTCGCTTCTGCCTTCTGCCAACAAGTGCATTGGAATACCCGATGTATTGGTGGTGATGAGCGTTCCGGCTTTTCTGTATTTTTCTACTTGCTCATAAACCATTCGCTTAATATCTAAGCGTTCGATTACGGCTTCGAGTACCCAATCGCACGAAGCAATATCTTTCATATTGTCGTCGAAATTTCCAGTCTTTATGCGTGTAGCAAATGCCTTTTTGTAAATGGGCGAAGGATTGCTTTTGAGCGCTGCTTGCAAGGCTTCATTCACAACACGATTGCGTACATCGGCATCGTTCAAGGTTTTTCCTTTTGCTTGTTCTGCAGCAGAAAGTTCACGTGGAATAATATCAAGCAGTAAAACTTCACAACCGATATGCGCAAAATGGCAAGCAATGCGCGAACCCATGACACCAGAGCCAAGAATGGCCACTTTTTTAATGATTCTTTTCATAGCGAGCAATGTATAATGCGTTATTGAAAATCCATTTCAGAAGCAATGCCTGAGATGTTTTCCAAAACAGATAAGAATGTATTTAATTTTTGTTCTCCAACACGTTTGCGAATTTCTTCGTTAAACGCTTTTACTGTTTTACGAGCAATATCGCGTTTCTGTTTTCCTTTATCGGTGAGCGTGATCAAAACGCGTCGTGCATCGGTTTCGTCTTTTTGACGGCGGATGTATCCTTTTTTCTCCAACTGGCTCAAGGTACGTGTAAGGCTTGTGGCTTCCATACCCAGTAAAGGTCCGATTTTAGTTGATGGAACGCCTTCTTTGGAGTCGATGCGTAAGAGAATAAAACCAACCGTTGTCGTCAGGTCATATTTCAATGCTTCAGCATTATACATGCGAGCCACACCAAGCCATGAATGACGCAATTTTGCACACACGGTATCGTTCTTTGCCATACGAGTTTCTTTTTTCAAATGTATAAATTATTATGCAAGCATAGTATTTTAAAAATTATTTTTAGGTAAATTAATTGCGATTTTTTTCGGAAAGGGTATGGTTTTTGTTATTTCGAGGGCATGCTGCTACGTTTATGTGTCTTGTTTTTATGTTTGGTATCTCCGCTTTTGGCGCAGCAAAATTTGGTTGTCAACCCTTCCTTTGAAGCCGATACTGGTGCTCCCTATATTCATCAATTCAATTGGAATAAATACGGCGATTACTTGCCAGCGAAATCGGGTAAAGGAAATGTCATGACGGAAGGTTGGTTTCAACCAACGGAAGGAACGCCGGATTATGTGAATTCTGAGCGTTCTCATTTTTTGGGCTATCCACTAAAAACTGCCCGAACAGGAAAAGGACGTGTTGGATTTATTGCAGGAATTAGTCGCAATAATTATGTGAGTTGGACAAAGAACGGCATTAGCTATTCAGAGTATATCGCCACCCGACTCAAACAGCCACTCGATTCGGGGAAAATGTATTGTGTACGTTACTATGTTGCCCTCGATAAACGAAGCAATTTTGCTGCTCGTGGTTTTGGTGCTGCACTGACAAAGGATTGTGTATTGGTGAAGAATAGCCAACCTTTTTATGGTAGAAATCCCACGCCGCAAATAGTTTCCTACAACGATCATTATGTAACGAGCGACGAGGGTTGGGTGATGATTTGTGATACGTTCATTGCAAAAGGTGGCGAACGTTTTTTGACTTTGGGGTGTTTTTTTGGAGAAACACCAAAGCATGTACACAAGGTGAAAAAATCGGAGCATGGTTCGTTGCGTACTTTTGCATTCAATAAGTATGCGTATTATTGGATGGACGATGTGAGTTTGACAGAAGTGATGCCAGAAGACGTTTTATGCGCGCCCCCCCGCGACAGCCTCCCGCGCAACAATATCGTACTGGTCATCGATGTTTCTAAATCCATGCAAAAAGATAGCTTGATAGAACAAGTAACGGCTGTTATTCTTCCCTTCATCCGCGCGCTCGGCCCCAATGATCATGTTGCTGTGATCGCCTATAACGACGAAGTGCAACTACTCGCCGAAAGTCATTTGGCTGATGATATTCCTTTTTTTGAACAAGCATTGCTTCAAATTAAATCGGGTGGTGGAAGCAATGCGGCTGGTGCGATACATGCTGCATACAAACAAGTCGAAAAAAACACCATTGAAAAAGGAAATAACCGTGTGGTGATGTTTACCGACGGGAAAATTTATTTGCCCAAAGGAACACGCAACGAAGTTGCCATGATGGCAGAAGAAAAAAACATTCAATTAGAAGTTTTATTTTTCGGCGAGGAAGTTCCCAAACAAGTCGAGAAAATTGCTGCAACTGGAAATGGTGAAGTGCATCCAGTTTCTAAAACAAGTCTGCATCATGCGTTAATGAAAACTGGCCCCAATGCTTTTATAGATACGCCCTATTCAGGACGCAAAGCCGGAACGATTGCCTTGTATCAGTTTTTCACAAAAATTGCTTTACCTGCTTTAATTATACTCGTATTGCTATAAGAGCGAATTGAGAAATACGCATACTTCGTTTGAATGAATTAAATTTAGGCTAATTTAACAGGGTGCAATTGCTCTAGTTTTCTAATGTCATTAATCATGCGCCAAACATTTCTTTTTTTCTTTTTAATCTTTGCGACATACGCTTCGGCGCAGCAATACATCAACAATCCTTCTTTCGAGCGCGATACGCTTGCACCACCGATTCATAAATTCAATTGGAGAAAGTATGTAGATTGGCAAAAAGGGATTGCTGGTCAAGAACGGATTTTGACTGAAGGTTGGTTTCAACCAACTGGTGGAACACCGGACTACCTTAATTCTAACAAATCGCATTTGCAAGGGCTTGCGTGTAAACAGGCGCGAACAGGAAAAGGACGCATGGGCATCATTACCGGCATTGGTCAACGAAGTAGTTTGATGGCAGCTTTGCGTCAGGGCGAAGCGTATGCGGAGTACATCGAAACAGAATTGCGCTATACACTAGAGGCGGGAAGAATGTATTGTGTGCGGTATTATGTTTCGTTAGATAAACGTTCCAATTATGCGACCAACGGTTTTGGCGCAGTCTTTACCGAAAACCGATTGCAAGCGGAACATAAATTTCCATTGTATGGCCAGTACACGCCGCAAGTAATTGCTCACGACGATCATTTTATTACGAGTGATGAAGGTTGGGTTTTGGTTTGTGATACGTTTGTTGCCAAAGGCAATGAACGTTTTATGACGATCGGGAATTTTTCGGCAGAGGCACCCAAGCATGTGCATCAAGTGAAATCGTCGGAGCATGGTTCACTGCATGTGGTGGCACTGAATAAGTATGCGTATTATTGGCTCGATGATGTGAGCATAACGCTCGTCGATCAGTATGATGTGTTGTGCGCTCCGGTTCGTGAAAATATTGCACGAAATAATATTGTACTGATCATTGATGTGTCAAAATCGATGGTGCAGGATAGTTTGATTGCTTCGGTGCGCGATGCGGTGCTGCCGTATGCGCGAGCGTTGGGACCCAATGACCGATTGTCTGTTTTAGCATATAGCGATGCGGTTCAAATTCTGGCCACAGACGTTATGGGCGGCGAAACGCAACGGCTTGATTCTGCCTTGCAAACAATTCGAGCGGGCGGGGGAAGTAATGCGGCGGGGGCGCTTCATACCGCTTACGAATTGGTGCAACAACATCTGCTTCCGAATGGAAACAACCGAATTGTATTGTTTACCGATGGTAAAATTTATTTGCCCAAAGGAACACAACGCGAAGTGGCGCAAATGGCGAAAGAAAAAAATATTCGCTTAGATGTTTTTTTCTTTGGCGACGAAATACCGAAACAGATTGAAAAAGTGGTGGAGCTTGGCGATGGCGAATCGTCTGCGATTACCAAAATAAATGTGGAAGAAGTACTCATGAAAACGGGGCCGAAAGCAGTATTCGATACACCTTACTCTGGACGAAGATGGGGTAAAATTTTGGCGTGGCAATTATTCACAAAACTCTTCATTCCGGCGCTGCTTGTGGGTGCGATTTATTTTATCACGCAGTAAGTGCAACGAATGCTGCAAACTGTTCGCGTAAAGAAGTAATGAATGTGTCTTGTGCGGCTCGTTTTTCGAGATCGTTTTGTACGGCTTGTTTGCGCGCGTCGGATTTTGCTTGTTGATTGATGGTATTGAACGCTTCAATTTCCGCGATTGAAAAAGGCTTGTTTGTAGGACTTGTTTCTAACGGATAGCCAAGTGCAAGTAAAGCATCTCCAGCAACGCGCTCAAAAATTTCAATCTGTTCGGCACTTAACCCGGTCAAATATTTTTTCGTGTTGTCTTTCATGACGGGTTTGGTCAAATTAGACCACATGAGGCCTGATGCCGCCGTCTCGCGCGATTCTTCGGACTGGTTGTACTTCAATGCGTTTTCGGAAAATGCGATTCCGGTTTTGGCGCAGATGTGTTGAAGGGTAATTTCTGGTGCGGCAACAAATGTTTCGTAATCAATTTTGAAATAGCGTGTTTCGGGCAAGCGCGCACACAATTCGAGTGAACGCATTTGCTCATCGCGCCATTGTTGAGCTAAATGGTAAATGTGTTTTTCGCCAACGATTGCTTTTAGAAAGGAAAGTGCCACATCGCGCCCATCGCGGTATAAGTAAAGATAAAAAGGCTTGATTCCTGCGGCTTCAAGTTCATCTACAAAATGAATGTTTGCCATGCTTTTGCAACACCACCAAGTAGCATGTTCTTCAATTGCTTTGGTTTCGTAGATTGCTTTTGCAATTTGTGGAAGCGAATTCTGCGCACAACGCTCGCGAATGTTTTTTCGATCAAAAGCGATGTTCCAATTTACTGGATTTTTCTCAACGAGTTGGCAAACATCATCAATCAACCGCATGAATTTTTTTTCGTCCTGCAAGTTTCCATACATCGGCAAAAAAGGACGCATAACTTGAAGGATATGCGGCGGATGTGGCGCGCAGACATCGGGCAATTCGTGTAACATAACACGCAGCAGATTTGAACCCGAACGTTGTGTGCCAATAAATTGAATGTTCTTCATAGAAACGGCTCCGCTTGTTGTGGAACGTCTGCCCAAAGCGCCTTGGGCGAAATCGAAATTGTTTTTCGGAAGTCGTGCTTACAAGCCCGATAATTTCTGCATCGACGCAATGGCATTTTTAAATTCTTTTGTGCCAAGCGTATTCGATTTTTCTAAAATGTAAATTTCAGAATCAGCCGCGTAGGAGAAATGATAATCATAATTCGGGCAAGCCAATTTTGAAAAGGTGAGCTCCATAACTGGAATGTTTTTCAAAACGCCTTTGTTTGGATCGGCGGGTTCTTTGTCTTCAACGCCTTCGCAATCGTAACAGTCGAGCGGAAATGTATAACTACGATTAAATGTACACGTGATTTTTCCTGTATCAGCTTTGTATGTTCCGATGGTGTACATGTCTGAATCGTTTCCGAGGCAGTAGTAAATCATCAATACATTTCCTTTGGGCGTAAACATAATTTGTCCACCCGCACAATCGGAAGGAATAATCGAGTCGGCACTACAATAGGCTTTGTCTGTTGTTGCGTAAAACGAGTACACCTGATTTAAAACGAGGGAACTGTCTTGTACAGGCGTGCCAGTTGTTGAATTGGGTTCTGTTGTTCCACAGCCACAAAAAACAAGCAGGCAGGAGCAAAGGAGAGCGCAAAAATATTTCATAAATAAAAATTATTATTTGTCTTCGCGGTACAATTGGTCAACGGCTTCTGCATTGGCGTTGAGGATAATTTTACGGCGCATACTCAGTTTGGGTGTCAGTTCGCCCGTTGCGGTTGTCCATTCGCGAGGGAGCAGTACAATTTTTTTAATGGTTTCGTATTGCGCCAGTGTTTCATTGATTTTAGAAACAGATTCCATGATGCGTTTCTTTACAGCAGGATCATTCACGATGGCTTGAGGATCGCCAACCGTTAGTCCTTTTCGTTTGGCCCATTCTTGAATGAATGCAAAACTCGGAACGACGAGTGCAACAGCATATTTTTGGTTTTCACCAACCACCATTGCTTGTTCGATAAAACGCGATGTTTTAAGTTTGTTCTCGAGTAATTGTGGCGCAATGTATTTTCCACCAGAAGTTTTAAAAATTTCTTTTTTTCGGTCGGTGATTTTCAAAAAACGATTTTCGACAAATGTGCCAATATCGCCAGTATGGAACCAACCTTCGGCATCAATGACTTCGGCAGTTGCTTCAGGACGGTTGTAATAGCCTTTCATCACAATTGGGCCTTTGACGAGAATTTCGCCATCTTCCGCAATTTTTACCTCAACACCACGAATGACAGGGCCAACTGTTCCGAAGCGCAACGAATTGGGCGATAAATTATTGACCGAAATAACAGGCGATGTTTCGGTAAGTCCGTATCCTTCGAGAATGGGCATTCCAGCAGCATAAAAAATTCGTGCAAGCCGCGCATCAAGCGCCGCGCCACCCGAAACCATGCAGCGCACATTGCCACCCAAGGCCTCGCGCCATTTGCTGAAAATTAATTTGTTGGCAAGTTTTAATTTCTGGTTGTAAGCCCACGAACGTTTTGCCGGATCTACTTCATATTGTTCACCGATTTCAACAGCCCAGAAAAACAAAGCGCGTTTAATGCCTTTCAGTTCAGCTCCTTTGTTGATGATGCGGTCGTACACTTTTTCTACCAAGCGCGGAACGCAGGTAAACATATACGGTTTTACTTCGCGAATATTATCGCCAACGGTTTCTAAACTTTCGGCATACCAAACCGATGCCCCGTGCAATAAATAGAGGTAACTGAGAATACGTTCGTACGAGTGATTGAGTGGTAAAAAACTCAACACCGTATCGGGTGCTTTGATTGGTGGCAATTCGCAAAGCGACGTAAAATCACTCACAAAATTATGATGCGTCAGCATCACACCTTTCGGATGCCCAGTTGTACCCGATGTATAAAGTAACGAACACAAATCATCTGGCTTAACTTGACTAAGGATGTGTTTAATTTCTGTGGTGTACGGATGTTGTTCGCCTCGTTTCAACACTTCTTCCCAACTTTTTTGTGTGGGTAAAGCTGCAAAACAAAACACACCAACATTACCCGAAATGCCTGCCGTTGCTGCACTTGCCCGATCATATAATTCGCTTGTAGAAACAAACGTTGCTTTTACGCTCGCGTCTTCGAGAATAAACTTTAAATCTTCGCTACTGATGGTTGGATAAATTGGAACGAGTACCGCACCGCAAAGTTGAGAACCAAAATCAATGATGTTCCATTCTGGGCGGTTGTTTGCAACGAGTCCGATACGATCGCCAGGTTTAACACCCAAATCAATCAAGCCCGCAGCAATCTGATAGGCTTTGCTCTTAAATTCGTTAAAACTCCACGAACGCCATTGGCCATTTTCTTTGCCGTTATAGGCATTTGGATTATTGCCATACTTTTGCTCGTAACGTTCGAGCAAATCGAAAACACGGGTAACGGTTAGTTCTGCCATAGCATTTGTCTGAGTAGGGAAAGATACAAAATTCGGGCAAGATTAGAGATGCCGTAGCCAATACATACTAAATTCAATGCCAACAACAATTCTGGGTAATTCAGGCGTTGCCGTTGCTCCTTCAGGATACTTAATAATATCCGTCATGCGGTAATTCACCCAAATCGCATAAAAATAACTTCCATAGCGAACAGATGCACCGTAATTCAACTTATTGGCAAAAGGCAAGCGCGTAACACGCGTTTTTCGGCGCACTTGTCCGCCTTGAAATGAATTGGAATCGTAGTATTGATCCAAATAAACATGCGAAACACGGAACGCATAATCGGCATACACCCCCAAATCAATCCAACGCCCGAGCACATTGCCCCGTTTTCCTAAATTGATGCGGTCGTAAAATGCGCCAGTGATGTTGTGCAGTGAAATGCGTTCGCGTTGATGACGAAGTGGATCAACAGGTAACAATTTAACTTGTTTCTGATTGATGGAATAGCGATCGTGGCGGTAAGCGCCTTCCACGACAAGTGCGTTCCATGACCACAATTTCAGCTTGTAACGATACCCATAAAGTAAGGATGTTGACCACCAATTTGTTTTTGCACCAGTTTCCATTGGTCCAGGCATGATGCCGATACCAATGAATTGCTGAAAATAATGACGGCGGTTTGGTCCCCAAGTTGGAATTTTAGTTGTTGTATCAACTTTTATGTTCAGCAACTCTTTTTGCGCTGCCAGATCGGACGCAAAAGCCAAAAATAAAACCAGTAAAAATTTAAAATGTCTGATTGGCATAGTAGTGGTTACAGCTAATGTGAATCTGAAATCCTTTCTGGTATTTTTCTTTCTTTAAAACAATTTCTGTTACGCGGTCAAACTCAACCACGTGGTATTCGAGAATACGGCCCGATGCATCGCTCACACTCCAGTACAGCAATTGCTTTGCGGGTTTTTCGCTTGCTGTTAGGGAAGGATTGGTTTTAATTGTGATGGCATCATCACTCAAGATAAAATTAACCGTTGGATCAGGGTTGGTTGAAAGTCCAATGAATGCCGTTGCTTGGGGAATGCCGTAGCCGTGTGCATAATCGTAGTAGGGATAAAGTGATCCTGCCCGTTGTACCATGCGTAATACTGCCATGACATTGGAATCGGGGTACATTTCCAACAAACACGCTGCAAATCCGGCAACAAGGGGGCAAGAAAACGATGTACCGTCTTCGGCATCAAAACTATTATCGGCAGTAGCAACCACAACCATTCCCGGTGCGCATACATCTGGTTTGCGTCTGAAATCTGGCGTTGGGCCATAAGAACTGAATGGGCTGTGCACACCTGCATAATCGGTAGCACTGACACAGATAACACTATCGGCATCGGAAGGTGGTAAAATGCTTGGATGTCCAAATTCGCCGTTGTTTCCGGCGGCAGCGACAACTAAAATTCCTTTTTTCGCAGCGAGTTTAGCACCAACAGAAACAACTGCCGTTTTGCCATCCATTTGTTCCTGAAAATAGGCACGTTGATTGGGGCCACCCGAACAATTGATGATGTTTACGCCTTGTTTGTCGGACCATTCGAGGGCCGCCATCCAACGTTCTTCGTAGCGGTATTGGTTGCTGTATGCCTTGCCAATGCGGGCAAGCAAAAACGTGGCATCAGTTGCCAAACCCATTGGCGATCCATTCATGGTTCCAGCAATACAAGAAAGTACCATGGTGCCATGATCGTCTTTGGCTGCATAGACATTCCAATTGTCGGTGTAAAAATCGAAGGTGGCGCGGATGCGGTTGTTGAAACGAATTTGTTCAAAGGCTTTGTGCTTGTCAACACCCTGAAAACCGACATCAAAAATTGCGATGACGATGCCTTTGGCGCGGTAATTCTCGGCAGTAAAAAGTTGTCCTTTCATGCTTCCGATTTGCTTACTCGGCCAAAATTCGCCTTCAGACGTTTTAATGATTGTGTCGCCTGAAATTGTATCCGGAACAACCGATTTGGGTTGTGCGCAGATGGTGGGCGCACCAGAAACAAGTTGTGGTGCGATACGTTTTACAAAAGGAAATTTTGCAATCTCTTCCAGTTGCTTTGGTGTTGCTACCACACTAACCGCATTGAGCCACCGCGAAGCATAACCCAATGTATCGACGTGCTTGGCAATTTTGTTGAGATAATGTGTATTGACCGGAAAGTCGGAGGAGTCGGTTATTGCTTGCGGATGAAGAACACGTCGTTGAAGTGCTTCTGGCGCAAAATAGGTTTGGGGATTAAACGTACATTGATGCTTATCGGTGAAATAAACCCAATAGGAGGTTTGCGCCTGAGCGGCAAAGCCCAGTAGCAAATACAATGTACACAGTGCAATTCGTAATCGGGACATAGTGGGAAGCGTGTTTTGCAAAGATGCAGAATTTCGGCATATCGTTGATATAATTCGGGCACTTGAGGCCATAGACTAAAAAAATCGAAGCATCTTTGCACACGCAATGATGACTATGGAAATTGATCTCCGCAGCGATACCGTTACGCGCCCCTCGGCAGGTATGCGCGATGCTATGTTTAATGCGCCTTTGGGCGACGATGTGTTTCAGGAAGATCCGACGGTGATTTTGCTGGAAAATAAATTGGCTGCTTTATTTGGACATGAAGCGGGTTTGTTTTGTCCTTCAGGAACAATGACGAATCAGATTGCCATCAAACTACATACCGATCCGGGCGATGAAGTGCTTTGCGATGCCAGCGCGCACATTTATAATTACGAAGGCGGCGGCATTGGTTTTAATTCAGGCGCGCAAGCGAAGTTGATTGCTGGCGAACGTGGACTAATCACGGCACAACAAGTAGAAGAGAGCATCAATCCGGTATTTGATTGGCTGACGCGTACGCGCTTGGTGAGTGTAGAAAATACGGCCAACCGCGCGGGTGGAACCTATTATACATTGGATCGGATGCGCGAGATTCAAGCCATTTGTAAGAAGCATGCGTTGCGGTATCATTTAGATGGTGCGCGAATTTTTAATGCGTTGCAGGAAACAAAAAATACACCGAAGGAAGTGGGAACGTTATTCGATACGGTTTCGGTGTGTTTGTCGAAAGGCTTGGGAACACCGGGTGGATCGGTTTTGCTTGGTTCGCAGGAACACATCAGACGCGCGCGGCGCATCCGTAAGGTGCTGGGCGGGGGCATGCGTCAGGTCGGCATTTTAGCCGCTGCCGGATTGTATGCGCTTGATCACAATATCGAACGGCTTGGCGAAGATCATCGCCGTGCGAAACAACTGGGCGAGGTGATTTCGAGCTTGCCGTATGTAACCTCGCTTTTACCCGTAGAAACAAACATCATCATTTTTACCTTGGATGCCAAGATGCCGAGCGATGCGTTTGTTCAGCGATTGCTTGCAGCAAAAATTAAAGCTGTTGGGTTTGGCAAACAAACCATTCGTTTTGTAACGCATCTCGATTTTGATGATGCGATGCTTGAACGTACTTGTGAAGTTTTGAAATCGTTTTCATAATCATGACGGCCACTCCAACACAAGGCGAATATATAACGATGCTGAACGCTTCGATCATTGAAAAAATGTGGAAGGGTTATGGCAAGTTGATGGTTGAAAAAACGGCAAAACGCGTTCGGATACAACTCTATGTTTTCATCGGATTGATCGTGTTGAATGGCATCGGTTTGTTGACGATGGGCTGGGGATTTACCTTGGGCATTTTGTTTTTTGCACCACCACTTTTTGCGTCGATGATGTTTTTGCAATACCGTATTGCGCGGCGAAAGGGAAAAGCGATTCAACACTGGTTGCGGGATGATCCGCCTGAAGATGCGACGATTCATTATCGTTGGGATGAGCACGAAATTTCGTGGGTGAAAGAACAGGAAGAAGCTCGTTTTGTGTGGGCGGAATGTGTGCGGGGGGAAGAATTTGAAGAAGTCTTATATGTTTTTGGCACCGATAAAAAATTACTTTTTATGTTGCCGAAAACTTTGCTCGGAACACATTATGCCACACTCCGAAAATTAGTGGATCAGCACACAACACGTTGATCCAATTCATGCATTGATAAAATACATTAACTTTACCTAAATCAATTTCCACTATGCAAAACGATCCACAAGACGGCCCTGTAAACATTGAGTTGAACGAAGATGTGGCCGAAGGCATTTATTCCAATCTGGCAATCATTACACATTCCAATTCGGAATTTATTGTCGATTTTATCAAAATTATGCCCGGTGTACCGAAGCCTAAAGTTAAATCGCGCATTGTTCTCACACCACAACATGCTAAACGTTTGATGAAAGCGTTGAAAGATAATATCGCGCGTTTCGAGTCAGTCAATGGGCTTATCAACGATACCGACGCACCCAATAATTATCCCATGCACTTTGGGCCGCCACAAGGTCAGGCGTAAAAACAGGCTCTTAGAAAATTCGTTTCAGAAAAGATTTTATTCTTTTTTTCAACGGCTTCTTTTTTGGTTTATGCGATTTGGGAATACGTCCGCAAGGATCGTGTTTTCCGCTAATGTGTAAGATGCCCAAATGGTTTCCATGATGGGTTTTGCGGAAACGCGCCATCTCATTCTCCAGATCCGTGTTTTTGTCGAAGGCAGAATTTCCCTGTAAATCAGCTTCAATGGTATGAAGCGATCCGCCTGTGCGTTTGGCAAGTTCAACATATTGCGGATTGATGCCCGAAAACGTTCCGCATAAAATCACATGAACGGGTACGTGGATCTTATTCATGAATGCCGTATCCCGCATACAGGCATTGTTGTCGGCAATTAGGATAACATGATCGAATCCTGAATAATGATCGATTCCGGCCAGTATAGCTTCGATGTCGTTTTCTTGACAGTCGCCGCCATTGCCTTTGCTTTGTACTTTTTGCATCAAGCGAATAACAGCATCAATATTTTTTGCAGTAGAAAAATAAATTCCACCTGTTTCACCTGGGATTTTTTTGGAATTCCTTTTTTGATCACCATCGTTAAAAAACACACAATACTCCAACCCCGATTTGCCTAAATTCTTGGTATGCCAAAGCAAAACCTGTCCAGCGTATGGATACATGCTTCCGGTAAAATCCATGACTACAAGTGCGTTCTTCCATTCAGGATGACGTTTCAATACCTTCCATACCGTCGAGTCGCCCATTCCACCGCTCTTGGCAATGTAGCGCTCTACTTTTTTGGTAGAGCGGACATAGCGAAGCGAATCCATTTTTTTGTTTTCTTTTAATGCAAGCGAATCGTTTGGATGCAGACTTGTTGGTGCGTTGCATTCTTCGTAGCAAATCTCAATCCCGTGAAATCGTTTTTGTGCCTCACGAGCCGTTTTGCAATCGGTTTGTAAAACAATGATCCATTTGATGTCAGCCGAATTTAACGTGGAGTCTAAACGAAATAATTCGATCAAACGATCGGCAAGTAAGCGGTGATAATCGGTCAACCAAAACGACTGATCGGCTGGGTATTTTGTATAAATCAAACGGACTTCACGCACACAAATTCCTTCGCTACCTATCCAATCTTGGGCGTTGACAATTTTAGATTTTGCATATCCGTTTTCAAGCACAACAGTTTGCCAAGTGGTATCGGGGAGGTATCGCGTAATTTCTTTTGTTGTAAATTTTTTTTCAAGCTCGGTTGGTTTCTTTTCAGGATGAGCGAGCAGGCTAGCGGAAAATTGAACGGGATTGGCCCAGCCATTGATGGTAAGCAAAAGAAAAAAATAAATGAATCGCATGGGGTGTATTTTTCAACTATAACGAATTGTTTTTTGAAAGATACAGCCAAGTAAAATCACTTTTGCATAAATGTGTTTGCAGGTGTCATATACAAACGACTCAATCCATTCTCATAACGATTCGTTTCTTTTTTCCAGTCTTCGATATTTCTTTTTTCGAGCGTCGATGTGCTTAAGCGTTTGCTCGTGAAATACAAAACTCCTGATTGGATAAACGGGCAATAATCCATCTGCGCTGAATTAATTGTTTTGCCTAAATTTTTTGCAGTGCTCCATTCTCCATTGGCTTTGTGGTAACTGATGTATAAGTCGCCACTTCCAAAACCGTCTTTGCGGTTGTAACCCGAAAAAAGCAAATAGGATTCATCTGGTGCAATAAAAGCATTGAATTCATATCCTTCGGTGTTGATGGAATCGCTCAACGAAATTGGTGCTTCGTATTTTCCGTTTTTAAATAAGCATACAAAAATGTCGTCTTTGCCTTTTGATCGTTCGCCGTCGCTCGTGAAGTAGATATTTCCTGATGTTGCGACTGAAGGATAAAATTCGTTTTGCGGCGTATTGATCGGCGCTTCCATATTGATTGGTTCGGACCAATCGCTTTGCAGCGTTTTACGTTCTACATACCAAATATCATAATCTTTTGGTGTCTTGCTTTGCTTGTCGATTGGCCTGTTGGAGGAAAAATACAAACGTAAACCATCGCTAGAGAACGCAGGTTCAAGATCATCAAATGTTCCGGAAAAGGGAGCAATTTCTGGTTTTGTATTTTTCAACGCATAATTTTTATAAACCGCAATGCTTGATAATTCACCTTGATATCCTTGAATGGTAAAATACATTTCGTTTTCTGTAGGCGCAATGGCGAGATCGCGCACATTCGGAAATTGAGTAATGATATCGGGAATAAATGCTTCAACAGTTTTTTGTGAATCGGCTTTTGGTTTTGTTGAAATGACCAACGTGAAGGCAAAACCAAACAACGCACAACAGCATAGAAGAAGAATTGTTTTTGTTTTTTTCATCCTTGCTTTTTTTAAAGTAAAATGTATAAACGAATATAAACCTTGTTTTGCGCAACGCAATTGAATAAAGGTTGCTCGCCCGATTCTGGGTGATGAACGGTCGCAGGAAATTATTTGCGAATAAAAGCGATTCAAAAAATCAATCCGTCGATTTGCGGTTGAAGATGATGTAGCCGAAATGGAAGAGAAAACTAAACGGCTCGCGTTTTTTGCTGTAATAGTTGAGGCTTAACGAAACGGGGCCAAGCGGCGAATGCCATACCAGTGTACTGTTTCCGAGGATAGCTAAATCCGTGATAGAGAATGCTGCGCCATATTCTGCGGTATAATCTGGCCTACGCCGGATTGCGGCTACGGGTTGAAAAGCGTAGCCTTCAAAACGGAGATCGATGTTTTTCCAAAGCAAAAAAGCGGTTTTAATTCCACCCGCGGCATATTGATGTGCGCGAAATTCGGGAATGAAATACGTGCGGCTTTCGGGTGTTGGCTGAAATGCTGGCGCACTCAAAATGGTTGCGGTATAATTGCTAAACAAGGGTTGTGTTGACCACACCATTTCGCCGAGCAAACCAATACGCCAACGCCCACGTTCCTTCAACCAGGTGTCATACGTTACTTTGTATTGAACCCAATCATGTATGGCACGAAACGGATCGAGCGAAGGAGCGGTTGTACCCGGCAAATAAAATTCTTCGCCTTGTATGTACCGCACACGCAAAGCAAAATACGTTCCTTGTGTTGCGTACTGTTTGCGGTTAAGGGTGTTGCGCTCGTATAAAATATGTGAAGTGAATACACTAAAATCAGTTCGGTCAACCGTATCTGCCGATGTGAATACATCTGTTTGGTAATACAAATTTCGAATAAACGAAACCGCTGTTCCGGCTACCAATCGCCCTTTGTTGCGAACCGGAAAACCAATGTCTAATTCGCCAAACCGATCAAGTTGAATCAGAAATGCAGGTTTGGTATCTTCAAAGAAAGCAGGACTACTTCGGAAATAATCCCAACGGTTGTAGGTAACTATCGGTTCGATAAAAATTGGATAACGAAACGGGAAATCGAAGCGCGAACGAACTTGAACCGAACTGTATAATTTTCCGAAGTATGCATTTCCGTTTAAACTAATGGACGGATTTCCGAGGTAGTTGTATTGCACACCAACAAATCCGAAATTGATCGGTCTGTTTGAAAAGTTGCCACCAAATTGCGTGGTGATGTCTTTCTCTTTTTTGATAACCAGTTTTAGATCGTAATAACCCGTAGAAGGATTGTAACGTGCTTTCGGAAAAATCTGCTTGATCTTGTCGTCGGCAGCGAGGCGGTAATAGCCAGGTTTCAGGTTTTCGATTGAAACAAATCGGCTGTTTCGACGCAATAATTTACGCACATAACTGACTTGGTTTTTATTCAAATTTTGCCCTTCAATTTCAATGTTATCGAAAACAAGCTTCGGCATTTTGGCTTTGAAGGCCGCGCGTTTTGCCGCTAACACATTGGGGTCGCTGCGACGTTGAACCGCTATTTTAATTTCATCGATACGCCGAATCGTCGCCACATAACCACTATCAATGACACGCTGCGCATCGTCGAAATCAAACAAGCCAACCCAATCGGCATTGGGTTGTACAATGATTCCGTTTTCGCATTGTGGATTGAAATCGGTTTTACTCGTCAACATGGTCCGAATCTGCGATACCAAGTTGTCTTCGTCGGGTTTCGTTGATGCAGATGCAACATTACTGCCCACAATAAAATCGGGATAAAAATCCTGATACATGATGTTGGACGGGAAGTTATTGTACAGGCCACCATCAAAGAGGAGTTTGCCGTTTACACTAATGGGTTTGAGATAAAAAGGGTACGACATAGACGCGCGAACGGCTTCGCCGAGATCGCCGTTGCGGAAGGTTATCGATTGTTTGGCTTCAATATCGGAAGCAACACAGCGATAAGGAATAAATAAACTATCGAAATTATAGCCCGCCGCTGCTGCCGCCGGTGCCGTTCGCTCCATCAACGCAAAATCCATTTGGATGGGCGAAATAATATTGGTGGGCAAATTGGTAACGAGCGATGTATCTAACGATAATTTAAAACTAATCCACGAAGCGTTGTCTTCTTTTTTCTTGAAATAATAGACATTCTGTGGCTCAATGGTGCCATACGCCCAACTCCGAAATTCTTCCGATTTCACGAGTGTTTCAATTTCAGTTGGCGTGTAACCTTGTGCATAAAGACAACCTACGAGCGCACCCATCGATGTGCCGCAGATGTAATCAATAGGAATATTATTTTCTTCTAAGGCTTTTAAAACACCAATATGTGCCAAGCCCGATGCGCCACCGCCGCTGAGAACAACACCTACTTTTTCATGCTGTGCCGATGCGCGACACAGACCAAGGCAGATAAACAAAATAAGTAACGGTATTCGGATCATCATATTCTTGTTGCCGCATATAAAGGTAGCGTTTTTGCGTAAGCCGATACCAAGGCGTTTACAGGCTTGGACTTTGGAAATAAAAAAAGGTTGCCAGAGTGGGCAACCTTTTAAAAGAAAAGTATGAATGTTTATTTGTTTGCGTCGGTTGGAAGTGGGCCATCGCCAACATATTTTCCGTCTTTGTAGAGTTTAACGCGAATTAAAATGTTGTTGTTGTCGTAAATCCGTTCTTCACCTTCAATCAATTTTTTGTTTTTGAATGTTCCTTTCATGGTGATTTGGCCATTACGATAGAGGATGTAAGGTCCATTTCCGTCGAAAGGTTTTCCACCTGGATTGGCTTTCATATCGGCTTTCGCTTCTGGAGCAGTTCCTTTGAGGTCTTTTTCTTCAGGAGCATCGAGCGCAACGTTTGCTTTTTTCGGCTCGTACGTTTTGGTTTTAGCTGGATCAATCGAACCACCATTGAATGTGGTTTCGGATTTCAAATCGCCATTTTCGTAAAATTCTTTCTTAACGCCTTCTTCTTTACCCGCTTTCATGTTTACATCAATCGCTAACTGTCCGTTTGGATGGTAGTAAAGCTGTTTGCCATCGCGCTGGCCAAGTGGGTTGTAGGTAAATGCCTGTCGTGGTTTGCCGTCTTCGTAGTACAATTTATAATCACCAACCCAACGTGTTCCTTTCCAAGTGCCTTCTTCTTGAATTTTTCCGTTTTCGTAATAGGTAATGGCATGACCAAACGGACGGTTGTTTTCGTAGGTGTATTCGCTTTGCTTTTTTCCGTTAGGGAAATAGCTGATCCAAACACCAGTCTTTTTGCTGTCGGTATAATTTCCTTCTTCTACTTTAGCATCAGCGGCAAAGCCCTGAACTTCTTTCTTCATCCGTCCGAAAATGACCCAATGTTTTTGGCGTTTGCCCGAGGCATCAATATAATTGATGGTATCGCCCTGATACATCTCATAGGATTGCGCTAGGCCAACCTTGCAAACGATAAATAAGAGAATAAGTGTAATTTTTTTCATTGGTCTGACATGCTGTGTGGCGCTTGCCGTACTCTATAATTCAAATATACCCATTGTGATCCCTACACGTTGTAGGTTTTCGATTAGTTGTATAATTCAGGCGACGAATTATGCAAAAACCGCGATAGTGCAATTATTTAATCAGTAGGGGATTTGATATTGGACTTGTTGTACGCGGGTTGGTTTGATCCGGTTACAATTTTACGGTTAATTTTTTTGATAAGTTAATTAACATATCACTTGTCATTTTGTCAAGATCAAATTCAGGTTTCCAATTCCAGTGATTTCGGGCCTCTGAATCGTCGATGCTTCTGGGCCAAGAATCGGCAATTTGTTGTCTGAAATCAGGAGCATAATCGATTTTGAAATCAGGACGGTGTTTGCGTATTTCTGCTGCAATTTCGGCTGGCGAAAAACTCATTCCCGCTAGATTATAACCACCACGAATACGAATTTGTTCTGCAGGCGCATCCATGATTTCTAACGTAGCCCGAATGGCATCGGGCATATACATCATGGGTAACATCGTATTTTCAGATAAAAAACTGGTGTATTGGTTATTTTTCAATGCTTCGTGGAAAATATGGACAGCATAGTCGGTAGTACCACCACCTGGGGCCGATTTCCAACCGATCAATCCGGGATAACGCAAACTTCTAGTATCTACGCCATACTTTTTATAATACCATTCACACCAACGTTCGCCAGCTTGCTTGCTGATACCATATATTGTACTGGGTTCAATGCTTGTAAATTGCGGTGTGTTGTCGCGCGGTGTTGTTAGTCCGAAAACGGCAATGGAACTTGGCCAGTATATTTTTTTGATGTGTCCTTCGCGGGCAAGCTCCAACACATGGAAAAGGCTTTCCATATTTAGTTTCCATGCAAACATGGGATTTTGTTCGGCTGTTGCGGAGAGCAATGCCGCCAACAGATAAACTTGGGTAACCTTGTATTTACTGATGATTTCATGCAGCCGTTGGCGGTCAAGCACATCCAGTGTTTCAAACGGCCCACTTTCCATGACTTCGGGCGCGGCATCTTTTAAGTCGGAGGCCACAACATGCGATGAACCAAATTGCTCACGCAAATTCATAACGAGTTCGGTGCCAATCTGGCCTGACGAACCAATAACTAGAATTGTATCTGTTTGCGGCATACGCACATGTTTTGTATGAATGAAGGCCAAAAATACAAATTGGATTGGCGAATAAACCGTTCGTAAGGAATTAATTTTTGTTGGTGTTTTGCTGATTCTAAGCGCAGCAAATCAAAATCCGGTTCATGGCTCGTGCGGTTGATTACCTTTGCGGGATGATTCGCCACTACCTCGGCCTTATTCCTCGTGCGGTTTGGAAAGTTTTTTTTATCCTCAACTTTGTTGTGGGCTTGGTGGTGCTGTATCCCTTTTTTGCGTTTTTACTGGCGCGTCGGTCGCGTTTTCCGGCGGCATTTCGACTGATGCGTTTTTGGGCGCGTTGGGTCTTGCATGTTCCGGGTGTGTTTGTGCGTGTAACACGCGAAGTTCCAGCAACTGAACTGCCAGCGCGTTGTGTGTTGGTGGCCAATCATGCATCGTACCTCGATATTGTGATTAGTTATATCGTGCTGGAAAAATATTTTGTCTATATGGGTAAATTGGAAATAGACAAAGCGCCGTTGCTGCGCATCTTTTTCCGCAATATGCGCGATGGCCGTGCGGGCATGAATATTTATGTTGATCGGAAAACACGCATGGGTTCTTACAAAGCATTTGAACAAGCAGGCGAAAAACTAGATGCAGGCGAAAGCGTTTTTATTTATCCCGAAGGGACAATCGAATCGTGGGGACGCATCAAACCGTTTAAAAATGGGGCTTTCAAACTGGCGATCGAACATCAAGCAGACATTGTTCCGATTAGTTTTTTAAATAATTGGAAACTTTTACAAAACGGTGGATTCTTTAAATCGTATGGTCGTCCGGGCATTGCCGATGTCATTATTCATGCACCAGTCTCAACAAAGGGATTAACCGAAGAAGATTTGGTAAATTTGCGCCATCAAGTACGATCAACGATCGAAAAAACACTTTCTACTTATGAGCATCGACACACAAACGGTTGACCAAGTGGCGCACCTCGCGCGATTGGAATTTGACGAAGCAAGCAAGCCGCGAATCATCAATGACATGAATCGCATGTTGTCTTTTGTGGAACAATTGAATCAACTCGATACATCGAATGTTGAACCGTTGATCTACATGAGCGATGAGACCAATGTGTTGCGGAAAGATGAAGCGAAAGCCGGATTGCCACTTGCGGATGTATTGAAAAATGCGCCGAAAAAAGATTCGGATTATTTTAAAGTGCCTAAAGTGGTTGAGAAGAAATAACAAGCTTATTCCCGAATAGAACGCATAAAAAAACGCGCGCTGAAAATATGTTCAGCGCGCGTTTTTGTTTTTGTGAATTTAGCTTAGCAAAATTCGTCGAAAACCATTTTGAGGTGTTCGGCAATCATTTGTGCTGAACGGCCTTCGATGTGATGGCGTTCTACGAAGTGAACGAGTTTGCCATCTTTAAAAAGTGCGATGGATGGTGATGATGGCGGATATGGCGCAAAGTATTTGCGTGCTTGCGCTACGGCTTCGCTATCAAATCCTGCAAAAACGGTTGAAAGTTTTGATGGTTTTTTTCCGTCGCCTTGAACGGCCATTTTTACACCGGGACGTGCAGCACCTGCCGCGCATCCGCAAACGGAATTAACCACCAATAAATGTGTGCCGCTAGTTTTAACGGCAGTATCGACCGATTCAGGAGAATTGAGGTCTTCAAAGCCCGCATCGACCAATTCGGCCTTCATGGGCATGACAAGTTGTGCTGGATACATACTTTATGTGTTTTAAATTGTTGGCACAAAGGTACGAATTATCAAACGCGTCATTTGTTAAAAAAACAATATCGACAAACGGAGATTAATGGTCGTGCAGGTAATCCCAGATCAATTCTTGCGGATGCGTAGAATCGCTTGCTAGTTTATCGCGTTTGAGGTAGTCGAGGTGGCGGCAGTTGATGCTGTGCGCGAGGAAATATTCGGCATTGAGACCAAGTGCGTAATACCCCGTTGGCATGATGACTTGATTTTTTGTACCCACAACCCAATCGTTTTGCGGACCGAGAATTTTTCCAATCAAGCGATCGAGTGCGTTTTTGAGTGGATCAATTTTTTTGCGTTGGTAATCGCCGCAAATCGGGTAGTAGCGGGTATTGGGGTTGGCTGGATTGACAGGTTTATCGGGCGTTCCAATAATGGCCTTCAGTTCATCGCTTCCGGGCGTCATGGCGCGCATGCCGGGTTGTGCTAGAAAATCTTCGGCAGTCATTTGCAAGGCACTCATGATAATTTCTAAAGAAACATTGCCCGTAATTTGTCCGAGCACTTTCATGGCGTTGAGGAAACTCACAACTTTCGGTGCGGCTTTGGTGAAATAGTCAACACCATTAGCGCAAGCCACGGGCGCAAATTTTTCAATTTGCAGAATGTTCTTGTAAATATTTTGGTCATTGCAAATGGTTTTACCCACAAGGCCGCCACGGCTGGTCGAAATCATATCAACCGATTTGGTAAAGCGGAATCCGTTCCCCAAACGACGCACAAATTCATCTGCGTTTTCGCGCGGCCCATCCACAACGGTATAATGATCAAAGGCGATGACTTGTTCGTACTTTCTGCCGTTTTGAAGGAGTTGTTGCAGCCAACGTTTGTCATCAGCACCATACAGGCCTTTGTACGATTTTGCCGTGCTTGAAAAAGTGCCATGAATGAGCAGTAATGTTTTTTTAGCAGGATCAATTTCATAACCACCACCAACCTCTCGAAAATCGTTGGCATTGGCATCAAATTTCAAGAGGCGATATTGTTCGCCCATGGTGTAGAGGCTTCGCAAACTGGTGCCGCCATTTGATTTAAACGTAAGCACTTTGACCAAGAATCGTTTGCGCAAACCAAACAAGCCATTTTTTTTGACAGCTGCCTCGTCTTCTTCCGGCACATCAAATTCAAATGTGCGGCGATCGGCTTCTGTTGTTTTTGTGGGAAGAATGTATTCTGTAAATCCCTCAATGGAATTGGTATCGTTTTCACCCGTATGTTGGTAAAATGCAACCGCACTTTCTCCGGCTTGCAACATAACGGTCATGCGTATTTTACGACTTCCGGCAGATGCTCCGAATTTTACTTTATCAAACGAAATGAATTTTTCAGCAATGCCACTTTTTTTGGGCATGATTTGCCAGTTGCGAATCAGATCGACTTCGCGCCCTGCAACGCCTAACGAAAGAATATTTCCTTTTCCAGAACATTCTACTTCGCCCGACCAATCAACAGGTTTGTCATCGGCGCGCCCAACCGTGGCCCACATTTCTTCGACATGTTGCTTGGTGTTTTTAGCGAGTTTGTCAGCAATTTTTCCAAGCAATTTGTTGTTCTTGAAAATTTTGTTGACTGTGCCAATCGGCAGGTATGTGGTGCCGTTGTTGTGCTCAATCAGGTTGTCTAAAATGGGTATGCATTGCATCGTGTAAGGGTTTTAGAATACTAATATACTATGGCCTTACCTTATTTTTGAAGCGGTGTTGAAAAGTATTTTCCAGCAGAAAGAACCTAGCGAGCCAATTTTTAGGTTAGGCGCTTTGTGGTGTTGTCTTTGCAGTCAACGCAATATAGATCGAATACAAAAGAACAAAGGGTAATGCTACAATTGATAATAGCGCAAAGAGAATGCCCAGTAGTACAAAACCTAGAAACGAAATGTAATCATAGCCTATCGCTTTTTCGGGTGTTGCCGTCCAGTTGATGATTTTTTGCAACGTTTCAGTAGGTGTATCGAGTATTTCATCTTCAGTCAATTCGAGTTGATAAAGATTGGTTGTGGTGCGCCCTTTTGTCCAAGCCCGAAAAACGGCAGGGAGATTAAATAGTAAACCCGTCAGCATTCCTGAAAGGTTAATGAAAAATGCAAACGGATATTTCCAACAGCCCGAACGCAATTCCCACGCACTAATTTCTGATTCGCCCGCCAATAGCCCCGAGTAACCCGTGAGCAAATGATGTACATCGTGTTTGACAACTGCTTTTTTACGCGATTCCAAATTTGGAAGATAAAATGCCAAGCCGCCGCCAATTTCGATTTTGACATACGATTTGCTTTGCCCGCCATCGCTATCCAAATTAAACTGCTTGTAAAATTCGGCGAGTTTTTTTCGAGGCGTATCAGACGTACTGCTAGACATGACCGTTTTTTTTTAAATGTGTTGCCGTTCAAGTTCGGCGCGAAGTGTGGGATTGTATTTGACAAACATGGCTAACCAAATATTGCGCGAAATGCGAAACAGCAACGGAAAGCCGAGAATATAAATGCCGAGAATCGTGGTTAGTAAAACGGCGAAAGATGCATCAAAGCCCCAATACAAAATAGCCGCCACAATAAACATCAGACCAACAGAAAGCCCATAACTCACATACATGGCACCATAGTAAAAACCGGTTTCGGGTTCAAATTTTTGGCCGCAACGCGCACAGTTTTTGTGCATGCTTCCCAGTTTTGATAAATGGTAGGGATTATTGTCCTCGTATAACTTATCCAAATTACATTTCGGGCATTTGGAATGCAAGATGCTGAATAACGAACCTTCTTTGAGCGATAACATAATCGAGAATGATGCAGCAAAGTTACATAAAAGGAATTGTTGAATACTGATAATTATCAGTGTTTATGCTTCTTCGTCAAGTTCGACAACTTCGCGTATTAAATCTGTTTCGTATCCTTTCGATGCGAGGAAGCGCATGATGGCATATTTTTTCTTGAGAGGATGTTTTTCCTTCGTCAGCCGTTTCTTTTCGTTGGCTAATTTGCGTAAGGTGTTCATGTATGCGCGCTCGTCAATTTCTTCTAAGCCTTTGCGAATGCAATAATCACTCAGTTTGCGGCGTTTCAGTTCCAAACGAATTTTAATGCGACCCCAATGCTTGATGCGGAATTTCCCCCCCGCAAAAGCCCGCGCAAAACGTTCTTCATCAACAAATTTTCGGGAAATTAATTCGGCAATAATCGATTCAACCGCTTCCGGCCACAAGCCCCAACCATACAATTTATCGCGCACTTCCTGCTGACAACGCTCTTGAAACGCACACCACGATTCGGCCTTCGCCAACGCAAGTGCTGGATCCGTAATGCGGTTGCTTTTTTCTTCTTTCACAGCCGTAAAAATACAGCATGTCGGGCAACGTTTTTTATCGTAGTCGTCTTTTATCCAACACCACCCCGCTTATGAAACGATTCCTTTTTTTTAATGCTTTGCTCATTGCCCAGCATGCATTCGCCCTCGATCCTGTTGAGCCAACACCCTCCGGCCGTTTCGATCTTGGAATCCGAAGCACAACGAGCCTTTTTGGCGAAGCCGGAATAACGGGCCTTGGCATGGGCGGACAATTTCGCATCCGTCTTTCAGACCGCATCAACACCGAATGGTTTGCCGATTACATCACAACGAATCTAAACGACCTCGCAACGCGAAGCGATTACCACATCGGTTGGTCTGTTTTGTTTTATCCGCTTAAAACAACCCGCCAAAATTTTCGCCCCTTGCCGTATCTCATCGGCGGACATTGTTTCGACCTCACGCGTGTGTCGAGTAGCGTTCCTTATTTGTTACAATCTGTTTCGCGTTATAGTTCAGCCATTCAAGGCGGCCTCGGTGTTCATTTGCCTGTTCACGAACGCATTGATTTCTCGGTCAACGCCCAGTACATGATGCATCTGGGCAAACACATCCATACACATTACGGACGCGATGCGTATGATCGACCTTATCCGATCATTGAATTAGAAGATGCTGCACTCGAAGGTCATTTGTTGCTAACGTTTAGTTTGAATGTGTTTATTATCGATTTATGGAAAGGGAAAAAAGGATGAAACGGAGAACAGATCTTTTTGCGTTTTTGTGCTTCTTGTTTGTTGTGCCCGTATCAGCACAAGAAGCTATTTCTCGAACGACTATCGTTCATGCACATTTAACGATTGCACCGGGCCTACGAAGCATTCAAAAATCCCCCGTGGTTTATTTGCAGGGTGCACTTGGGTATTATTTCGGCGAACAATTTTCGTTGCGCGGATCGGGTTGGTATCAGGTCGTAACAGGAAAAGAGGCAAATGGTTTAGCGTATTCACACAGTCTTTTGGCGGGCGGTTCGTGGCATTTTTGGCCTAAGCATGCGATCGATCCTTATGTTGGTTGCATGACGGGTCTTGCGTTTTCGCGGCGTACCGAACCGGGAATAAATTACAGCATCAATCCCATGCACGTTGATCCAATTCTTGCGCCTCATGTGGGTGTGCGTTTTTTTGGCGAAGAGATTTTTCACTTGTTTGCCGAAGCAGAATATGTTTTCGGGCAATTTCTGGCACCGTCGGTAGCACCCACATCGCTCCGTGAATGGCGATTCTCTTTTGGTTTAGGATTTCATCTTCGTACGCACTTTACGTACGTGGACCCAACTAAAAAATAAGTCGTTCGTTGAAATACAAAGCATGGTTTGTACGAGATGTGTTTACCTTTGCGGTACATGAACATCCACTCCTTTACATTCAATCCTGTTGCCGAAAACACATACATTCTCTCCGATGCTTCGGGCGAATGTATCATTGTTGATCCGGGCTGTTTTAACACGACAGAGCAAAAGCAACTCAAAACGTATATCGATACCAACAATTTGCGTCCGGTACGCTTGCTCAATACACATTGCCATTTCGATCATGTGTATGGAAACAGTTGGGTGGCCGAAACGTGGAATTTGGATTTGGAAATTCATCCTTTAGAAGTTTCGGTATTGGCATCGTTCAACACGGTTTGTTCCATGTATGGTTTGCCGGGCGGAACGCAACCCGAGCCTAAAAAATGGCTACAAGCAGGCGAAACCATTCTGTTTGGAAATACCACGCTCACCATTTTATTTACACCCGGACACTCGCCTGGAAGTGTGAGTTTTTATGATGCCGCAAGTCAGCAAGTCATTGCCGGTGATGTTTTGTTTCAAGGAAGTATTGGTCGGACCGATTTGCCGGGCGGCAATTTCGATACGTTGGCACAAAGCATCCGTTCGCAATTATACACCTTGCCCGATGCGGTACGTGTGTATCCCGGGCACGGGCCATCGACTACGATTGGTTATGAGAAGAAAAATAATCCATTCGTTTCGGCGGTCTAAGCGATTCTAGAAAGTTCCAAGTTCCAACGTGTTTTGTTTTATGCACTTGAGCGTTTAAATCTGGAACGTTGCACATGAGCATAGGAACTTGAGCTTTGGAATCAGAAACTTGAAATCTGGAACTTGGGAATTGGAACTTGGAATCTGGAACTTGGGAATTGGAACTTGGAATCTGGAACTTGGGAATTGGAACTTGGAATCTGGAACTTGGAGCTTGGAACTTGGGAATTGGAACTTGGAATCTGGAACTTGGAACTTGGAATCTGGAACTTGGGAATTGGAACTTGGAATCTGGAACTTGGGAATTGGAACTTGGAATCTGGAACTTGGGAATTGGAACTTGGAATCTGGAACTTGGAGCTTGGAACTTGGGAATTGGAACTTGGGAACTTGGAATCTGGAACTTGAAATCTGGAACTTGGAACTTGTGCATTGGCACTTGGAATCCGTACCTTTGCGCCATGAATGAACCAAAGCATCCGCATTTTGTGTTGGCCGATGGCTTGTATTGCCATATTTTTTCAGATCAATTAATGGTCGGGAAGAAAGAAATAAAAGATCCGAAACCTGTTGCTAATGATAAACCCAATCTGCCTGTAATCATCGCCGTTGGAATTGGTGTGTTGATTTCGGCAGGATTTTTTACCGCAACGTTTATGATTGGGTTGTTTGTTTTTACGTTTCTATTTTTATTCATTGGTTTGCTTGCGACAATCACATTAGCGCGTTTGGTAACATTTTCGCAAACAGCAGTCATCAATCGTTCCGATATTTTAAATGTAAACTACAAAAAGCAGTTGCTTGGAAACGATTCCATTATTGTAACCTATTCTGGTGTTGGTGGCCGTATGCTTCGTCGCCGTTTTGCGATTTACGATTCGGAAGAATGTTTGAATCAAGCCTTGCGTGTGTTGGATGAAGAAGGGTTGATGAAGATGCCTGTGCGTTTGGAGAAATAGAAGGATTTTTATTTTTAAACCGCAAAGCAGGCGCGAAGAACGCAACGGAAAATTACTAACATCCGCGGGGAGATGTCAACGGAAGGTGCGAACCGAAATTTAAAAAATGGCTAACCGGATAATATCGTCAGGCCATTTTTTATTGTCGGTTGGTTTCCGTTGTGCCTTTTCTTTGTTTCTTTCTTTGGGCATGCAAAGAAAGATAAAGAAAAAACTTCCTTTTCTAAACCCTGCTTGTCAGCCCGCCGCAGGCGAATTGAGCAAAACAAACACGAAGCGCGCGAAGCAGAGTCTAAGAAAAATTACGACAAAACGCTGTGCTCCTCTGCGGTTATTTTTTCTTCGCGTACTAGATGTCTTGGCTGTTAATATTCCCACTGCAACGCATAAAAGAACCGCTCACATCTGAGCGGTTCTTTTTTTACATAAAAAATTTAGAGTGGAATATTTCCGTGTTTCTTGCGTGGCAATTGATCGGCCTTATTTTCAAGCATTGAAAAGGCTGCGATTAATTTGCTGCGTGTATCTTCGGGAAGAATCACTTCATCCACATAACCCCGTTCAGCAGCGCGGTATGGATTGGCAAAAACTTCTTGGTATTCGGTTTCTTTTTCTTTGAGTTTTGCAGCAGGATCGCTAGAAGCGGCGATTTCATTTTTGAAAATAATCTCCGCAGCACCTTTTGGTCCCATCACCGCAATTTCGGCAGTTGGCCACGCATAATTCATGTCGGCACCAATGTGTTTGGAGTTCATGACATCGTACGCACCGCCATACGCTTTGCGCGTGATGACCGTGATGCGCGGAACGGTTGCTTCGCAAAACGCATAGAGCAATTTAGCACCGTTGGTAATGATCGCATTCCATTCTTGATCTGTTCCAGGCAAAAATCCAGGTACGTCTTCAAACACCAACAAAGGGATGTTAAATGAATCGCAGAAACGTACAAAACGCGCTGCTTTGGTTGAAGCATGAATATCGAGAACGCCCGCCAACACCGCAGGTTGATTGGCTACAATACCAATGCTTCTTCCACCAATGCGAGCAAAGCCAACAACAATATTTTCTGCGAAATTTTTATGCACTTCTAAAAACGAATCGGTGTCAATGGTGTGATTGATGACATCACGAATATCGTAAGGCTGATTTGGATTTGCAGGAATAATGGTGTTGAGATCACGACGTTTTTCATTGCCGCTTTCGTATGCCATACGCGGAGCTTCCTCTTCGCAATTTTGCGGCATATAACTCAACATTGAACGAATGTTTTGAATGCACTCAATTTCGTTGGCACAAGCAAAATGTGTAACGCCCGATTTGGAAGCATGTGTAGAAGCACCACCCAATTCTTCTGCCGTTACTTCTTCGTGTGTAACTGTTTTCACAACGTTTGGTCCAGTTACAAACATGTACGAAGTGTTTTCGACCATCAAAATAAAATCGGTAATGGCTGGCGAATAAACAGCCCCCCCCGCGCACGGCCCCATCACCGCAGAAATTTGTGGAATCACCCCAGAAGCAAGTGTGTTACGGTAAAAAATATCGGCATACCCCCCCAAAGAAACAACCCCCTCCTGAATCCGCGCACCACCCGAATCATTCAACCCAATTACCGGCGCACCATTTTTCATGGCCAAATCCATAATGCGGCAAATTTTTTCGGCATGTGTTTCTGAAAGCGAACCCCCAAAAACCGTAAAGTCTTGCGAAAAAACATAGACCAAACGCCCGTTTACTTTACCATAACCCGTTACAACACCATCGCCCAAGTATTTTTCTTTATCAAGACCAAAATCCGTTGCACGGTGTGTTACAAACATCCCGATTTCTTCAAAACTTCCCTCATCGAGTAGGAAATGCAACCGCTCACGCGCTGTCAGTTTTCCTTTTTTATGTTGCGACTCAATACGTTTTACACCTCCGCCCAATTGTGCTTGAGCAATTTTATCTTCGAGAGCCTTGCGTTTTTGTTCCATAATGGTTTAATAAATAAGCGCAAAAATTTTTGCGTCGTGAAATGTGTTGTTTTTGAAATACGATTTGCAAAGGTAGCCTTCCTGACGGAATCCTGATTTAAGTAAAACTTTTTCTGAGCCGATGTTCCAAGCATAAATTGGTGCTTCAATGCGTCTTAATCCGCGAACATCGCGCCCATAAGCGCATACAACAGGTAAAACACGCGACATGATGCCTTTGTTCCAATAGGGCTTGGCCACCCAATAACCCACCTCGTCGCGGTGCGCAATCGGGGTAACTGTGTTTTTGCAATGAAAACCGATACCACCAATCAACTCGCCCGTTTTTAAACGAATGGCCCAATTGATGACGTGGCCGTGTGCTTGCTGCAACTGCTCGCAATGCGCAATAAACCAATGCGCATCTGCTTCCGAATACGGAAAAGGAATTTGTAAGGTGCGATCGTAAATTTCTTTTTCGTTTAGATACAAAGCCAAAGCAGCAGCGTCGTTCTGGTCAAGTACCGAAAGATAAAGTTCCGAATCAATTTCCAGGCGTGTCAGCATACCATTAATTGTAACGAATTGCGCGAACCGGCGATACGCGGGTGATGATGCGTGCAGGAATGTACAAGGCAAGCATACATAAAATCAATGCCGCCGCATTCAAGGCAAGTACATGCCACCACACCAAATCAACCGGAACGGCGTCAACATAGTACGAAGCTTGATCGAGGTGAAGGATTTCAAACTGATATTGAATCCAACACAGCAGCAAGCCCAACGCATTGCCCATGAGTAAGCCTTTGCCAATAAGTCGCGCGGCATGCATTAAAAAAATACGCATGACCGATTGATTCTGTGCGCCAAGTGCTTTCAACAAACCAATCATATTGGTACGATCGAGAATGAGAATGATGAGTGCAGAAATCATGTTGATCATACTCACAAAAAGCATGAGCACGATGATGATGAGCGCGTTGGTATCGAGCAAATCGAGCCAAGAAAAAATTTGCGGTTGCAATTCGCGTATGTTGGCTGCATTCAAATCAATGGGCAAGTTTTCGCGAACTTCTTCGGTTAACGCTTCGAGTCGATTGTAATCTGTTGTCGCAATTTCAAAGCCACCAACAAGCGATGAATCCCAGTCATTTAATTTTTGCACTTGCCGCAAATCGGCCAGGATAAATTTGTCATCAAACGATTCGAGGCCCGTTTCATAAATTCCCGAGACACGGAAGGCGCGGGGGCGGGAACGGTTGTCTTTTAAAAAAAACATCCGAAATTTTTTGCCCACTTCCAAGTTCATTTTTTTAGCAATGACGTTTGATACCAACACAGCATCCGTAGTCGTATCGGGAAGGGTAAACGATTTTCCGGACACTAATTTTTTTTCGAAAAAAGACCATTCAAAATCGCGGCCAACACCTTTCAATACAACGCCTAAAAGTTGGTCGCCCGATTTCATGATCCCCGCTTTGGTTGCAAACGCCTGAACATGCCGAATGCCTGAAATTTTTCGGATCATTTGAATTTCGGGGAGGTTTTGTTTGATGGAGTCAGTCTCCCAAGAATCATTTGTATCGTAGCCCGAAATACGGATGTGTGAGCCGAAACCAATGACTTTATTTCTGATTTCGCCTTGAAATCCATTCATGACACCAAGCGTAACGATCATCACCAACATACCAACCGCAATTCCAATAACCGCCACACGCACAATTGGCCGCGAAATGCGTCCACCCGTATCGGTTTGGTCCAACATACGACCAGCAAGTAAGCGTTCGAAAAAGAATTTATCGGGAAGCATGAAAGGCAAAGGTAATGTTTGCAATAATTTAAACAGCTTCTTAGAAGTTGCTTATTTCACAATCAGGCAAAAAGCTCCTCATCGCTCCAATTGGAAGGGAAACCCATCGAAAAAACAGACACAGTCGGGAAATCTGCAAGTAGTGCCCTAAGATTCTTTGAAAATGTATTTTTTTTGTTTGCCGTTTGCAACAGATAAGCAATGATCGCTAAACTATAATAAGGTGTCTTGTTGCTGACCTTCAAATTAGTTAACCAGGTATTTGAAATAGATAATGGCTTTTGAGGCGTGATTCGTATTTGTCGGTTCCAAAAACGAGCATGATGCGCGCATACATTGCGTATATAGGTGAGCGTGTGCAACCAAGATGCAAATACTGGATCACTCACGCCAAAATGATTCGCGATATCACGCTTGGTGCGTCCATTTTTTAAATTGGAATAAAGAACAGACAGACTTCCAAATGTAGTTACTTCAAGTGCAATCCAACTTGGTGGTAAGTGATGCGCATATTTCTTTCTAAAGGATTGAATAAACTCAGCATCACTTCTTCCATATTCTTGTCCGAGCTTATGAAGCGTATTTGCGAATTTTAAAGGATCAATGAATAAATGCGAATTTTCAAGCCAAAAAGGACCATGAGTATGAGATAAAAAATAAATTAATTTTGCCCGAATGGCAATTTCTAATTCACCTAATGCCGCCTGAATAAGTTGTCTTAGTTGCTGATCAAAAGCATACACAGTATAAATATCGTCGAAAGAAGTACCACCAATAAATCGATCCTTTTGAGATAAATCAAGGAACAGATTCCAATAACCACTAAGCCGATAATAACTCACATGCTCCAAAACATCGCTAGCCGCTTGTTCGTCTAGTATAATTAATCCTCTCGATTGAAGTTGCTTAATTTGATCTGAATACGAAAGTGGAGGCTTTGTGTAAGGAATCTTTGACATATAGGCATAAAAAATCCACCCTGAGCGCGCTGATCTAACGAGAAGCGGGGTGGATATGTTGCTACAAAAGTACATCTTTTTTCCTTAAAATCAAGTTTCCTACAAAGAAAAAATCACAATCTCGTATCCGTTTTGGTTAAATTAAAACGACTTTATGGAAATCAATTTTGAGAAGACGCACCAACTTTCGCACAATTCTTGTACTTTCGAAACCATGCGCCTCATCCTTTTAAGTTTAATGTACTTGTTGCCGATGTGCTTGTCGGCCCAAATCATTGTTCGCTCTCGCCAAAATATCGAAAAGACGGATGCTGATATTCGTACGGGAGCAGAACGTACAGAAATGTGGCTTCCCAAAGTTCAAGGCAAAAAAGTGGCTGTGATCGCCAACCATGCCTCCTTAATTGGAACAACCCATTTGGTCGATTCCATGTTGGCGTTAAAAGTAAATGTGGTTAAAATATTTTCGCCCGAACATGGTTTTCGCGGCGATGCCGATGCTGGTGCAGAAGTTAAAAACGGAAAAGATCAACAAACCGGATTGCCCGTCATTTCACTTTATGGCGAGCATAAAAAACCGACAGAAGCCGATTTAAAAGGCATTGATGTTGTGGTGTTTGATTTGCAAGATGTGGGCGTTCGCTTCTTTACCTATATCTCTACCATGACGTATGCCATGGAAGCATGCGCCGAACAGAAAAAAACATTTTTAATTCTCGATCGCCCCAATCCAAACGGCTATTATGTGGATGGGCCAATCATGGAGAATGCCAATAAATCGTTTGTGGGTTTGCATCCAGTACCCGTTGTACATGGCATGACGGTTGCCGAATATGCGCGTATGGTGAATGGCGAAAAATGGCTTGCAAAAGGCGTTATGTGCGATTTGCAATGGGTCATTTGCGAAAGCTATACGCACTCCGATTGGTATCAATTGCCCGTAAAACCATCGCCTAATTTGCCCAATATGGCTGCCGTGTATTTGTATCCTTCGTTGTGTTTGTTTGAAGGAACACTCATGAGTATTGGGCGCGGTACCGATTTTCCGTTTCAAGTAGTTGGTCATCCCGAATTGCAAAATGCCGATTTTACATTTTCGCCAAAACCGCGTGTAGGGGCCATGCAACCCTTATATGAAGGCATGACGTGTTATGGGCACGATCTGCGCAATTTTGCAACGCTGTATGTGCGCGACTATAAAAAATTGTATTTGTTCTGGCTGATGGGGTGTTACAAAGACATCCCGAACAAATCTATTTTCTTCAACGATTATTTTATCAAACTCGCAGGAACCAGTTCCCTGAAAGAACAAATTATTTCAGGAAAAAGCGAAGAACAGATTCGTCAAACTTGGGGTGCAGGATTAACGAAATACAAGGTCATTCGTAAGAAGTATTTGCTCTACGACGACTTTGAATAAAGCGATTTTTAAATACGTGCTGTTTTATTAATTTAAAGTGTGTACTGCTGCATAGTTGGCATACGTATAAATACCTGTTTTGTAAGGATTAAAAAAGGATCAGAGCCTTTTCGGTTGCAATTAACGCTTCGTTTTCTGTACTTTTGCAACCTTTAATATTTAACTCATGAAAAAACAAATACTCAAATTAATTGCGGGTCTTTTGCTTGCAAGCACATCGGTTTCGGCTCAAGTCGTTTACCTCGAAGATTTTGATGGCATTGGTGGCCCAACAAGTGGTGGTGCTGGAACATACAATTTTGCACCCGGATTCTTGCTACGCAATGTTGATAACCGTACACCTGACCCTGCGGTTTCTTATGTAAACGACGCTTGGGAACGCCGCGAAGATTTCGCGAATAATGTTGCCGATTCGTGTGCTTTTAGTACCTCTTGGTACACGCCAGTAGGTGCTGCAAATGATTTTATGTGGACACCGCTCATTGGCGCTCTTCCTGCTAATTGCGTGCTTTCATGGAATGCGGTTGCTTATGATCCCCAGTACGCAGATGGTTATGAGGTGCGCATCATGACCTCCTCTCAAGGCCCACCAACAGGTGGCAATGCGGTTATCGGAAACCAGCTTACGAATTCGACGCAGGTTTTTACAATTCCTGCCGAGAACGCAACATGGACTTCGCGCACGGTGAACCTCGCTGCTTATGCTGGACAAAGTATTTACGTTGGCTTCCGTAATGCTAGCAACGACAAGTTTGTGCTTCTCATCGACGATATTAAAGTTGAAGTACAAACCAACTACGATGCGCGCATTACGTTTGTAGATACGTTGACAGAATATACCGCAACACCACTTTTGCAAGCGCAAGCCATTCCTTTTACAGGAACTATCAATAACAACGGTTTGCTTAGTTTGAGTAACCTTGTTGTAAATGTCAATATCTTCAATAGTTCAAATACGAGTGTTTATTCGGCAAACAGTACCGCTATTTCTTCTTTAGCTCCTGCCGCAAATGCAACATTTACCATTCCTTCATATACACCAACTGCTGTTGATGTTTATACTGCTCGTTTCATCGTTTCGCATTCACAAGCCGATCAGAATTTATTAAACGACACGGTTTATGATGGCTTCTACATGAGTGATACGGTTTATGCACGTGATAATGGTGTGGTAACGGGTGCATTAGGCATTGGTGCAGGAAATGGCGGTTATCTAGGACAATCATTCCGCGTTATTGCTCCCGATCAGTTGACCTCTATTTCGTATTATCATACAGCAGGTTATACCGGCGAAAAACATGCTGCTGTGATTTGGAGCACACTTCCAAACGGCTCGCCGAATGCCATCATCGCCTCTACGGATACGTTGATTTATGCCGATGATTCTGCACGATTCTACACCACTATGTTGAGCAATGGTCCAATCACGCTTAATCCGGGTTGGTATGTAGTTACTGGCGTTGAGTTTGATAGCACACTTCAACTTGGTTACACCAATGACATTCATACCGCAAATAAAACATGGGTCGAGTGGCCAACGAATCCAGCATCAGGCTGGTCAAATGCCGAAGATTTTGGTCCTCAATTTGCGAAAGCGTTTGTGATTCGTGCCAATTTCGGTGATGTGTGTACCAATTTTGCAGCAACAACAACTACTACTTCAGCTACGTGTGGTTCATGTGCAGACGGTTCAGCAACAACAACAACAACTGCTGGTAATGCTCCATTTACCTATGCTTGGTCGCCTTCAGGTGGAAATGCCGCT
>JAAFIA010000079.1 GCA_013298545.1 Bacteroidota bacterium | reverse complement strand
TGGCATGTACAAACCAACAAAACCGATTTTGAACGCGTAAAAGATGCTGCAAGCAAAACAAAAGTCTTGCATGAGGGCAAAGCGTATTTGCAGGTGTTGATGGAAGAGTATTGGAGGTATTGAGGTTTTTTGGGGCAAGAGTGTTGCACATTGCAAATGATGAGAGAAGATTAGATTTGGAAAATAAGTTTGTAGTCAGACCAGTTTGGGTGAAATAAGTAAAAAGAAAAAGAGTTTGCTCTATCTATTCGATAAATAAAAATATTCATTCGATCATTCGAGACGTTACTTTTGAAAATTGTAAAAGGCCTACTTTTGAAGACACGATAACATAAACACCAATGCCCCAAAGACCCAACCTACTCGTAGTATGTGGCCGAAATAAAAAGCGCAGCAGGACAGCCGAACACATTTTTAAAAATGATAATCGCTTTAACATTCGTTCTGCAGGATTAAGTCCTAAAAGCGACAGAAAACTATCTGAAAATGATTTGAATTGGGCTGATCTTGTTTTTTGTAATGGAAACAGGACAACGTTCAAGAATTTGGGGACAATACAATTACCTTGAATTACCTGAAATCGAAGTTCTGAATATACCCGATGAATATGAATTCATGGATGAAGAGCTTGTAGAAATGCTTACCGAGAGAATCAATGATACATTAAAAATTTGTTATGGTCTTTGATGCATATTTTTGACGTCACATAAATTCCAACACCAATAATCCATTTATCAAATTTTAAGAATACGATACGCGTCGATCATTGATTTTGTTAAATTTTGAAAAATCAGCAAGGTGTATTGTCGTTGCGCCCTACATTTAGGCTTACACAAGCACAACTACCCATGAAATCTAAAAACTTACTTTTCGCTTTACTTGCGTCTGTAATACTGATGTCTTTTATTGGCGCTAAAAAACAGCCTTCGTCGCATACACCTTCTAGGGCTAGGCAAGAAAAAAGAAGCACTACAAAAAACGATTTCGGGTTCGTCTTTGCAAGCACCAATACACCGAAAAAAATCTTGTTTGTAACCTCTAATCAAGATTTTTATGGCAATACGAAAATAAGTGCGTCAAATCACTTTGAAGAAATTATTGTTCCGTATGACGCATTCATACATGCTGGATTTCTGGTCGATTTTATCAGTCCAAAAGGCGGTGCAATTCCGGTTGGTTATATCAATACTTCAGATAGCTTACAAAAAAAATATCTGTACGACGGTTGGTTTATGGATAAGTTAGAACATACCATGAAGCCGTCAGAAATTAACGCAGAAAACTATTTGGCCATTTATTATAGCGGCGGTGGAGCAGCAATGTATGGCGTTGCCGAAGATACTACCATACAAGACATTGCCCGAAAAATATATAACCAGAATGGAGTTGTTTCGGCACTCTGTCATGGCACAGCTGGTATTGCTTACTTGAAAGACGTAAATGGGAAGTCGTTGTATGAAGGCAAAAAAATAACGGGTTATCCCGACAAATTGGAGAACAAAGAGATGGAGTATTACAAAGCATTTCCATTCTCCATGGATAAAGCCATCAAAAACAATGGCGGCAATTTTGTGTTTTCGGATAAAGGAAAAGATGGGTTCTATGTCGTTGATGGACGGTTTGTAACTGGGCAGGATCCAAGTTCGGCAGCACTTGTAGCAAAACAAATCATCGCCTTGACAAATTCAAATTTCAAAGATGCAAACACTAGTAACGAGAAAAGCGATTATGAGCAAGTAACAGAAATCCTGCTCGACTACATTGAAGGTACAGCAAATGGGCAACCGGAACGATTGCGTAAAGCATTTCATCCGGCATTCAATTTGTACACCGTTGCAAAAGATACATTGTGGACGCGTTCTGGCGAACAGTATATTTCAAATATAAAAGTGGGTGAAAAATCAAATCGCATCGGACGCATTATTTCCATTGATATTGAAAAAGATGCTGCCGTTGCTAAAGCAGAAATTACAGTTCCGAATTGGCGAACATTCACAGACTATTTCTTAATTCTCAAATACCAAGGGGCGTGGAAAATCGTTCAGAAGAGCTATACGTGGAGGGAATTACCTAAACTAGAAAAGAAATAAAAAATAATCGCAAAGAGAAAAATACTCCGATTGATGCAAAAATTAAAGTGCGGTATTGTATAAAAGGGCAAGACTTGTTTCAAGTTGTTAAAGGGGTGAAATTTATTCTAAACCCGTACTCTGTGTATGGAAAAGAATTAATACCCGAAGAGATTGAGTCGCTGCTCAATGGAACAATTTATGATCAACTCGATGCACATGATGTAGAACAAAAAAAGATGCTTGCGTTCAATGAGTTGTTTGAACGAGCTGGAAAAAAGCAAAACGGTTTAATTTTACTCGATGGATACAATCGTAAAGATTTGGCACCTACTGATAAGTTAAAACTTGAAGATTCTATAACCGATTTAAAAGCTTGCCTTGAATTATTTCCGAATCATTGGCAAAGCATGGTATTGATGGCTAAAGCATTTCAACGATTAGACAAACATGCGGAAGCGCTTGAACAATTGGAAGTTGCATTTAAACTAGAATTGGAAAACCATTTCATTCCGATGGAAGCTTCGCTAGAAGCAATGCACCTCAAAGACCTCGATAAAGGCTTATTTTACTCTGAAGAAGCTTTAAAAAGAAAATCCAATGATGTTGCTTTGCTCGGAAATCACGCAATGAATTTGCTTATCGCTCAAAAAGACACCGAATCAAAAGCGACAATTGCAAAAGCAATTAAACTGCAACCCAATGATCAAATAAACAGAAATATCGAATCTATAATAACAGGCGTGATTGCAGGAAATCGGAATAGACCTACTTTTGAAGATACGATAAAGTAAAAATCATCTGATGTAGTTTTCGGAATGCAATAGAAGTTTGTTGTACACAGCATTACCACAACATTAAAACGGATAACCAATTCCGAAATTCAAATTATTGCCCAGTTTACGCTGGCCAGGAATCCACCAACGTTCGCCAATCGGATAAGAAGGATCGCGCAAACGAAACGCCCAATCGAGTCGGAAAATAAAGAAGCCTAAATCGTAGCGTACACCCGCCCCCGGGCCAAACGCTAAATCATTGATGAAGCGATTGAATTTAAATGCCGCATTGGGACGTGTCGCATCTTCTTTGAGCAGCCAGATATTTCCACCATCGGCAAACAAAGCACCTTGCAATGTTTTCGAGATTTTGAAACGCAATTCGATGTTGTATTCTGCCTGAATATCGCCAAACTGCGCGTAACGAACGGCATTCCGATCGTACTGCCATGATCCAGGCCCAAGGCTACGCGCCTCCCACGCACGAATCCCGTTCGCCCCACCGCCATAAAAACTCTTCTCCAAGGGAAGCGTCGGGAAATTGTCCAATGCCCAACCAACGCCATGCGCAATACGCACCACAATCCGCTGGTGATCGCCCAAATCGTAATAATGACGGTAATCGACAAAAAACCGTAAATACTGCGCAAACGGAATGCCTCCAATACGATACGATCCTAAACTATCGGGCACTTCATTCGTCAACTTGTAAATACCTCGCACCATATTTCCGGAACTCTCTAAATCAACACGCAAATAATTTGCGTTGCCCCCTTTTTTAATATTCTGTGTATTCTTCAAATACGAAATGCGAAAATCATTGGTCATGTGATCCGTAAAACGATAACGAAGCAAGGGATCTTGATTGCTGTTCAGCAAGGCTTCTAATCCCGCACGAGGATTAACTTTAACAAGATTAAACTCGATTGGATAAATTGATAAACGGCTCAAACGTCCGACTCGAAACGAATACCCATAACTCAAATTCCCAATCGAACGATCGTAGTCAATCCGACTTTGGTAATTGTACGATGTCTGAAAAATGGTACGCCGATCTTCGGCTTTTTTAATCGGTAATTTATTGAAAGGAAAAAACGCCCGCGGTACATTGAGCGTTACATCTGCACCCGCTTCAATGGTATTGAAGACCAATTGCTCTTCGGTACTTTGTTCCACTTCGGTCAATGGTTGTTGTGCTTCGGTTCCGCCTTTGATACGAAACTCAAAACGCTCGGCACCATGAAACGTATTGTTGTTTTGATACGCAAAACTTCCGCCAATACCTAAGTTGCCCGCTGTATTGGTACCTTCCATCTGCGCAATAAACGACTGGCGCGACAATGGTGTAAGGTTGATGCGGCAATCGAGTTTTCCATTTCCCACTTCGCGGTAAGAAATATCAACCTGTCGATAAATCTGAAGTGAAGTAAGCGAACGATACGTTAAATCGCTCAAACTATCGCGGTAGATGAGATTCGGTGCAAGAAAAATACGTTCGCGCAATACTTCGGGTTTGATTTTCAAAACGCTATCGTAAAGCATGATGGGTTGCAAGCCATCGCGCAAGGTATCATACGAAAACTCACCGACATTGCGTCCGGGCCTGCGGTAAGCTGTGCAAACCGTAACATTTCGTATTTCGTAGCGTTGATGATCGACTTCGGTTTGTGTTGTATCGTTGACTTGAATTTTAGGTTTGCGAATACTGATCGTAATATCAACTTGATGTGTATTGAGCGATGAGTCGATGGTAAAGCGCACAAAATCGCGCGAGAATTTATAATAGCCTGTATTGCGCAAATGTCGTGTAATGCGATCGCGCTCGGCTTGTAAAACGTCAACATCATAATTTTCGCCACGCTTGATGAGGTAAGACAGCGTATCCAATACCAAATCGTTCAGGTAATACGCCATTTGTTGGTCGGAAATCTGCCAATCAATTTTACGAACGGTGTATGCCGGAGCAGGTTCTACGATGTACCACACAATTGCTTTTTTCTGCCGTCCAATGAGGCGTTGCCAACGTGTATAAACGAGGCTATCGCGCACGGTACTGTTGAAATAGCCCTTGTTATCGAGGTATTGATCAAACTGACGAACCGTACGTTTGGTGAGCGAAGTATCGAGTATAACGGGAGCTTCGCCAATGCTCCATAAAATTTCGCCAATGGTTTTCCATTTGCGGGCATCGTCGTTTTTGCCGCGGTTGTGTCGGCGGCGGTTGCGTTTATCGAATCGTTCGTTGCGGCGTTTCTGGCGTTTGAGTTCCCGTTTGGGATTCACCATGTTGTAAATGTGCAGATACAACGCTGGTCCTTGTCCTTCTTGATGCACATGCCGTTTGGGAAGTGGAAGCCAAAAAATGCGGCGGTTGGGTTTCTGCTTCACATAGCCGTACATATCGGCTTTGTCAACATCTGGATTTTTACATTTGATAAATACTTTCTTGACCATAGTCTGGTCTTTCCCCACACGACGGGCCTGACAAGCGGGCCATAACATCACTGCCGACCAGAAAAATAAAATATATAGGGCTGTTTTTTGCACAGAATAGTTGAAACGACAGAAGCGATGTACTTTTGCAAAGATAATGCCCAAAACCAGAAAAAATCATGCTGAGTAAAGCCCGAATCGCAGAAATACGTTCCTTACAACAAAAAAAGTTCCGCAACATCGAAAAACGCTTTGTGGCAGAGGGTTCTAAGCTTGTGCTCGAATTGTTGGATTCGTATTTTGAAGTCGCTTATGTAGTGGCTTCGCCCGAATGGTTGGCGGATAATAACAAACATATTCCCGAAGGTATAGAACGGCTTCAAGCCAGTCGTTCCGATCTGGAACGCATTTCGGGCCTTACCTCGGCACCAGAAGCCATTGCTGTATTTCAAATCCCCGAATACGATTTTGATGTGGCTGAACTTGTAAAAAAATGGAGCATCGTGCTCGACGATATTCGCGATCCGGGCAATATGGGTACAATCATCCGCATTGCCGATTGGTTTGGAATCGACAGCATTATTTGTTCGCCTGAATCTGCCGAAGTTTGGAATCCGAAAGTTGTTCAGGCCACTATGGGTTCCATCAAACGGGTGCGTATTTTTGAAAAAAACTTGCCGGAATTTTTCGAATTGGTAGGCAAGGAAAAAGAAGTTCCTATTTATGGTACTTTTTTGCAAGGCGATTCCTTAAACGAAACGTCATTCGGAAAATCAGGAATGCTTGTTATTGGGAATGAATCGCATGGTATTAGTCCGGCTGTGGAAGCGTATATCAATCAGAAAATTACCATTCCGGCATTTGCACACAGCTCGACCAAACAAGGCAAAGCGGAATCGTTGAATGCAGCGGTTGCAACGGCAATCATTGCAGCGGCGATACGACGGTAGTTTAAAAAAAAATTGATGGTTTTGATTGTAATAAACCGAAATTAAAGCCTTAATTTTGTGGTATGGTTAAAGTAATACTTGATTGGCTATCAGAAAACGCAAGCGGAATTTTAATTTTTCTCGCGGGTGGTTTTGTATTTTGGGCCATTTCCAAGTTTTATTATACACGCTTCAAAAAAGTGGAATCCGAAGTTGTTAAACTCTCCGATCTCGAAAAGCAAATTACGACACTTCAAACATCTAATAAAATTACGGATACCGTCAATAGCCGAATCGAAAGAACACTTGACGAGAAAATCGTTCCCAAACTTGATCGTACCATCAATGCTTTAAATTTATTGGTATCGCATGTTGCTGTAAATGATAAAACCATTGATAGTGGCATTTTTAAGGTGAGCAGCCCGATTCAAATCTCGCACATGGGGCAAGAGATCTTAGATTTTTACGATGTTACGGCCTACCTCAAAAAAACAGAAGACGCTTACGTTACTAAAATTGAAAAAATTAATCCACAGACGGCCTTAGACATTGAAAATGAAGCACGGCAATTGCTCATGGAAGGGATGCTCAAAAAAGAATTTAATCCTGTAAAAGACAAGCTCTTCAATCATCCCAACTTTAAGCCCAATTTTTTGTCCATCAAAATGGTCGTTCCTGTCATCCTCGAACTAATGACGATCTATATTCGGAACCATTATATCATTAAGCATCCAGAATTGGATAGCCCCGATCTTGGCAACGACGAACTGGTATAAGCGCGGTTATAAAAGTTTCTTCTGCTGGTAATATGCACTCGTTTTCGTCAAGCCAGTTTCAATACCAAATGGATACTGAAATTCTTTTTTCAGTCGTTCGTCGTTATAGATGACGTGGTTTGAAAGTGCGTTGCATGCGCCTCGCAATCGCTCACTTCCTAAAAAATTCATGCTGCGTAGAAGACGAAACATCCATTTCGGGATAAAAATTTGCCGCGGTTTTACGCCAAGAACAGTTGAGGCGAGCGCATGAAATTCGGACAAGGGCATGGCTGATCCGCATTGATAAATCAATTGTGCTGGATCGTTTTCTAAAACGTGTACCAACGTGGCCGCCAAATCGCCAACATAGACATAATTGGTTTGCGCAGTTCGTGTTAGAAAAAATCGTTTCCCCGATTTCGCATGTTGCAGAAAACGGAGTAAGGCTTGACGTGGATGCGCATCGCCAAACACATTTGTTGGACGAATGATGGTGAGTTTACATCCTTGCGGAACGAGTGTCTGCAAAAGCGCCTCTTCCCCTGCCCGCTTGGTTCTTTCGTATGAATTGATGGGTTCGCAAGGTGTTGACTCGTTGACGGCACAAGGCTCGCCACGCCAATCGTAACCACTAACACCCACACTACTGAGGTGAATAAATTTCGGAATGCCGCTGAGTAAAGCGAGTTCGCCAAGCACGCGTGTTGCTTCTGTGTTGATGGCTTTCATGCGTTTTTCATCGCGCAATTCAGCGGCCAGATGAATAACAACATCCACATCTTTTAATGCGGTGCGCAATACTTCGCGGTCTGTCAAATCGCCGATAATCCATTCGTAGGCATCATGCTTATCGTTTTGCGTTCTACTCAATAAACGCAACCGATACGGTTTATCGCGCAAAGCAGCGAGCAGGTGTTGCCCAACAAATCCTGTTGCTCCAGTAATCAATATGCGTGGGAGTGTTTCGCTCATTGAATGCCATCTGGAGGATTGAATACACGCGTCCAAGTGTACGCATACGCGCGCGCCTTGGCTGCAAATACAGGGCGAAATGGTGCGAGTATTCCGAAAATTAGCAACTTGTATGTTACATGAACACAACTGATCAGTTTCACTAAAAATGTCTGAAAAGCCGAACCGTGTTTTCGGAAATATTTAATCTTGTTAAAAATTTGATTGGATAACGAAATGACGTAACTCTTCTTCGCGCTTTGCCCTACATGGTGCGTTAATGCAATTTTTGGCCAATAAACAAGTTTCAATCCTGCGCAAACAGCACGCCAGCAAAAATCAGCATCTTCGATCCAAAATAATTTTTCGTCCAACATCCCAATTTTCTCCATCACTGCGCGACGGAAAAAAATTGCGGCACCAGAAACCGTATCGGCGTCAAAAGGTTCGTTTCTGTTCTTATCGCTATAAAAGCGTTTGGGTGTGAGTTTGCGTAAATGAAACGAATCGAGGAAAACCCACCACACGGTCCACGCGCGCCAAAACGAGTGTTGTAAGGAACCATCCGTATTCAGCAATTTCGGACCAATTAAAGCAATATCGTTTCGTTCACGCATCACATCGACCAAATTTCCAATGGCATCGTCATGCAATTCGGTATCGGGATTGAGCATGAAAATAAATTCACCTTCGCAACGTTCAAATGCTTGGTTATTGCCTTTCGGAAATCCGGCGTTGGTGGTATTGGCAATTCGTTTTACCTGCGGAAATTCCTTTTCCAACATGGCAACCGTTCCGTCAGCAGAAGCATTGTCAACAACAAAAACTTCGAGTGTTAACGATTGGCGTGTTTTTGTTAATACCGAATGCAAGCATTTGCGCAGCAAATCCTCAACGTTGTAACTTACAATAACAACACTCACATCGGTACTCATGCAAAAATTTTAAAGTGTGGAAATTCTTCGTGGATTGACGTTAAAGCTTTTGCTTTTTTTCTGTTGCTAAAAACTTCGTTCAGGCGACGCATCAAATTTAACGGCAAAAGTAATACCGCCCAAACATTCCACGCGCCACCACCCGCAATGACTTCGGTAAAACGCATTTTTTTTCCACGCAATTTATTGAGCAAGGCTTCTAAAAACTCTTGCGTGTATCGTTTTCTGATTTCAGCAAGTCTTACGCCTGTTGCGTTTGGATGTTTTTGTAAGCTGCGCAAACTTTGCAAATACCCGCGGTGCATGCGTGTAAGATCAGTAACCATACTTTTCCCGTGTTGGCGGTAAACGGCTACAATTCCGGCTTCGTGATGGTAACGCGCATGGTGCAAGGCAAAACGCAACTGCAAATCAACATCTTCGTGTGTGGGCAAATCAACCGTAAATAAATTCCAGTTTTTAAAACAGGTTGCGCGAAATAAATACGCATGAATCGGAATAGTAAATCCTTTTTCCCAACGCTGGCAGAAATTCAGAAACGCATCGTCGCCAATCATGCTGGTGGAGACTGTTTTTTTACGGTAGTAGCGTTGTTGTGCATCATCGAGCAAAACATAATCGCCATAAACGACATCATAATTTCCGTTTGCGCGAAATGCTAGTAATTGTATTTCAAATTTATTGGCAGCGAGTAAATCATCGGCATCGAGCAATTGAATAAAATCGCCTGAAGCAGCTCGTATTCCGGCATTGCGCGCCGCAGACAAGCCCGTATTTTTCTGATCGATGATGCGAATGCGCGGATCGTTTGCTGCCAACGTTTGCGCTACTTGAAGCGAATTGTCCGTAGAGCCATCATTCACAATCAGGCATTCCCAATATGTGTACGTTTGTTGCTGAATGCTTTTCACGGCTTCGGCCAAAAAACGGGCGTAATTGTAACACGGAATTACAACGGAGATCAATTCCTGTTTCATATCAACGACGAATCAGGAGTTTAACAACAAATTTGAGCCGCTGCATGAAACTGCGATCAGCATGTTGCGCCAAAGTCGATGACCACGCCATTTTTTGTGCCTTTATTCCGATTCCAGCATTGGCACACGCATCGATCCATATTTTAGTCAAGTAGGTTTGAAAAAAAATCGGGTCAAACAATTTCTTTTCATTATTGGCTGCGATCAATTTCATCAACCAATTTTCTAAACGTACAATAGCTTCTTTTCCGCGAATGGTTTCGCTGTTGCTTAACTGATTGTGCAACTGCATTTCTTCGGGCGTTGGCGAAAGGTCTAAACGCGCAATCACATTCCGTCTTACACGCGTAGCCATGTCGCGCACGGCGTCGCGTTGTTTGCTGGTTACTTGCGCAGCATGAATGCGGTATTTCAATAACACTTCGGGTAATGAAGCAAAACGCGTTTGTGTCATAAGTCGTGTCCACAATTCATAATCTTCGGCATGTTTAGAATCCGCATCGTAACGCAAGTCTGTAATTGATTTGCGAAACATAATAGACGGATGACTTAAGCAGGAATTGAACACAAGCAAAGTAGTCAACTGTTCGTGCGTTTGTAAATAGGTATTGATTTGCGGCGATCCAAAACCAAATGTTTCGGTTGCCGTGCCACAAACACCAATTTCAGGATGTGCGCGCAGAAACGCTACTTGTTTTTCCAAGCGTGTTGGCAAGCTTAAATCGTCGGCATCCATACGTGCTACAAATTCGCCCCGCGCCAATTCTAACCCGCGGTTGAGTGTTGCAATCAAACCTAGATTCTTTTCATTCTTCTCTAAACGCACACGCGAATCAGTAATTTCGGCCAATTCGGCCATGCTCGAATCGGTTGAACCATCGTCGATGATGAGCAATTCAAAATCGGTGAACGATTGCGTTAAAATGCTATTTACCGCTTCGAGAACAAATCCAGAAGCATTGTAAACAGGCATTAAAACGGTAACAACAGGTTCTTTGCTCATAGCAACAATTCGCGGTCGATGCGATCCAGAATATTGGCATCAATTGCCACGTCGAATTTACGCGCAAAGAGCTTTCCTGAAACACATAATTGCTCAAAATCTTTTTCGGTATAAATATCGGGATTGGCGGCGCTTTCTTGCCAGCGAATGGCCCGCAAATGATCGGAAATTAGATCTTGCGGCGCAAGATAAGACGAGAGTACCGTTTGGAAAAAAATTTCATCTGGCCCAAGCGAACGTCTTAAATGTGTTTCAACAGCTTCCCAGGTCGCGCGTTGTGTAAACAAGTCGCTTACCGTTTTTGCCGTAAGTGCAAACCAAGCACCACCAGCAACGGGTGCAAAATTTTTCGGGAATGTTCGTTGCCCTCGAAAATCGCCGAGCCGCGCAAAAATCCGACGCAACAAGGTCGATTCTACATCTTGGTAATAATAACCATTCAGTCGTTGCATACCGCCACCTGCCCACGAAGCATGAGGAAGCGAAAAATATTCGATGAAATTTTTACCCTTAGCTGTTGTGAAAAACTGTGCGATTTTTTGAGGCGATTGCAAAGGATAGTCTTGTCCACTCAGGTTGATGAAATAATCGGGATGATGTGCTTGCGCTTCTTCGAGCAAAATCATCCAAGCATCGACTTGTGAAAATCCGCCCCAATTGACGCGCACCCGTTTTTTTGAAAAAATAGCCGTTGTATTTTTCAAGGCTTCGCGAAAAATTGCTTCGTCTGCTTTGGCGTCGATGTGTATAAAAAAAAGAACATGCTCGTTTTGCAATGCGCCAATGAGCCGATTCAATTGATCGGGATTTTTATGGGCGCAAATCAGGTAAGCAATTTTCATAAACGCAACCAATTGGAAGGAACAATTTCGTTTCCACCCGCATTCACATCGGCAAACCAATGACGTGGTGCAATGACTATTTTTTGCGGACTGGGATTGAGCCAAGCGCCCCACCAACTAAAACTACTGTTGGCAATGATGTGGTGGTTGCAATTTTTCATCAGGCATAAATCCCAATGACTATCGCGTCCGGTATTGTGATCGATATAGGTTGTTGGAACGTTGAAAGGCATATTGAAACGTACCCAATTCACATCATCCGAAAAAACGAAGAGGTGAATAGCGCCCAATTTTTTTTGGAGCAAGGCAACGGCTTGTTGATAATACGCTGTCGTTAAATTTCCATGAAAAGCTGCGGTATTGGCATTGCTCACATAATCGCCGCGGCGTACGTGTAGTGAAACGGCGGTAACCGATTTGAGTTGTTCCAGTAGTTCAGCATTTTTTCCTGATGGCGCTAAAAAAGGCGTAAAGTCTTGGCGAATGGTATCGGCAATGGATTGAAAGTAACGTTCATCTTGCCAGAATCCATCGAGGTAAAGTGGTGGTTGTAAGGTATTGAGATGCGGCAAAAATTTAGAACCGCCTTCACGAACAATGGGATTGCCGAGTATGGAAATAAATTGGCGGCGTATGAAAGAGCGTTCATTTTGCGTGATGGAGGCAATCATATCTTCATCCGCAAATTCTTCTTCAATGCGAAAGACATCGAGTTCGTATGCGCGTGGCGTGTGTGTTTGCGCCTGTTGCAGTAAAAAAGATTTATCGAGGTACAAGCGGCATTTGTGTTGCCGCGAAAGTGCGCGACCAACTGCATATTGAAACATTTGGTTGCCCAAACCGCCCATTAAACGAGTAATGATCATGCGTTCTAATTTTGATGAAGTTGATGGTACAACAATTCGTATTGACGCGCAATGTGTTCCCACGTAAATTTCTCCTGCCAAGCGCGAAATCCGTTTTCAGCGGCGCGTTGACGTTTAATATCGTCTTGCATCCAATCGTCGAGTAGCTTGGCCGAATCGTCAATTTGTGCATGACTGTAACCGTGCTTATCAATTTGTGTGGGCAGCAAAGCGCCGGCTTGCGACCAGTCAATGATTTCTTTGGCGTTGCCAACGTCGGTTACTAGAAAAGCTGTTTGCGCCGCCATGCACTCAAACAAAACAACGGGCGAACATTCGATCCAAGAAGGGAATAAAAACAAATCGGCGGCATGATAAGCGGCCAGTGTTTCGTCGCGGCTGAGTGATTTGGCAATGACTTCTTTTTGCATGCGTTTGAGTTTACGTCGCAATTGCCAACCCGAAAATCCGCCGAATACTTTTTTCATGATCTTTTCGGAATCGTCGCCAACAAGGAGTAGTCGGGCCTGATGCAAACTGGCGTGGTTTGCTTGTGCAAAAATGTTGATGGCTGCTTCTTGCCCTTTAAATCCAGTAAATGAACCCACATGCAAGAGTAATTTTGCGTGTTGGGGTAAATTGATGGTTGCATGTATGTTTGGCAGATCTGTTCTTAAAAATTCGTCTGCTGCTGCTCCATTGGGAATTAAGACGGTATTGGTAATTCCATGCTCGTGCGCAAAATTGATGTCGCGGTAATTGTCAGACAAAAACACGTTGCTATCAAATTGCTTCATCCATGTTTGCATCTGTTTGTAATACGTTGCGTACGCTGGATTATACAAACCCGAAAATCCTGTGGGCACAAATACTTTTTTGCCGTGAATTTGATCGAGCATGGGCAAGGCCAAATCGGTAGCCCAATGTTGTGCGGCAAAAAACGTAACAATATCGAAGTTGCTGTTTTTCAAAAAATCTTGGTAATCGGCCACATCGCCTGTCAATCCGCGAATGGGTAAACCTTGTATATCAAAGGCCACAAGGTCAACACCGTTGTGCGTAAAGGCTTGACGCTGCGGATGCGCACTACACACAACCGTAACGCGATGGCCTGCGCGCACGAGGCGTTCGGAAAGTTGGCGAACAACTTCCTGCATACCACCCACCGATGGCCAGTATGCCTGAACAACATGAAGAATACGCAGCGACACGCAGCGAAATTACGGTTATTTTTCGGCTGCATTTGATTTTAGTGGTAGGCAATCTTACCACTTTTTAACATCCGTTTTTGCAGCATTGTTGTATTTTTCGAGCCTCAAAATAACCCTATGCTGAATCTAAAACGAAGTCAGAAAATAGCCATCCTGTTTGGAATAAGTATGCTTGGTGTGATTGGTATTTGTTTTCTGCCACGCATAGCGCAACCAATAGATTATCATGCGTTTGCCGATAGCCGAACGATTTGGGGCATTCCGTTTTTCTGGGATGTGGTAAGTAATTTACCTTTCCTTGTTATTGGCCTGATGGGCTTGATGCAGGTGCGCCACATAAAAACGGATTATCGTTTATTTTTTGGAATTTTATTTTTCGGCATTTTCTTAACGGGCATCGGTTCGGCCTATTATCATTGGATGCCGAACAATACACGATTAATTTGGGATCGTTTGCCAATGACGGTTGTGTTTATGTCGTTTTTTTCGTTGCTGTTGGCCGTTCACATTTCGCTTGTTGCCGGGAAACGTTTCTTGATTCCGCTTTTAGTATTGGGTGCGGCAAGTATTGGCTGGTGGTGGTTTAGTGAAGAAATCCAGCACAATGGCGATTTACGTCTGTATGTTTTGGTGCAATTTTTACCCATGTTGTTGTTGCCCTTACTGGTGATTTTATTTCCATCGCGGGTATTTGCAACACGTCATTTGATCTGGATTTTGGGCTGGTATGTTTTGGCCAAAGTTTTTGAAACGGAGGACGATGTTTTATACACATTTTTAGGTTTTAGCGGTCATGCCCTGAAACACTTGGCTGCATCGGTTGCTGTTTGGGGCATGTGGCACATGCAGCAGGAAGTGCGCGTGCATTGATTTACGCTTTTTTTACTCGTCTGTATTTGATACCCAAACCCAGATACGATTGTTGTACTCGAAATGTGCCCGAACTGGTATAATTGGCTTCGTTGGGGAACAAAACAAAACTTCCATCAATGACCGAAATGGGCGCGTAGCAAAGCGAGGCTTCGTATAAAAAAGAAGGAAAACGTTTCCAGATGGTTCCGGTAAAACTAAGTTTGATATGGGGGGAAATGAAACGACCTGAGTTTGTTTTGGTACGGGCTTTTAGAATAATCAGACTTCCACCGTTAATCGAGTGATTGGCTTCAATTCCGGTACCTGAAGAAGATCCGGGATAAAAACGATTTGCAATTTCAATACCAATACTTTTTCCAAGAAACACGTCTTTACGAAATTTGAAATAAAATGAATTATAGGGATGTTGTACATAATGAAAGTAAAAATTATAATCCAATTGCAATTGTGGGTAATCGTTTTTTTTAACATCAATAAAAAGATGAACAGGTGTACTTCCACGATTGTAACCTAAGTCTATTTTAAGACTGTTCTTCGCATAAATTTCTCGCGAAAATCCAAATTCCCAACCCACGCTGGGCCTGATTTGAATTTTATCTGTTCCACTTGTTTGTGTGATGCTTGATGGCGGGTGAATGGTGGAGGTGATGTTCCATTCCCATTTGGAAAATTTCTCGCGAAAATCCAAATTCCCAACCCACGCTGGGCCTGATTTGAATTTTATCTGTTCCACTTGTTTGTGTGATGCTTGATGGCGGGTGAATGGTGGAGGTGATGTTCCATTCCCATTTGGAGGTAGTCTGTGCAACTACCTTGGCAGATAACAACAAACATAGGCAGCATATTAAAAATGTACCGCCTGTGTTTATTGATCGGTTTATTCTACCAAACAATTGCTGTATCAATGTATATGTTTCCATTGGTTGGTCTAAAGTACCCCAAAACTTCACTGGTTTTTATTTTACCATAGCTTAATGGAAAGCGATTGGCTGTAATTCGCTTGCGTGTCTTGGTTTTGGTTTCAAAACCAATTGCTGCCGATTGGATGCATTCGCTATTCCACATATCACCATCAATATTTACGGTGCAATGTGCCGCAGCTTTTTTCCAATTCCCGTTTTTCAATCTAAAGTTTCGCATGACAGACTTTGCTTGGGAGCTTTGGATGTATGCATCAAAATCAACGCGCCAATTAAACATACGGCTTGCATTATTTGGCCATATTTTCGCTCCCTTTTCATTCTCATGCCGCTCACATGTTTCAGGCGGCCCCACCAGAATGCGTTGCACATTCGGACTGGTGTAATTGGGATCGGCTTTGGCGCTGTCGAATGCAGCACAATCGGCATTGGTAACGATTATTTGCGAGCCGTCGGGATCGAAATGAATCAAGTCATTAACAATACGAATATCGCCGTTGGCATTAATCATGGTCAATAAAATCAGATCACAGATTGCATGGTCAAACGGGTCGGAGTTTGGATCCATACCGTTTGCCAACCAAATGGCTTCTTCGTTATTTAAAAAAGTTCGCAATGATGTATATCCTTTTGTGGTTTCCCAATCTTTGAGCGTGTGCTCTTCGTTAAAGCCTAATGAATCGACTAAATCATCATACGCATCGTCGCTTAAATTGGGATGCGCTGCTTCAAAGTTATCATTATATTGTTCGTATTGGGCTTCTAAGCATTGGTAAACGGCATCAAAAACTTGTTGTGTTGGGTAATGCGGAATTTGGTTGTTACAGACCAATGGAACATCGTAATTGCAAACCAGAGGGGCTTGCATCGGCGAACCGATTGGCTGTTGTGAAGCGATTTCTTCAGGTAAGCTCTTTTTGCAACTGTATATGCCTATACCCATTGCAAAAACAGCAAAGCAGCCGTAGATCAATTTTGTTTTCATGTGATTTTATTTTAGGTTATGACATTGTAATTTGATTCGCTAATATACATAAAGTAGTAATAAAATTAAATAACAATAAATATTTGGCTGTAAAAAACTAATAAGTGGTTATTTTATAAAAAATGTTTTTTTGCAATTCCCAATCGTTTGGAGCAGCCCCTTTTTCCATGCATCCGAGCTACCAAGATTTTACTATCTTTGTGCCGATGACTTTTTGTCACACACTATGGGTCAAGACCTTCTATTAATTATTCTCCTCATCCTTCTCAATGCGTTCTTCGTAGCTGCTGAATTCGCTATTGTTAAGGTTCGCTCTTCACAAGTTGATCTTAAAATCCAGCAAGGCAGCGCGCGCGCGAAGGTAACACGGCATCTGCTCGATCATTTAGATGCGTATTTGTCGGCTACACAATTGGGGATTACCGTTGCTAGTCTTATTTTAGGTAGCGTTGGCGAGCATTACTTCACCTCGGTATTCGAACAACTTTTCTTAAAACTTGGCCTTACGTTTAGCGACGAAACTTTACGCACTTTTGGTTTTGCAACGGGTATTGCCTTGATTACGATTTTACACATGGTTTTGGGCGAACAGGTTCCAAAAACAATTGGTATCCGTCATTCGTTGCAAACGGCCTTGTTTATTTCTTGGCCCATGCGTATTTTTCATACCATGTTTCAGCCGTTTATTTGGCTGATTAATGTGCTGACGCGTTTAACCTTACGGTTGATTGGGCAAAAGCCTTCTCCAGATCATGACGATATTCACTCAGAAGAGGAATTGCGTTTGTTGTTGACCGAAAGCGAAGAAGGTGGCGCGATTCGGCAATCGGAGCATGAATTGATTCAGAATGTATTTGAGTTTGACGATCGTATGGTGCGTAGTATTTTGGTGCCGCGTACTAAAATTTCGGCAGTTGATATCGAACTTGATCCGCAGCAAATTTTGGATCATGTGATTGACGAAGGTTATTCGCGCATGCCTGTTTACCGCGATTCGCTCGATAATATTGTAGGTGTGATTTATACCAAAGATTTGCTCAAGTTGATGAAACAGGGCAAATTGATGCGCGATTCGATGGAGAAAATGATTCGTCCGGCACATTTTATTCCGCAAAGCAAACGCGTGAATGATTTGTTACGCGAGTTTCAAACGCTTCACATTCAAATGGCTTTTGTTACCAATGAGTTTGGCGGTATCACAGGACTTGTAACCTTGGAAGACGTAATCGAGGAATTAGTCGGCGATATTCAAGACGAACATGACGAAGAGAAACCTTCGGTCGAGAAAAAAACAGATACTGAATTTATTGTCAATGCGCAATCAACACTTTCGGATATCAACGATGTGTTGCCCATTGCCATTCCCGAAAGCCAACACTACGAAACGGTTTCCGGATTGATGAATTATTTGTTTGGACGCATTCCTGCCGTGAATGAAGTCAAACAATTTGGAGGCTACGAATTCACGATTTTAAAGCGTTTCCGCCACAGCGTGGAATCGGTTAAAATGGTGATTTTGGAAAATGGGGATTATTCGTCGGAAGAACAGGAGTAAAATTCCAAAAGAACAAATTTATATTTCAATGATTTCCTGCTTCTGTTTGATGTGGGATTTTTTGGGTAACGGTGTGTGTTTAAACTCGCTTTGCTCGTTTTTTTTTAGACGTGAGACACGAGATTTGAGACATGAGACCGCCTAGTTTTAGAACAGAGAGCGTGAAACGCGCACTCCGCACTGTTTCTCCGCTCTTTAAAACCGTCTGTGTCTCTAAACCGAAATTTTACTCTCCGATTTCCTTTTCAATCAAGTAGGTATTCCGATCGGGCGAATTGCGGGCGATTAACTCGGCCAAGAATCCAGCTAAAAACAATTGTGTTCCGATGACCATACTCGTCAAAGCAATGTAGAACCAAGGGCTTGCGGTTACGCGTTCGGCTACACCATGTTCGTACAAAACAATCCAAAGTTTATGTACGCCAAGCCAGAGTGCGGCGAAAAAGCCAATCGTAAACATGAGCATACCAATGGAACCGAAAAAGTGCATCGGACGTTTTCCGAATTTCGATACAAAGGAAATAGACAATAAATCGAGCGGGCCGCGGATAAAACGTCCCATTCCAAATTTAGAAACGCCGTATTTGCGGGCTTGGTGTTGTACTACTTTTTCGCCAATGTTGGTAAATCCAGCGCGGGCGGCAATTACTGGAATGTAGCGGTGCATTTCGCCATACACTTCAATGCTTTTAATCACATCGCGACGGTAAGCTTTCAAGCCGCAATTCATATCGTGTAACTTGATGCCGCTAATCCATCCGGTAGTGGCGTTGTATAATTTAGACGGTAGATTTTTGGTAAATGCGTTGTCGTAACGTTTCTTTTTCCAACCCGATACCAAATCAAAACCATCGTTGACAATCATGCTGTACAATTCTGGAATTTCGTCGGGGCTGTCTTGTAAATCGGCATCCATAGTAATGACGACATCGCCTAAAGCCGCTTCAAATGCGACATTGAGGCCCGCTGCTTTTCCGTAATTGCGACGAAATTTAATGCCACGCACATGTTTATTTTTTGCCGATAAGCCTTCTATAATTTTCCACGATTTATCCTTGCTTCCATCATCGACAAAAACAATTTCGTAACTGTAGCGATTGGCGTCCATGACTTTGACGATCCAATCGTGCAGTTCGGGAAGCGATTCTTCTTCGTTAAATAAAGGAATGACTACGGAAATATCCATTAGTTTTCTGGCGTATTTTTAAAATCCTGTGGCGGCATTTGCGGTTGAAAACCGTTGTTGATTTGAACGGGTTTGTTTTTATAAACGAAGGCACAGAGAATGAGGTTGATGATGGTGAGGAAAAATAAATTTACAAGAAACGCGAAAAGAATCATCATGCCAGGCGTCATGAATGTTTTAGAACTTTCCATAATCATTGCCATTTGCTCTTCGCTTACGCCTTTTTTCTCCATATCCAATTCCATCTTCAACAAGATCTGATCAATAAGATCAGGTGCAATGAATGTCATGAAAACGTATGTCCAAATACTGATCAGTATCGTATAGATTAGCATAATGAATGATGCGTGAGCCATGGCTTGTCCATAAGAAATATAGCCGCCTTGTTTGGAGCGCCATTGCGTCAAGCCCCAAAACAAAATTCCTCCGTAAAAAAGATAGCTGATGTAATTGCTCCAATCATTCAATGGAGCAACTATATACATGATCATGGAAAACGCAATCGTAATAAACGTAATTGCTAATGCAACAATACTGGCGTGAGAGAATCGGTTCATGGATTTTGCGATTTAAGCGCAAATATAACCAATGCTTTCATAAGTGCTTGTGAACAAATGCAAAAAGGAAAAGTGAGGTGAATTGGTGAGTGATTTTCCAGCCCACATTTCCCGCGCAGACTTGAGACACTAGACTTGGTGAGTTACAAAGTTGGTGAATTGGAGAGTGATTTTCAGACCCGCATTTCCCGCGCAGACTTGAGACACTGGACTTGGTGAGTTACAAAGTTGGTGAATTGGAGAGTGATTTTCAGACCCGCATTTCCCGCGCAGACTTGAGACACTAGATTTGAGACATGAGACTTGGTGAGTTACTATAGTTGGTG
>JAAFIA010000077.1:15693-20277 GCA_013298545.1 Bacteroidota bacterium | reverse complement strand
TGCGCACAACGAATATTGCAACGGGGGTGCCGGGGACTACGGTGTTTTATTTTACGGGCAATCGCAAACAGAAACTTACGGGAAGTGGTACGGCGGGTGGCGGTCGGTTGGGGCCGATTACGATTGATAAAACGAATAACGATAGTGCTTTGCAGTTGGTGGGTGTTATTTCTGTGCAGGGAAATTTGGTTTACAATGCTGGTTTGGTATCAGGTTCGGGTGGTGGTTTGGCAGTGGGTTCGGTCAATTGTTACGGAACGATGAATTTGGATGGGGAGGGAACTGCGGGGGCTACGGCGACCTTGCCGTTTCATAATTTGACGGTGAAAACGGGTGCGGTGGTTACCTTGACAGGAAATTTGAATGTGCGCAATGGCTTGTTGATTGAGGCCAGTAGCACGCTTACCCCGGGCAGCCGAAACATCAATTTGGGTGGTTCGTACGATCGGAAAGGAACGTTGGGTGCTTATACAGGAATTTTGACGTTTGATGGTACTGCGATGGGGAATTTTTACGATGCGGGAACTTCGGTGGTGTTTCCTACGGTGGTGGTGAATAAGTCGGTGCCGAGTGGTGGCATTCGGTTTCATAAAATTGTGCAAGTAACGGGATCGCTGACGTTGACCAAGGGGCAGATTCGGTTGAAATCGGGGCAGTATGTAGAGTTGACGAGTGGGGCTACGGCTACCGGTGGTGGCATTGGGACTTACATTGGTGGGCCGGTGCGTAAGATCGGAAATCAGGCGTTTACCTTTCCACTTGGCGATACGTTACTGAACGATAGCGTGGCGTTTCATCCGTTGGGGATGAGTGCGCCGGGGGCGGTTGGGGATAAGTTTGAGGGGAGGTATTTTGGTGTGGGGCAGGCGTTGGGTTCGGCGAAGGTGGACTCGCTGGAGTCGATTAGCGGATGTGAGTATTGGACGATTCAGCGGTTGGTGGGGACATCGAATGTTTCGGTTACGTTGGGGTGGAATAGGAATTCGCAGAACGTTAATAACTATGACGACATGCGTGTGTGTGGATGGAATGGGACGTTATGGACAAGTCAGGGACAATCGAACTTGGTGATTAATTCAGGTACAGGAAAAATTACATCCATTGCCGCATTAAATTTTGCCACACAAACCAGTTGGGCTGTTACAATCGGAAGTAGAACAAACACACAACCGTATGCGATTCTGAAAAGAAAATTGGATGCCGGTTATTATTCCATCAGCAATGGAAAACTTATGTTTCGATTTGATGATGAGTACAACGACCCTGATGGCAAATTGACTTTTCGCATCTACACCGATTTGCATGGCTTAATTGCTACGAGTGATCAGATTGCATCGGCTTATTTGCCCAATGTTTATTTTGGCGACAACCGCTATTTGCTCAACGTGATGGATTGCAATATTGTTCCGAATGGTAATGTAACCAATGGGTATTACATTCTAGAAGTGATCAACGAAAAAAATGAGCATTGGTATTTACGTTTTAAAAACACCACCAATTTATCGCCAAATTGTAGTGGTTCTGGAGGAAATCAACAATGAAAGGAAAAATTTCAATCGTCGCTTTGATTGTTGCATTTGCAGCACTTGTTTTGGTTTTGGTACAATGGTTCACAAAGCCTAAGGTTGGGTATGTGGATTTAGGCAAACTGTATAGTTCGTTTACGATGAAAAAAGAGTACGAAACAAAATTGCAACAGGTGCAGAGCATACGTCAAGCCCAACTGGATAGTTTGAAATTGGATTTGAATGTATTGGCAAAAAATCTGCAAAGTCTGGCGGTCGAAAACCGGAAAGGACTAGAAGAGCAATTTGCGTATAAACGTCAGCAATACACACTTCAAAGTCAAGCCGTAGAAGAAGAAAACGCGCGTTTAACACAGACGTATGATGATGAAATTTGGAAGCAATTGAATCAGTACATCAAAGATTTTGGGAAAAATGGAAAGTATAAATTCATTTTTGGTGCGGAGGGTTCTGGCTCGTTGATGTATGCCGACGAAACGGACAATGTAACAGAAGAAATTTCGGCTTACGTCAATGCAAAATATAAAGGACAATAAAAATTAGATGAAGAAGATCGCTTCCTTATTTTTTGCAAGTATGCTATGCGTCTGCTTGTTTTCGGGCTGTTCGGTTGCTCCGCTCAGTCCAGAAAACTATGTGGCGTGGGTAAACGACGAAGCGCATGGAGTTTTGAATAAAAAGACGATTACCGATTTTGAGTTTAGCTTGCTTTATGAGTCGCCGGAGTACCTTGCTATTCGGGAATTGAAGCCCGAAAACTGTACGGCTGATTTGGTTTCGAAAAAGAAAAAAGACTTGGGCAATTTGCAATACTATGCGTTTCAGATCAAGTCGAACGATGGGCAGGAAGTTTTACGTGCGGGTATTGCCGATGATCAAGAATACTATGCTCGACTGGAATATTTTTCATCCATGGCGCAAAACGATATGGTGCTTGTAGAGGGCGGCGATACCTTGCCTTGTGTTTTGTACCATTATGAGCGCACGTATAATTTAAGTCCGAAGAGTACCATTTTGTTGGCGTTTGAAAAGACACCAGCCTTTACTACGAGCGATAAATTATTTATCTACAATGATCAGACATTGGGCATAGGCTCGGTGCAATTGACGATCCGTTCACAAGACATTCAACATTTACCCCTTATCGAATATGTTCAACATTAAGCTGAGTACCAAAACAAAAATTGGCCGTGTGGTGGCCATGTATTTACTGCTCAATTTGGTGGCCGAATTGGTGATGCCGCTTTCTGCGTATGCCTTGACGGGTGGCCCGAGCCAGCCCGAAGTAGAAAGTTTTGAGCCGGTAGGTACTTCGGAGATGGTCAATTTATTTAGTGGCGATTTCAATTACAATATTCCACTACTAACTGTTCCTGGGCCAAACGGTGGTTATCCGATCAACATGGCTTACCATGCGGGGATTAGTATGGAGCAGGAAGCGAGTTGGGTGGGCTTGGGCTGGAACATTAACCCGGGGGTCATTAACCGCAACATGCGTGGTTTGCCCGATGATTTTAAGGGCGATGAGGTGATTAAGACCTTGGATTATAAGCCGATGGAGACTTGGGCTTTAAGTTGGAATAGATTTGATGTTATGCGCAATGTTCAAAGTCAATCAACAGTATTCAATAGTGTTACGCATAAGTCAACTAGTTGGAAAGAGTTTTTCGGATTGGATTCTTCTCTTTTACCAAAACCGCAATTTAATTATACTATATACTATAATAATTACAAAGGAATTGGCCATTCTGTTGCAATAAATACTACAGCTAGCAACTCGAAAATATTCAATCACTTTGCGCCAGGAATTAGTTTGTCATACGATACTGATGGTGGATTAGGTGTAAGTCCAAGTATTTCACATGCAAATACATCAGGAAAAAAAACTAAACTCTGGACATTGTCTTTGGGCTATAGCACACGACAAGGAATATATTCTCTTTCATTAAAAGGGTCTAAAGTAACCCAAGTTGAAGATGCGTACATTAGTAACCGTTCGGAGATTGGTGATGTTAACTATTCAAAACTATATTTAGTAAATTTTCAAAAAACCTCTGCTGGCGCAGGTGTTGTTTTTAGTTCTTCTGGCGCTATTCAACAAAACAATGCACATACAACTGGTTCTATAGCTCGCATTGGAATTTGTATTGGAGAACCGAATAAAAAGTCTATCGAGTTTACAAAGACAACCAAAAAAACTTTTGATTTTTCACTCACTAATTTTTCAAGTGCTGAAATTGACTATAAATATAAATCTTATGGTTATTCATATCTTCAAAATAGAGGGTCATCGGAGTCATACATATTAGACTTCAATAGAGATCTTGATAATCCTGCAACAAAAAATAGTCCATCAATTGGAATTGGATATGGAACACAAGATATTTTTCAAGTTTCTGGTCAAGGTGTTTCTGGTATATTTAAACCATTTAGGTCTGAGTTTTTAACTTTTTATGATGCACCATTGGACAATGTCGCATGGGGACCAACACTTATTCAAGAATTTGGCACACATTACACTATCAATCCTGCAAGTAGCGAAACTGTATTGGGTGGAAATATTGGCGTAAATTACTCCCACTCCTATTCCGGCGATTGGAAAAATCATTTGAATGGATTAAGTAATATGACATTTCATGGACATACTTCTGCCGATCCATTATACGAACCTGTTTATTACAAATCAAGTGGTGAAATGACCGCTTCCGATCCAAGCGATCTGGATAATATTAATGGTGCAAATGCTTCGCGTTTTGATTTAAAACTTGTATTTGATGGCGGAAATGGTATTGTACCTGCAGCCGAAGATAATTTTGTTACCGATTACAGTTCGCAGTCATCTACATCGATCACTCCAAACACCAAACGCACCACCCGCGAAGTCCGTTCGCAACTCATGACGCACCGTACTTCGGGCCAAATTCACAATACGATTGGGTATGGAAAACCGGTGGTGAATTTGTATGCTGCAAATGCATTCCCGACAACGGGTGGTACACCTACTGCATATAATTATGGCAACAATCCCGATCATCATATTGGCGAAGTAACCGTAACC
>JAAFIA010000077.1:0-15683 GCA_013298545.1 Bacteroidota bacterium | reverse complement strand
AGCGAGGGGCAAGATCATTTGTTTATGAGTACCGAAATGCCCAAGTATGCGTATAGCTATTTGCTTACCGCTATGTATTCTGCCGATTATGTCGATTTGAAAGGCGATGGGCCAACCGATGATGATTTTGGGTATTGGGTAAAATTCAATTATAGCCGTCGTTACACCAATTACAGTTGGCGTGTTCCTTATCAAGATGCCAATTACATGAAAAATCATTTGTCGGATATGAACGACGATAAATTGAGTTATATGTATGGCGAAAAAGAAATTTATTACCTCAACTCGGTAGAAACCAAAACGCATGCGGCCAATTTTATTTTAGACGCACAACGCCAAGATGCCTTGGGTGCGATGAATGAAAATTTCAGCAGCAACCAGACCAGCAACCAGTCGCTCAATGCGCTTCAATCCATTGAACTGGTGAGCAAAAAAGAACCCACTAAAGTCTTGACCAAAGTGCATTTCGAATACGATTATTCGCTTTGCAGAAATACACCCAATAGTAGCGCATCGACGAAGGGCAAACTGACTCTTAAAAAATTGTGGTTTACACATCAAGGCAATTCAAAAGGGCAATTGAGTCCGTATGAATTTTCGTACGAAAATGTAGATGCCAACAACAATCCTTATCCGTACGACAATCCAAATTATAGTCAAGACGAAATGGATCGTTGGGGTTTTTACAAAAAAGACCGTATAGACGCTGGTTTTGCCATTACGGCCAACGAAAATCCATACGTCGATCAGAAAGAATCGGTTGTTCCGGTGCATGAATACATGGGAGCTTGGAATTTGAAAACGATTAAACTGCCCTCAGGTGGCGAAATTCGTGTGACGTATGAAAGCGACGATTATGCCTATGTACAAGACAAAGCGGCGATGCAAATGCAACGCATTGTGGGCACAGGAAATGTAACCGATGTGGACGCGAATGTCAATTCGGCCACCTATGGTCGTGCTATTTCAAATGGCAACAAACTCCATGACCGCAATCTGATTGTTTTCTTTGATTTGGAACAAACATTTAATGCCACCAATTTAACGGCAGCAGATCGGCGCGAGAAAATTAGGCCGTATGTTGAAGGGATTGATGAATTGTATTTCAAGGCGTTTTTGGAATTGAAAAAAACGCCCGGACTTTCGCCACACAATTCCTACGATTATGTAGAGGGCTATGCACGTCCAAACAAAAATCAACTTTGGTATGGTTATGGGCCACTTGATGGCAATGGCAATGTAACAACGGGTTGGATTCGGGTAACGGCAGAAGAACGCAACCCGTGGAATCCGATTGGGCAAACCGATCATCCATTCAAATTGGCGGGTTGGCAGTATTTGCGTATGGAGCGCCAAGATTTGTTTGACGATGGCAACCTGTTTAGTGCGAATAACGATATTACCCAAACGATTCAAGCGTTTGTCAATTTGGCCAATAATGCGCAACGCTTGTTGGGGTATTTTAATTTTTGCCAATCGCGCGGGTATTGCAATGAGCTTTATTTGCAGCGTGGCGGTACTGATATTATTGATCCAAAACCGTCGTGGTTGCGGTTGAATAGTCCCGACAAGAAAAAACTGGGTGGCGGTCATCGCGTCAAAAAAATTACGATTGACGATGATTGGAAAGCGATGACGGGCGAAGGCACGCAAGATTTTACGTATGGTACAGAATACAGTTATACCATGCCTGATGGCAGCAGTTCGGGTGTAGCCGAATACGAACCCTTGGTGGGCGGCGAAGAGATTGCCTTGCGTTTACCTTTGCGTTACGATGAACGGAGATACCCGTACAAAAATGATGGCTTATATACCGAAGAGCCTTTTGGCGAAAGTTTGTATCCGGGGGCCAATGTGGGCTACCGCCGTGTTATTGTAAAAAGTTTGTCGCGCGCCGATGTGGGTGTTACCAAAAACCGAAGTGGCATTACGGTAAATGAATTTTATACCGCCAAAGATTTTCCGGTGTTGGTGGACAATACCGATTTGGGCAAAAAGAATTTTACCATTCCGGTCATTGTACCATTCATTGGCGAAATTGGTTATAGCAACAAAGGCTACTCGCAAGGATTTAGTGTGGAGTTGAACAATATGCATGGTCAAATGAAAGGCCAAGCGGTGTATTCGTCCAATGCCAATATCAATGATCCCAACACGATTCCGGTCTCGAAGAGCGAATATATTTTCTTGACCAATAACACCTATGATCCAACACAGGCCAATAGCCTAAAAAGTCGTGTGGTGGTGATGGATGCCGATGGCGTTTACCGCGAAGCCGATTTGGGACGTACACAAGAGCTTTCGGTCGATCGGCAGGAGCATTCCAATTTCAGTATCAATGCAGGTTTGCAAACAGATGCGGGAGCATCGCCTCCGTATATTACATGGGCCAATGCTTTGCCGTATTTCGAAATCAATTCGTCGCTATACCGTTCTGTTTCGACCTTGAAAATTATTCAGCGCAATGGAATTTTGTCGGAAGTACGCCAATACAAAGATGGTGCTTACACTTCGAGCAAGAATTTGATGTACGATGCCGAAACGGGTCAGCCATTGTTGACACAAACCACCAATAATTTTGATAAGCCAGTATTTAATTACAACTATGCCGCGCATTGGGCGTACCCGACTATGGGTGGTGCGTATAAAAATGTGGGGGCAAAGTTTTTTGGAGTAACATTTGTTAATGGCACTTACTCACCATCGACAGGCTATGTTGGTGATTATTTTACACCTGGTGATGAAGTAGAATTTCAATTTCCGAATGTCAATACACGCGAAATTTATTGGGTATCTGCTGTAAATACGGCGACGAACGAAATAACGTGTATGCGCGAAGATGGAACAACCTCGATAAGTAATGTCAATGGTACATTAACCATTCTTCGCTCGGGCCGTCGCAACCAACAAAGTGTGAGCAATGGTGTCATTGTGGCCTTGAAAAATCCGGTTACAGAGCGCCGTTTCCCGTTGTTCGATGCATTCAATCAATACGCCTCGAATGGCAGCCACATGAATGGCACAAGTTATACGTTCGAGAAATTTTATACCGATTGTGCTACGGGACAATTGAAAGACGTAACGATTACTTGGAATGCACCGCGTTTGATTTTTAGTTTGAATGCAGAGTGTACGCTCGAAGTGGTATTTCCGGCCAATAGTGGAATTACCGATTTGCGTTCGGCCTTTTATTTCGACCTCGTGCTTTCGGGCAATCAAGTAGTGGCTACAAGTCCAGAAAATAAATTTACTTGCCAATTGATTCGTACGGGTTCGTGTTTCAAATCGTGTATGGACGATGTGTTGCATGCGGAGGCCAATCGTTTTCAAGATGTTTGGAGTTTTAATTATCTCGACAACAATGACCCTTCGTACAAATTGGCGACATCCAATATCAGTACTAAATTTTCTTCGCAACTTCCGATCAATGCGTATCGGTTTGGAACAAAAGGAATTTGGCGTTCGAAAGATAATTGGGTGTATCAGGTCGATCGCAAGCAGCAAACCGCTTCGGCATCGGGATCGAATATTGCCATTGATGGTGTGTATAAACATTTCATTCCATACGATTGGTCGGCAACTAACAATCCGGCGGCACTCAATCCGCAATGGACTTATACGGGCGAAGTAACACAGTATAGCCCGTATGGTTTTGAATTGGAAAGCAAAGATGCTTTGGGCATTTATTCGGCAGCGCTGTATGGCTACGAGCAATCGCTTTCGGTGGCTGTTGGAGCCAATACGATGTACCGCGAATTGTCATCGGATGGGTTTGAAGATTATACAACGGCTTACGCCAACGCAACCACCGCACCGCACGGGCATTTGCGTTTTGTGAGTGCCAATAGCAATATTCCGTTGGTACTTGACAACCAATATGCACATACAGGCAATTGGAGTTTGAAAGTAGGATCGACTAGTCCGGCGTTGATGACTACTTCTTCGGATCAAGGAGCAACGTACAATTTATTCAATCCGCAAGCGGGGCAAAAATACCAGTTGAGTTTGTGGGTCAAAACCTCGGCTGGAGCCAATGGTCAAGTGCAAGTGAAAAACACGAGTACCAATACGGTTTTGGCTACGGTTACGCCCGATCCGAAGAAGTCGGCCATTGAGGGATGGCGGCGCATTGAATTGAGTTTTGTTGCACCTGCTGCGGGACAAACCATTCAGATTGAGTTGAAATGTTTATCGATCAGTTCGGCAGAAGTTTGGTTTGACGATATCCGTATTCAGCCCTTTACGAGTGGTATGAAAACATACGTGTATGATCTCAATTCGCTTTGGTTGTTGGCCGAGTTGGATGACCGTAACTATGCTACGTTTTATAATTACGACGAAGAGGGAAGTTTGGTGCAGGTAAAACAAGAAACCGAAAAAGGCATTGTTACGCTACGCACTTCACGCGGAAACATCAAACGCAATTAAATAAACGGCAACGATGAAAAAGAATTTGTTCTATCAACTAGTTACAATGTTTGTATGCTTGCTATTTTTTGCTCCTACAAAGGCGGCTGATACGCCTATTCAATTGCTGTGCAAGATGAACGAGGCCTACGCGCAGGCCAAAAATTTTTCGATGAAAATAAACATGGATTTTTTTGCGGGTGCAAATGATATTACGCCGATTCAAAACCACCAAGGCGAAGTGGTGAAACGAGGCGATGCGTATTATTCGAGCATCATGGGAAAAATAACTTTATCGAATTTGAAGCGGACTATTTTTGTTGACAATGGCCAACAATTAATTATTTATTCGACACATCCCGATGCGAAGAAAATGAAACCGGGCATTGACTTACCCGATACGGCTGAGTTCGGAAAATCGGCCAGCTATACTTACGGGCAAGGCACGGCAACAGCAGCGCGTATCGTAATTGTGCCCAAAGACCAAAGCGTTTATACACGCATCGAAGTGCTCATCAATCGCATAAACAACACCTTGGAAGAAGTGGTCTATCAGTACGTCGATTCGGAAGAGATTGCTTCAACCGTTCAGCGCATTCGGATTCGCTATTCGGCCATTACGATTAACAAACCCGTTTCGGATGCTTATTTTTCCGAAGCGCAATTTATCACCAAGAAAAATGGGCAATGGACAGGCGTAGGCCGCTATTTAACCTACAAGGTGGTAGAGCAAGAAAATAAAGTTCCTCAAAACTTACAACGTCATGACTAGGATTTACCCCTTCCTTCGGATTATCGTCGCGCTTTTGATAAGCCTCCCTGCTTTTGCGGGACGTGAGCAAGTGCTGTTGAGCCGCTGTGGCAAAACTGGATTTCAGCCCATTGTTTCGGTGGCCTCGCCGGGCGTTTCCATGAGCATTCAAGACCAATGGTTTCCCTATATGGTGGCGCATCCCTTCAACACAAACGATCCCTTGCGTTGGGACGAAGTGTTTCGGGTCAAGAAAGCCGAAACCAAAGTCATGCTCCGGTACGACGATAGCCGCCACCATGCCGCAGCGCAGCCTTGGGCCATTCAAGTGATTTATGATATTACGACTTACGACTCGTTGAATGCTTTGCTTACACGCACAAACGAAAGTGTATTTATCAGTTACGATCCAAACGAGGGAACGAGTTATACGGACCAATGTATGCGTGTATATACCGATGCACACAAAGCGGTGCTGGGCATTCGTCAAGTAAAATACTGGGCCAATGGCGATGTTTCGCAAACGCCTGTTGCAACGATTCCATCCGATTTGATGGATGTGTATTTGGATTTGGAAAACGATGTAGAACGGTATTACAATATTCCGGCAACAGCACCTACGCTTTATAAATATGATGATGGGTCGGAATCGGTAACGACTTTGGGCTGGAATTATATTTTAGGTGCGGAGTCGTACGATTTGGAGTGGTTGTTTTTGGATGCGGGCACACAAGCCTTGAATACCAGTTTTGCTTACGATTGGAAGAATGCTACGCGGGTCAATGTTCCAGCACAGCATTATGCCATTGAGTTGGCTTTTCCGCGCGGGATTATTTTGTTTCGGGTGCGTCCGGTTGGGGTTGATTTTAGAACGTATGCAGCTACGGGAAATTTGGTGCGGGCCGAAGGAACGTGGAGTTACAATATTCAGCAAGGCAATACGGTTACGGATGCGGCGGCTATTGCGGCGGCCTTTGCACGGCTCGATTTGCCCAATGGGCGTGAAAAATTATTGAACTGGCAGTATGCTGCAAGTTTTGCCGAAGATGGCAAGAAGAGCGAAAGCATTAGTTTTTTTGATGGGGCTTTGTACAGCCGTCAAGGCTTGACGCGCATGAATACGGATACGAATTTGATTGTGGCCGAAACGCGTTACGATTATGAGGGACGACCTGCTTTGGGATTTTTGCCCACACCCGTAAAACCCGATGCGACGCACCCCGATGTCTTGCGTTATCAGTCCAATTTCAATCCCAATTTTGACCGCAACAATTTTGATCTGGATACCAAACTAAACAATCCTGATCCGCTTGATACAACGGCAACTGCTACCGGAAAATATTATTCGGGCAGCAATTTGCGCACCGACCGCGGTACGCCTTATGTGGCCACAACCAACGGCTATGCGTATTCGCAAACGCGGTACAAAAACGATGGTACCAATCGCCCACAAAGTGTAAGTGGGCCGGGCGAAGCATTTCGGCAAGGTGGTGGTTTAGAAACCAAGTATTTTTATGGCACCCCATCGGGGCAGGTGGAGTTGGATCGGTTGTTTGGCAATGAGGTCGGTTTTGTGAGTCATTACCAAAAAAATATGGTGCTGGATGCCAACGGACAGGTAGCGGTTTCGTACCTCGATCAGGAAGGGCGTGTGGTGGCAACGGCTTTGGCGGGCGATGTGCCGCAGAATTTATTGCCCATTGATTATACCACTTATACGGGTGTCAACCTCACGGCAGATTTGTTGGGCAGCAACACGCTCAACCAGAGCAATGAGATGATTTCCTTTAGTACGATTACGGTTACGGGGTCGAGCAATTATGCCTTTGTGTATAGTTTGGGCGGCGATACGGCTTGTGGGCGGCCCTGCTATCCGGTATGCGAAACGTGCCGGTACGATTTAGAAATACGGGTCGAGAACGAAGATGGAACACCTGCGATGAATGCCATTACGGCACTCAATATTCCGGCGGGCAATTATGCGTTTAATTTGCCTTTGACGGTAGGTGTTTACCGCGTTACGAAAATTGTGCGCATGAATGCGGCTTATGTGCAAACCGTACGCGCCAATTTTATAGCGGCGCAAGGTGCGGCCAATTCGTGCGTGCCCAATATTTCGGCTACGGCAGAACCGTGTGCACTCGATTGCCATGAGGCTTGCGAGCAGCTTTACAAACGGCCCGATGGCAACAATGGATTTTTGTATTTCGATGCCAATGGCGATCCGATGAGTGGGCCTAATGCGGCGAGCGATGCACAAACCTTAATTGCTGCTTGCCAACACCAGCTTTGCGAGCAGCCACCAATTCCCGATCCTTGTGCCTTGCGTTTGCAAAACATGACCTTAGACATGGGGCCAGGTGGGCAGTATTTCGATAATTTGCCGCAGAAATTTAGTGTACAAGCCAATGGCGATCAAACGCCCAATCCGGCCTACGATCAGAATGCTTGGCTCAATGCACACCCACAAAGTGCGGCCATGCTTACGGCGCTCGACAATTTATCGTCGGCTTCGTTGACCAACTGGAATGCGGTTCGTGCCAATTGGGATCCTACTTGGGCGGCGATTTTGGTAACATACCACCCGGAGCATTGCACGTGGGAGTATTATTGCAGCCGTGTATGTGTGGCGGGGCAAACTTACGATCAAGAAGATTTTCATGCCTACGAGCAAACCCTTTTTTACAGTACCGATGGCAATTTTCCGAATACCAGTACGACCAGTTTAGAATTGTTTAATCCTTTGGGATTGGCAACTGGAACGAGCAATCCGCCCACACAAAACAATAGCGGGTATCAGCCACATGCGATTCCGGCATCGACAGCGCAATTTGATCCGTATTTTTTATGCGATTTCGATATTTGCAGTTCCAATCCGACTTCGGCCAAGACGCGTGTGGCGTATATGCTTCAAAATTACATGCCGGTGTATTTGAGCAACAATACACAAAATGGGTTTTATAGTATTTGGTATGTGATCAACGATCCGAGCAATATTCATTTGGCGGCTTCGGCTGCTGCGGTGGGTTTGAAGCAAGAAACATTTGATTATTTTGTGTATTTGCATGGCGATGGAACAACGACCAATCCCGGTATTTTGGGTACGGCTGCGGGGCAAATTGCGCCCATTCAGTTTTTTGCGGGGCAGTACAATTACATCAAGCAATTGGTCATTGCACAGGGCTATTTGGCTTCTACAACGGTGCAAACCTGCCAGACGGCCGATTTTGGTGCGCCCTATGGCTATTTGCAACCGGTGGCCGATGGCCGTCCGATTACGACAAGTGGTTTTGCGATTTATTTTCCCGAAAATCCAACCTTTGCTTTGCATGGCGATGGTTGCGGAACACCGAACCAAAGCACTTTTTTTGCTACACTCACACAAACGGTTGACGATTTGCTGGCCGAGTACGACGACGAACTTCCCGAAGGGCCTTCGCAAGTTGGCTGCTCGTGTCAAAACCTAAACGGATTTATTACGGAAAATGATTTGAGTGATGAACTGGCCAACAACGATTTTACAACCATCGCCAACGAGTTGAATGGTGTAACCGAAGCCGGAACGATAACAGCCGCACAAGTGCAACAAATTTTGAGTTTGTGTACTTTAAGCACAACGGTATTGGCCGATCTCACGGCACAAAATTTCCCGACCGATTTGCTTTGCGAACCCGAGAGTACGGTCGTCAATTTTGAAACGGTAGAAGAACTCCTCCAGCAAGAATGCCAACAAGAAAACAATGCCTTGGCTCAAGCCAATACCAATTTGGTCTATGGCCAAGCCCTCAATGCTGCGGCTGATGTGTGGACAACGTATTACATCAACTCCTGTCTGAAAAAACTACAAGGCAAAGAAACCTTTACGGTAAACTATACGCTCAAAGAATACCACTATACACTTTATTATTACGACCAAGCGGGCAATTTGATTAAGACCGTGCCGCCCGAAGGTGTAAAACCAATTGATCTTACGGCTGATGCCAACAGCAATGGAACGCCCGATGGGACAGACATTGCCAATTACCGCAAGGGCCTTGCCGGGAGTACGTATATGCCTGCGGTGCATGGCATGACGACGAATTATAAATTCAACAGTTTGCAACAAAATACCGAAGCCATTAGTCCCGATGTGACTACGGCGGGTTTGGTGTTTTACGATGCGTTGGGCCGTGTGGTGGTGAGCCAAAATGCGCGCCAGCGCGATGCGGTTTTGTACCCCATTGCAGCTTGGTCGTATATTTTGTACGACAATTTGGGAAGGGCTTTTGAGTCTGGCCAATTGCTCAATGCGATACCGCTCACCGACAATATTTCGCGGGGCAAAGATCCGAACATGAGTTTGGCGGCCTGGCTGGCCAATGCTACGCAAAAACAACAAGTGGTGCGCACCCAGTTTGATGGTTCGCTGGCGGGTGTGGCGGCGTATTTTCCAAACAGCCAACAAGAAAATTTGCGCGGTCGTGTTGCGAGCGTGTATTACGAAGAACTAGACGATAACAATGCCACGACTTGGGACAATGCTTCGCATTTTTCGTACGATATACATGGCAATGCCCAGCTAGTGGTACAAGAAAATAAACAACTAGGCCCACTAGCCGAAGGCCGCAAAACCACCCGCTACGAGTACGACCTCATTAGCGGCAATGTAAACGCCGTGCATTACCAAGAAGGCTTTTTTGACGAGTTCCACCACAAATATGAATACGACGCCGAGAACCGCCTCACCCACGCCTACTCCAGCCGCAATGGTGTAATTTGGGAAAAAGAAGCCAAGAACTTTTATTATGCTACCGGCGGATTGTTGCGCCAAGAAACGGGCGATAAATTGGTGCAGGGAACAGATTATGCTTATACGGTGATGGGCTGGCTCAAGGCCATGAATGCAGCGAGTATAAACAGTACGCGCGATATAGGCAAGGATGCGTATAGCGAAAGTATCACAGGCGCAGCAAGCATCAACCGCGATGCGGGTTTGGATGCGGCGGGTTTTGTGTTGGGGTATTTTGAGGGTGGCAATGGCCATAAGTCGGATTATTGGGCGGCGGCTTTTGCGAACCAAGTTACATCGGATCGGTTTTTGGCACGGGTAACGAGCACGGCAACGCAAGGCGATTTTGCGTCGTTGTACAATGGCAATATTGCGTACATGATGACCGCGCATTTGGATCAGGCGCAGGGGAATGTAGCGGAGCAATTGACGGCGTATCGGTATGATCAATTGCAGCGGTTGAAACAAGTACGAGCGCACCGCAATTTTTCATCAGCAACGAATAGTTTTGCGGGAAGTACGGGCGATGATGGTAAGTACCGCGAAAATTTTACCTACGACCGCAATGGGAATATTTTGTTTTTGCAGCGCAATGGCAACCAAACGGGTGCTACGCAGACGATGGACGATTTTGGGTATCGGTATTATGACCGAACGGGTGCGGTGATGGCGTATAGTGCAAATGCGATGCCGCTGAATGCAACGAACCGTTTGGCGTATGTGACGGATCAGGTTTCTAATGCCAATTATACGACAGATATTGATAACCAAAATATTGGCAACTACCAATACGATGCGATTGGCAATTTAATTGCGGATGCGAGTGAGCAGATAGCGAAGATTGAGTGGAAGGCGAATGGAAAGATGTGGAAAATAACCCGAACGGCGGGCAGTATAAAATCGGATTTAGAGTTTGTGTATGATGCGGGTGGGAACCGGATTTGTAAAATAGAGAAGCCGCGTTTGGTGGGCGGGGTGCGTTCGCAATTGCATTGGGTATATACGTTTTATGTGAGGGATGGTAGTGGGCAGGTCTTGAGTGTTTATGAACGCAGGTATGCAACTACACAAACGGCCAATGTGTATGAAGAGCGATTGAAATTGGTGGAATTGGATATTTATAGTAGTAAACGGATGGGTTTGGTGTATGGTGATACAACGGTGGTGAAATTATTTACGGATTTAAATTTTACGGATACGTATAATGCGGTTTTTGTTCCGGTTTATAATGCGTCTTCTCCGCCATTATCGCCTTGTACAAATCATTGTGTGTTGGTGTACAAAAGAAAATTGGGAAGGAAGGTGTATGAGTTGAGCAATCGTTGGAATAGTATTACGGCAACGGTTAGCGATAGAAAAATCATGATTGATACGTATAGCTACACATTAAATGCTTCGGGCAATTATAAATTTGATGCGATCAGAAATGTATATTATGGTGTTGCGAGTGGAACAGGAACGCATAATCGTGTTTTAAATAGTAGCGATTCGAAGGTTGATTATTACAAGCCAGATGTTAGAAATTATTCAGACTATTATGCGTTTGGATCAGAAATGGATGGTCGTTTTGGTGGGGATGGGTATCGCTACAATTTTCAGAATCAGGAGAAGGATAATGAGTTGTGGGAGGGTGCAATAAATTATAAATACCGAATCGAAGATCCACGTTTGGGAAGATTTTTTTCTGTTGATCCATTGGCGGCGAAGTATGCTTATAATTCTCCGTATGCGTTTGCGGAAAATAAATTGGGTTTGGGGACGGAGTTGGAGGGGGCGGAGTTGTTGGGTGGGCCGCCCATGTTTTTGTTAACGGTTGATGCTGCACTTAAAGTGAAACAAGATCCGATTGGTGCAGCGATGAAGGTGCAAAATGCGTCTCGGTATATGGGAGGAATGAGCGCAGACGGAACAATGCAAGCGATCGATATTACCACACATGCGGTAACGCGAGCTGGTTCTGGTTTTGTGAATGGTGTAACGTGGGGCTATGGTGATCAGATGTATGGTGTTGCAGAGCGAACGGCTACGCGGTGGGGCTACTATCGTTTTGATATAGCACATGGTGGGTTTTATGGTATGCCTTATTCACGGGATGAGTCTGGTGCGAATATGGGGGACGTTTCATTTGAGGATGGAATGAATCTGATGAGTTTTCCGATGATGGTGATGGATATTGGGTCGATGCTTAATCCAGCAATGGCATTGAGTTCTTCTTCATACACTTCAAATGTTGTGAAGAATGGTGTTGGGATGGGTAAGTCTGTTGCCTCGGGTGCTTCTGGGGTTGGATTGAATGCGCTAAATGGCGGCAATAGAGCAATAGTTAATCTTACGGAAGAAACATTCTCTCAAGGACTGATATATGGGCCCGAAAGCATTGGTAGTTATTCTATATATGGCACAAAGGGTTTAGCTGGAGACACTTATATTCGTAATATATTTTATATTAAATCAGCTCAAAGAGAAAATCTCTCCTCTTTAATACGCCTTTTAGGAAGTATGGAAAATGAAGCTCTGAGAATGGGTGCAAATAAAATGTCTATATATGGTTGTTCAGTTATAAATGGAAAAATTCTCAATCCAGCAACAGCAAGCCGTTTTGGTTTTAATTTTGAACAATCAGGTAGTGGAGTTTTTCTTCAAAAAACATTTAAACCATAGTCAAAATGAAAAATCAAAAAATTAATGCATCGATACTAATTTCCATTTTCAAAAGAAAAGGCGGTGAGGGAGAGTTTACAAAATTAATTAGTTCGGTTAATAAATTCGACTATGAACCTTTAATGTCTAGTTTGTTTGTCAATGAACTACCTTTAATTGCGTTCAAAAAAAACAATCATGATCTGACTTTAATTTCTGATCAGCGTGTTATTGTTTTAAAAAACGATCTAGTACTATCAATAGACTATAAAAAAATGACTGATGTTAGTCTAGCATTAGTTGAAGAATTTCGTCAAGGCGTTATAAGTAAATTAGAGTTTACCCGTATAGTAATTGTAACTGACAATAAAAAAGAACATATTATTCAATTGGAAAAAGGCCCACCCTTGCAAGGGATTTATCAGTTATTAAATTACGTTGCTCAGATGTATAGTCGTGGGTAATGAGTGGTAATGTATCAAATTATCACCAAGCGCACCCCGAGAAACCTGATACAAAACCATTCGAATATCCGAAATAGTACACCCAGAGCGGCTTGCGCACCCCAAGCAAACCGATACAAAACCCTTCAAATATCCGAAATCACCCACCCAGAGCGGCTTTGAAAAAAAGCCGCTCTATTTTTTTCTAAATTTCTAAACTCAGAAAATAAAGCGCATCATTTTTTGAAACTCAAACAGTTTCAATCTAGAAAAATAAAAATCCACTTTCGGGAATCGCGGTTGTTTGCTATTTTTCTCAACCCTTCCCACATCCAATCTTCGGTAAACACTTAAACGTTCTATTTTCCTCCAATCGCATCAACCGTGCTTCCGCTTTCTGCGCAGCAAACCGATTTTTATCTGGCACAGCACCATGCAAAACCTCCCAACACGTATAGCCAAAATGATCAACCATATACCGCTCGTGATTATAATACTGAACAAATTTTTCTACCGCAACTGACGCATCACTAGGCGGCTGATAGCGTAAAAACTCCGCTTTGAAAATATGATGCACCGTTTCAGAATGTGAGTTTGATCTTACATCAATACCCGATGTCAACTTTTTTACTTCGGGCAAAACCTGCATCGCTATCCAAGATAAAAGTTCGCCTTTATTTTCAGAACCGCCATCCGATACAATACTAATCCGTTCAGGAAAACCCTGCAACTTAAATTCCTCAAAAACGCCTGCAAACAAATCACGAATATGCTCCGAAGATTTATCGGGCAAAACTTTTGAGCCGATAATAGCTTTCGATTTATTTTCTTTTACGAATGCTACCAAAACTTTTCCGCTCGTGCAAATTAGTTCCGTTATATCCACATGCAAATACTGAAACAAATACGCCGCAACAAGTGTTTCGCGCACAGGTTTTGGCTTGACTAATTTTTTAAACGCATCGCGGCTGTATTGATAGAAAGTACTCAGCGAACAAGCCAATTTATCTTCGTTGAGCAACGTATAAAAAATAGTCGTGCGTGTTTTATGAAAATTCACCGGATCATTCATGGCTTTATCAATCGTCTGCACTTCGCGCATAGCAAGTTGTTGCGGCAAGGATCGAAAACACCGTTTTAGTTTTGAAGCATGACAGGAAATCTGCGCACGCAAGCGGTAATACGTTTGCTTTGAAAAGCCCATCACACGCGAAGCAAGCGCAACAGAAGTTTTTTGTGCAAGCGCAGAAACAACATGCACTGAAATTTTCTCAACAGCACGTTTTATGAATTTTGTTTTCGGAAGCAAGGTTTTCATTTGAGAAAACCCATCATATATGCGACACGAAAAACGCATGAACCGAAAAAGTAATTTTGAGGTATAAACGCTTCGTATATCTTCATGTTTTTGCATGTATGCTGCAATGGCAACATAACCAAATTGATTTTCTTGCAAGGTTTGTTTCCAATACGTTTTTGTGGATGGTGGGATATTTTGTAAAAGTTCCTTGTCGAGCAATTGCAGATGAAATAACACAATGAGCATGGGATGGTAGGAGCGTTTGTGCATGCAGACTTAAAATTATTTTATAGCAAATAATTTATTTCTTTCGGTTGAGTTTGTGTAAAAGTTCATGATTTGCGATTCCAAACTGCTTATAGATGAATGTAAAAAAACGCAAACTCATCGCATAAGCACTTGACAACTGAATAGACTCGTTGCAATGATAATTGTAGGAGCGTACCATTTTTGAACCGATTATGGTTAAGGTAATATCTTCAAATCCATTGAGTGAATGGTAAGCACATCCTTGACTAATCATAAAACGGATGTAGCTTGAATGTTTTCGGATAGTAGCTGGTTTCAGTTTTTCTTTTTCGGCAAGATATTTTTCGTAATCGAGTAAGTATTCGTATAATTCACGTTCAAAACCTTCGTATCCGTCCAGTTGCGCTTCTGCTGTTTCCATGGCACTTAGTCATATTAGAATCTCGAAAATAATCAATTTATTTTGCTTTGCTTTCCGCCTTTTCGGCGGATTGCATTGCTGTATTGTGCTTCGATGGAAAGCCAAGCTTCATGACTCACTAGCCCGGATGGAAGTGAAAAGCCCGCAGCCCCAAATAAATATGTTTGATACAACAACTACTGCGAGGACTTGCAACGTACAGCCGGAGCAAAGGTTCTTTAATGCACCTTGCGCAACGCTCCTACTCCAACAAAAAAACATTTAAAAAAAAATGCGAAAAGAAACAATGTAAACACCCTCATCACCGAAACCAACCTCAACGATAGGCTTTACCACCTCAAAGAAAACCTTAAACGCACGGATTATAAGTATGATTTATGGAGTGGAAACGTCAACGAAGTGGCGTACCAACAAGGCAAGTATGACCAGTATTTTCATCGGTATTATTACGATGCGGATAACCGACTGCGCAGTGTTTATACGAGTAAGGAAGGGTTGATTTGGGAGAAGGAAGCGAAGTATTTTTATTATGCGCATGGGCCGCTGGCGCGCACGGAACTTGGCGATAGACAGGTGCAGGGACAAGATTATGCTTATACGATTAATGGCTGGATTAAAGGTGTAAACAGTAATACGCTCGATGCTGCGCGTGATATTGGAAAAGATGGAAACAATGCGACAAACCTGAACCGCTGGTTTGGGCG
>JAAFIA010000078.1 GCA_013298545.1 Bacteroidota bacterium | reverse complement strand
TTCAGCAGCGATACGTCTGTACTTCCCGAAGTATGTACAACGATACCTTGTTCAGGAATTGGCATTGCGGCAACCACATCGGCTAGCGCATCATCGCGAAGTGCTAGCACATAGAGATCGGCTTGTGTATTTATGTTTTGAATTTGTGTGATGGCGCGCGCCTGGCAGCGTTTAGCGAGTGCGCGGGCGTGGGGGGGCGTAAAGCTATACACCTCACTAATCGTTGCTCCCGCCTTTTCAAATGCCGCGACTAAATGATGCGCCACGTTGCCAGCCCCAAGCATCACAATACGCATTCCTGAAAGTGGCAGATTTTTCATGCTACAAATGTAAGCAGGAAAAATTCCAAAGCCCTCACGCCGTTATTCTTATATTTGTTCTCCAATTATGATTGCTTTCCTTCGACTCATTCGCTGGCCAAATTTGCTCATCATGGTATTTACACAATACATGGTGCGCTTTTTTCTTATTGACACTTGGCTCAATTTCCAAAATTGTGGCCTCGATATGTCTGTACTTCGCTTGCGTGTGAGCGAATTTGACTTTTTCTTACTCGTGTTGGCAACAATTTTCATTGCCGCTGCCGGATACATCATCAACGATTATTTTGATGTCCGTATTGATAAAGTCAATCGCCCCGAAACCAATCCGGTTGGAAAAACCATCAAACGAAGAGTCGCTATTTTACTCCACACCATTTTTAATGTTATCGGCGTTGCACTGGGTATTTTTCTTTCGTGGAAATATGACCAGTTGCGCTTGGGCTTATTCATCTACATCACTACGCCAGCACTACTTTGGTTTTATTCCACTAACCTGAAAAAACAACCGTTGATTGGTAATCTTGTTATTGCTTTGCTATCCGCACTTGTTCCACTCATGGTTGCTTTGCTTGAATTACCCACACAGGCCAAAGAGCATCTGCAACTGCTTCAAATTGGTTACCTCGATTTAAAAACGATTTTGAATTTCACCGCCGGATATGCTTTTTTCGCGTTTGTTATTTCCTTAATGCGCGAAATCATCAAAGACACCGAAGATTACGAAGGCGATTTAGAATACGGCTGCCGTACGCTTCCCATTGTATTGGGCATTGCACCAACCAAATGGATTGTCTGCGGTATCGCACTCTTTTTGGTGATGTTAATTGGCTGGTTGCAAACCAATTTTCTAGCCGATTCAGCGCATCCTGATTATTTATCGTTTTGCTGGTTTCTGATTTTGGTTCAGTTACCACTCTTGTTTCTTGCTTGGCGTGTGTATAAAGCCGAAACCAAAAAACATTATCAATTGGCAAGCATGATTACAAAACTCATTATGGTTGCTGGTATAGCTTATTTGTTTGTATTTCCAACCATTCTTGCCGAATTATGTACCCAGAACGGCTAAATCAATTTCGCTTTGTATTAGCATCGAAATCGCCCCGCCGCCAGTATTTGATGCGTGAGTTGGGTTTGCCATTTGAATTGCTTACCAAAGAAGTTGACGAATCGTTTTCTCCCGATTTACAGCGCGAAGAAATTCCACTCTACCTGTGTCAGAAAAAAGCAGATGCATTTGACGGCGAACTCACCGAAAACACACTCGTCATTACTGCCGATACGATTGTTTGGATCAACGATCATGTCTTGAATAAACCCGAAACAGACGACGAGGCAAAAGCCATGCTGCGTGAACTTTCTGGTGCCACACATGCTGTTTACACCGCTGTTTGTTTAAAATCGGCAACTAAAACAGATGCCTTTTTCTGCCGTACCAACGTGCGTTTCAAAAACCTGACAGCAGGAGAAATTAATTATTACGTCAACACATTCCAGCCATTTGATAAAGCGGGTGCTTATGGTGCGCAAGAATGGATTGGTTACATTGGTGTTGAATACATTGAAGGATCGTACTTCAATGTCATGGGATTGCCTGTAAAAGAACTGTACGAACACCTGATTGCATTTTAGTGCATCGGTACTTCGATCAGTAATATTTCTGAACCTTTTTCGGCTTCGATAAAAAGCGCTGGACTTTCATAAATGCCGAGTCCATCGCGTTCGTGTAAGGCAATGCCATTGGCTTTTGCGTTGCCCGAAATCAGAAAAACGTAAACGCCATGATTCGCATCACGCAAAGTATAGGTGAGTGCTTGCGCGTTCGTAAATTGTCCGATAGAAAAAAACGCATCTTGATTGATCCAAACACCGCCATCGGCTTCAACCGGCGAAACAACTGTACAAAATTTATTTTCTCGTGCTGCGGCATCAAACATCTTCTGTTCGTAACGTGGTGTGATTCCGCGCTCTTTTGGAAATACCCAGATCTGCAAAAATTTTACCGGATCGGTAGTTGACGCATTGACTTCCGAATGTTGAATACCTTTTCCGGCAGACATAATTTGCACTTCGCCTTTTTGGATAATGGCTTCGCGCCCGGTACTGTCGTTATGTTTCAACGCGCCTTCAAGCGGTATCGAAACAATTTCCATGTTGTCGTGCGGATGACGACCAAAACCCATTGCAGCGGCCACTGTATCATCGTTCAAGACACGCAATAAGCCAAAATTCATTTTTTGCGGATGATGATACATTGCAAAGCTGAAACTATGGTACGAATTGAGCCAGCCGCTATTGACGTGCCCGCGTTCGTTTGCGGGATGAAATACCGTTTTCATTTTCTTATTTATACCGGAATAGTTCCGAATTTACCACTTTGATAATCTAAAATTGCTTCACGGATTTCGTGTTCTTCATTCATCACAAATGGGCCATAGCTTACAATTGGCTCGTTGATTGGTTCACCACCGAGAATTAAAACATGAGCCGATTTTTTTGCCGTTACCGTGAATACTTTTTCATCTGTTGCAAACAGCACTTGACCATCGATAAATGATTCGCCATTGATAGCAACTTCGCCATCGGCAACATAAGCAGCCATTTCAAAGCCAGCAATCAACGGAACTTGATACGAAGCGTCTGCTTCTAAGTGTAAATGAATAACAGTTAAAGGTGTTCGTGTAACGATTGGAGAAGTCCAATCACCAAACGTTCCAGCAATCAGTTTCAAACGTACGCCGTCTTTTTCATGAATTGGAAACTCATGATCGGCAAACTGTTGATAGCTTGGTTTTACCAACTTATCTTTTCGTGGCAAATTGACCCAAATCTGAAAACCATGCAAAACACCGCCTTCTGCTTTCATCTCGGGTGCAATGTATTCGGCATGAATAACGCCAGCACCGGCCGTCATCCATTGCACTTCGCCCGAGCGCACAACACCTTTATTTCCGAGTGAATCGTGATGTTCAACCGCGCCCGAAATCATGTAGGTAATTGTTTCAAATCCGCGATGTGGATGTGGTGGAATGCCTTGCCCCTCGCCTGCATTCAAGCTACGCGGCCCCATTTGATCGAGCAATAAAAATGGCCCGACGTGTTGTTTTCGTCCAAGCGGCAAAGCCCGTCGGATAACAAATCCGGGGGCAACTTGCTCGCGTGTTGCTGTTGATTTTTGCATACTCATTCGGCGCGCATCACAGGAACTTCAATATCAATCTTCACTTTATCGCTTCCGCTTTTGCTCTTTTTGCCTACGCCATAATCACCAGAAAAAACTTCCAACGAACCTTTGAAAACACCAGTTTTCTCATCACCAGTAAAGGTGAATGGAATACTCACCGTTCTTATCGAATCGCGCATGGCTAATTTTCCAGTTGCGATGTAGCCATTGTCGCCGGGTACAACTGATTCTGCTGTAAATGAAATTTCAGGATATTTTTCTACACCAAAATAATCGTCAGACATCAAGTGCTTATCGCGCAAGTTATTTCCTGTTGTTAAGGTATTGACTTGCACCGATGCTTTCATAACAGCGAGATTGGTTGCTGCCGGATCGAAATCAATATACGCTTTGAGTCCGCCAATGGTACCTTTCGCATCGCCTTTCGGCAAATCGAACATGATTTTTACTTCGTCTTGTTTGACCGTCCAAATTTTACCCGACATGCGCGAAAAAGCAAAGCCAGATGCAATACCAACAGTAATACAAATTGCAAGGAGAATGTGATGAATACGTTTCATGTTTTTGTTTTTTTTAATGTGTTGTTTTGTTACGATTAACCTCTTAATTTATCGAGTAAGTCGCTCAATAGCATAGCTTCTTTTTCGCTTAATAGTTTCATATTCTTATCCATTTCCAAAATAATTGGATCAATTTCATGCAGCAAGGATAAGCCAGATTCTGTAATCTTAATGTCAACTTGGCGACGATCGTTCTTACAAGTTTTGCGTTCTACCAATTTTTTCTCCACCAACTTATCAATCAATCGCGAAGCGTTTGAACTGCGATCGATCATGCGTTCCTGAATTACACTAACGGTACAGGCATTCGGAACTTGGCCACGCAAAATGCGCAGCACATTGTATTGCTGCGTCGTTAATCCATACGGTTTAAAATTTCGTGCGCCTTGAATGGCCAGAAAAGAGGAGGTGTACATGATATTCACAAACAACTTGTCGTAAGCTGAATGGAATTTCTTTTGCTTGATTTCGTCTTCTATTTTCATTTCGGCTACAAATATATGTATTTACATTTAATGTAGATACATTTATTTTGTAATTTACTTGAAATGAAACCTGTACGAACAAATATACCCTAAATTATTTTTGGAAAAAGCGTTTTTTAACCAATTCACTCAATAAATAACGTTTGCCCTCTTTCTCAGCCGTTACAAAAGCATCGGCAACGCCCGAAGCAATGACTTTTTGCCTAAACGCTTCTGCTTCGGCAAGTGTTTCAAATTTACCAATTGTAAATCGGGTGATTCCATCGTCGAGCTTGATTTTATCTATTGTGCCAAGCTCATTGACTTTACCATACTTATAATTTTGTGGAAAGTTGTAAGCCGCAATCTGTACACGGAACATCAAACTATCCGCTTTCGCATTTCCAAATGCTGCAAGTGTAGCGGCATAATCATCGCCTTTGACAAGTGCAGCCGTGTCGTTTGGAAATTTAGTTTTCGCAACAAGTAAACCACGCTCAACAGAATCGCGATGCGCGAGCATACGCTTGTAAGCATCCGAATAAAAAGCAATATTTATTTCTTTGCGCATCATCGCTGAACTGGAATCGGCATCTAGGATTTCTACCTTTCGATCAACACCATCAATTTCAAAAACAATTTCTTTGCGTTCGCCTTTGGGTAAATTCACCAGATAGCGGCCATTTGTGGCATTGGAATGAAAATAAAAAGGTGTTACTAAAGAATCTTTACGAATAAGTATCGTAGAACGCACAGGCTTTCCGTCAAAAGTAACTTGGCCAAATACTTGAACAACTCCTTTATTATTCAGATTAAAATCTGACTCTACGCGATAAATATCTTGCTGCCCCATTCCACCTGGTTTTCCAGATGAATAATAACCATACTTACCATCTGGCCCAAGAATAAAATACTTGTCGTCGCCAGGCGTATTGATTGGATAACCGATGTTTTTTGTTCCGGCAAAACTCGAATCGAGCGGATTCATTTCAGCTTGAAAAATATCGTAGCCGCCCATACTATTATGACCTTCTGAACTGAAAATCATCGTTACACCATTGGGATGAAAATAGGGCGCATCGTCATTGTATGGCGTATTCACTTTATCGCCTAAGTTTTTCACTTTACTCCAAGTTCCATCAGCTTGCAACCAAGCCATCCAAAGATCGCGCCCACCAAAGCCGCCTTCGCGCTCACTGGCAAAAATCAAGAAACGTCCGTCTGGCGATAGTGTTGCACTGCCTTCCCAATTGTAAGTATTCACATCGCCCGCCAAATGCTCTGGTTCAGAAAACATCATTCCAAAAAGTTGACTGATGTAGATATCGCCATTATCATCAGGACCATTTTTAAAAATCAACAACTGCTGCCCGTCGTTTGAACTCGCAATACACGCATCATGTCCGTAACTATTAATTGCGGTATCGAGCGGCTCCGGCTCACTCCAACCTGTTCCTACTCTTCGCGACATAAAAACATCTTCAAAATAAGTTCCCAAAGAATCTTTTTGTCCCGGAGCTGCTTGCAACCCACCACGCGAACGTGGTCCGAGATAGGTAAATACAAGCATTGAATCGTCTGAGGTAACAACCGGAACATATTCCGAAGCGGCTGTATTTACAGGCGCACCCAAATTCATGATTTTTGCATCAATCGGATTTGCCGTCAATTCTTTCGCATACATACAATACTGACGCAAACGAATCGCTGCTGCTTTTAATTCCGGTGTCATTTTCTTCTGCTGTTCAAATGCGGTCAAACTGGTTAACGCTTCGTCGTAGCGGCCAACCAAATGATAAGCACGTGCTAGAAAAAAATCAATATCAGCAGCTTTCGGATTTTTTTGTTTGACTTGCGAGAGGTACTCAAATGCTTTTTCGGTTTCGTCGCTTTTATACAAGAGGCAAATACCAATACGATACATTAAATAAGCCGAAGCTCCATATTTAGTTTCTACCTTGCGATATAGTGGAAGAGCATTGAGGAATAAACCCAATTCAAAATATTCTTCGGCATTTGAAATTTCAACCTGCGCTTGCCGATCTTTTAAGAATGCTTTATCGTTAAGCGTTGTTTGCGCCGAAATTGTTACTGACAAAATCAGTGCAAACACAAAAAATATTTTTTTACACATGAGGCTAGTTCCGTTTCCGGTTTAAAATTACACTAAATCCGAATCAGTACCAAGCCCAGAAACCGAACAGGCAGCAATCCAAGCGGTTGTCCAAGCAGCCTGAAAATTAAAACCACCCGTAACGCCGTCGATATCGAGAATCTCACCTGCAAAAAATAAGTTCTTGCACCGCTTACTTTGCATGGTTTTAAAATCAATTTCAGGTAATGCGATACCACCAGCCGTAACAAATTCTTCTTTGAATGTGGTTTTCCCGCGCACATCATACACATCAGCCGCAATCACTTCGGCCCATTTACGCATGCGGGTGTGTGATAAATCGGCCCAACGCTCAGTTTCCTGCAATCCAGATTTACGCACTAAAAAAATCCATAAGCGCGAAGGCAGCCCAAAACTCACACTATTCCCAATTGTTTTCGTGGGATGTTGCTCGCGCAATGCTAAAAAATACGCAAATACATCCTCCACATCCAAATCGGGAATCCACGAAATCTGTGCTTGAAAATCGTATTGCAGATTCGCCAAATCGCGCGCGCCCCACGCCGACGCTTTTAAAACAGCCGGCCCACTCAGCCCCCAATGTGTTACCAACAAAGGCCCTGATGAATGTAATTTCGTAGAACGAATTTTAACCTCCGCTTTCGGAACAGAAACACCCATCAATTCCGTAATCGGATTTTTGGGAAGATTGAATGTAAAAAGCGAAGGAACCGGATCAATCACTACATGACCCGTATTTTTCAAAAAATCATATCCCGATTTTTTGGCGTGACCACCTGCCGTAACAATGACCGCATTGGCATGAAGTGTTTTACCATCATGCAATTGCAACTGAAACGAATTTTCGTGCGGTAAAATCTCTACCACCTCAGTTTGTGTTTGAATGCGAATATTCCAACGCCCCGCTTCATCCAACAAACAACGCGCAATCGTTTCCGAATCATTCGTAATTGGAAACATCCGTCCATCCGCTTCGGTATGCAATTCGATACCACGCGCCTCAAACCATGCCATTGTATGCGTTACTGCAAAACGCGAAAACGCCCCACGCAATTCTTTTCCACCACGCGGATAAAATTTCACCAATTCAGCCGCATCAAAACAAGCATGTGTAACATTGCAACGACCGCCACCTGATACACGAACTTTGGATAATAATTTTGTCGTTTTTTCCAACAACACAACCTCCAACATCGGATTTAAACGCGCCCCATTAATAGCCGCAAAAAAACCCGCTGCACCACCGCCAATAACAACTAACGTTTGTCGCTGATTCATTTTTTATGTGCCTGATCTTCCTGAAGCGATTTGAGATACCCTTCGTTCAAGACAGACGATTCATTGATTTTTTCCCAGTCGGGATGATTTGCAAAAGCCGTAAGAATTTCATCAATCGTAAAATGTGCATGCGGCGAAAAATGTGTCATTACAGCATGAAGCAACTTAAAATCATCCGGCGTATCAACCGAAAGTTTCCATGCATAAGCCGCACGAAATTTCTGAAAGCCACACAGAAATTCACCTGATTCTTTGATATACGGCGTTACATGCTCGCGTTGCGAAGGCAACGAAGCCTCTTGGTGTGCGCGTTCCAAGGCCGAAAAACGAAACACTTCGGTGGTGATTCCATCTTCATATTTTGGCGGCACCGCATTGCTAAAATAATCGAGTTGATGTGTATGAAACTGCTTCAGTGCAAAGTCAACAACCGTTTCGTGGTGCAATGGACTATCGGCACAAATGCGTATGATCACGGTTTCGGCTTGTGCCCCAAAAAATTTCGCGGCCTCATAAAAACGCGCCAACACATCCGACTCGCTTCCACGAAAACAAGGCAGTCCTAATTTCTCGCAAGCCGCAACAAGTAAATCATCCGCAGGCAAAACAGAAGTTGCCACAACAGCACATTCAGGCATTCCGAAGATTCCCAAACGCTCCAACATCAGTTGTAAAATTGATTTACCATTGACTTCGCGCAAGACTTTTCCCGGAAGCCGGCTCGATCCCATGCGCGCCTGAATAATGACCAAAAGCGGAGGATTAAGCATCGGTTTTGCCGTGTTTGTCATCCAACATTTTCTGATACTTATCCATCTCGTCCGTATTGTCGGTCAAGTTGCCCCCATGACGGCGATACCGATATAAAGGAAGAATAATATTGTAAATATTGAAACGCTCCAAATACCGTTTGCGCAAATCTTCGTCTTCACGCGCACGAAACGTTGTATCGTATAAACCCACATCAAACAACCGATCTTTGCGAAACATGATTCCACAGGCAATCGGACGTTCGGCAGCCGAAACCCATTCGAGGTGGTCGCCAAATTCGTTGACTAAATAATAATCAACCGCAACAGCATCGAGTCGGTTATTCTCCGTCAAAAAAACAGATTCGGTACGCAACATTTCATACTGAATATAATCATCAGCATCCAAAAAAACGATGTACTGCCCACGCGCTTTACGGATTCCAAAATTTCGCGATTCGGATAGGCCAGCGTTTTTTTCCATGCGGAAGGCACGAACCAAATCGGTATAATTTTCAAGTACTTGCGGCGTTTCGTCCGTACTTGCATCATCAATCACAATAATTTCATACTGCTCTTTTCCGAGCGATTGATTCATAACACTCCGTATAGCCCGTTCGAGGTAACGGCCATAATTGTAACAGGTGATGATAACAGATACGAGCATGAGATTCAGTTTCGGACAGCAAAATACGAAGGAAATAGGAAATGGCAGAAGGCCTTGTGATTTATCTAAATCTCATCTTCATCAACCACCGACGCTTCTCGCTCCTCTTGTTCCAACAACGATCGTTTGTTGATGCGCGCCGCTTCAATCCCCGCATTCAACTCAAAACCCACCAACAACATCATCGAATTGTAATAAATCCACAACAAAAGCACAATGATTGTCCCAATCGATCCATACAATTTGTTGTACCGTCCAAAATTATCGACATACCACGCAAAGCCCAATGATGTCAGTACAATCAGCGCAGCAGCCAAAATTGATCCTGGACTAATAAACTTACGGTGCATGCGTTGCGCAGGACCAATGTAATAATAAGACGAAAGCAACAACACAAGAAATAAACCCATGACCACCCAACGCCCCAAATCAATGAAAAAGTCTAAAACACCATCGCGGCGGATGTGTTCAGCCAAGGTTAATTCAGTCCAAATCAACAAGCCCACAACCACCAATAAAATAAAGGAAAACAGCAACGTTAGACCAAATGAAATCAATTGTTGTTTCCAAACAGCACGCCGTTCAACGACGTGAATACTGGAATTGAATCCCGCAATCATGGCATTGATACCGCTTGTAGAAAAATATAAAGCAGCTAAAAAACCAAAGGAAAGTAAACCCGTATTTTGACGGCGAATAATTCCATTAATTGTTCCTTCCAAACCGCTAAACATGGTTTCTGGCATCAAATCGCGCGCTGCTTCAAAGAGCATATCTTGAAATCCCTCAACGGGAATAAGCGGAATGAGTGTAAATAGAAAAATGATGGTTGGAAAAATGGCCATAAAAAAATGATACGCCATCGAAGCCGCGCGGGTACGCAAACGCCCTTTATTAATTCCGCTAATAAAAAAAACAGCCACTTCGTACAACGACAATCCTTCAAACCCAGGCAACGAAATGCGTTTCGAGAAATTGCTCACCGAACGTGCTGGTGCAGATTTTCGTAGAAAACGAAGTGTAGGACGGATCATTTCCGTTCAGCTTTTAAACTTAAATCCAAACTTTTAAAACTATGTGTGAGCGCACCACACGAAATATAGCCCACACCCGTTTCGGCATACGCGCGGATATTCTCAGCCGTAATACCTCCCGATGCTTCCGACTCACAAGCATTTCCGATGCGTTGAACCGCCACACGCAAATTTTCCGGCGTAAAATTATCGAGCATGATGCGGCGCACACCACCTTCTGCGAGTGCAATTTCCAATTCTGCCATGTTGCGTACTTCCACTTCAATATCCAATACGCGATTTGTATCGCGCAAATACTTTTTAGCCGCACGAATCGCCTCCGCTACGCCACCCGCATAATCCACGTGATTGTCTTTAATCAGAATCATATCGTACAAGGCATAGCGGTGATTATGAGCACCGCCAATGCGCACCGCCCACTTCTCGAAATAGCGAAATCCGGGAGTAGTTTTGCGGGTATCAAACAAACGAACATTCGTTCCTTCCGTCAGTTTCACCAAATTCCAAGTTGCCGTAGCAATTCCACTCATGCGTTGCGCACAGTTTAAGACAAGACGCTCTGCCGTCAAAATCGAACGCGCTGGCCCTTCCACCGTCATGGCTATTTCGCCCTTGGTTACAAACGTGCCATCGGCAATAAGCGTTTTGACTTCGAGACGCGGGTCAACGGCTTCAAAAATTAAATGTGCTAGTTCCATGCCCGCAAGCACACCGGTATCTTTTACCAGCAAACGCGCACGGTTTATGGCATCGGCAGGAATGGTTGCTAACGAAGTATGATCGCCGTCGCCTACATCTTCATGCAAGGCGGCGGCGATAAATGGTTGAATGACGGAAAGGTCGAGTGCTTTTGGCTGGTAGCCCGTTGTTTTATTCATCAGATGCTTCGATTCGGAACTGGGTAACCTGTGTACGGCCACCACCGGTTTTCATCAAATAGTGAACCCGATACGTTCCCGTGCTCGAAGTAAGCGTTCCGGTAGTGTATTGGGAATCGTTTTTGGAAGCGCCTTTATGCACCACAGAAAACGATTTTACCGGATGTTTTGCGAAGAAATCCTTTAAAATCAGCTCGGCTTGTGCTTTGCTATAAATACTTTCCTGATCGAGGATTTTCATATCCACGTTGTCGGCAAAATACTTCGATACCTCTTTCGCATTGCCACTGCGGATAGCAGAGGCAATATCGTCAGACACATCCAGCAAATTGACCGGAAGGAAAAACAAGAATAAAGCAAGCAGCAGTTTCATAATTCAGATAGATTTACTGATGAAATACAACTATTGAGCCAAAATTATCGGGTAAATTCGTCCGCAGACACCCTTGCAACAAAAATAACGATTCAAACGGTATCCGATGAAAATAACTGTGCTCTTTATGGCCAAAACGGAAGATGGCTGGATTAAACAAGCCCTCGATCAATACAAAAACCGCCTAAAACATTACGTCAGCATCGATGTACAGGAAATTTTGCCACCCAAAAATGCCGGAAAATTGCCCGAAGCCAAACAGAAAGAACTGGAAGGCGAACTCATTCTCAAAAAAATCGTGCCCGGCGATCGGTTTATTTTGCTCGACGAACGTGGCAAACAATTCGGTTCGGAAGAATTTGCCGGATGGATCAATCAGCAACAAAATAGCGGTGTTAAAAACCTGGTCTTTTGCGTAGGCGGTGCGTTTGGCTTTTCGCCCGCCGTATATGCTCGTGCCGATATGCAGTTTTCGCTTTCCAAAATGACCTTTTCGCACCAAATGATTCGTGTCTTTTTTCTCGAACAAGTTTATCGCGCCTATTCCATCCTTGCCAATGAGCCTTACCATCACCGTTAGTTGATCGAAACTTAACCCGCATTTCAAACACGTATTTACGATTCTTCTTTTACCTTCGTAGCGCATGATGCAACAACTTGTATATGTTTTTATTGGTGGTGGAATCGGAAGTCTTGCACGTTTTTTTGTAGGCCTTGGTATTCGCAAATTGCCCGAAACGGTTTTTCCGTTCGGAACATTGGCGGCCAATATTTTAAGTTGCCTCATCATGGGGCTTGCACTTGGTTTCTGGAATGAAAAAATCGGCGAATCAACCCTTCGCTATTTTGTGTTGATTGGCATTTGTGGCGGCTTCAGTACGTTTTCAACCTTTAGCTACGAAAGTTTAGAACTGATGCGCAAAGGGCATTGGCTCTTGGCTTCGCTCAATATTATCGTCAGTGTTGCAGCATGCATCAGCATCCTCGCTTTTTTGACAAAAAAACAACCTGTTTTATGAAAAAAATATTTGTTCCTATTTTCGCACTTGCTGCAATTTTGTTGATGTCGCAAACATCGGCCAAAAACAAAACAACAGTTACACCAACTCAACCCAAATTGGTGGTTGGTATTGTTGTTGACCAAATGCGGTTTGATTACATCTACCGTTTCTGGAATAAATATTCGGCCAACGGCATCAAACGATTGGTAAACGAAGGCTATTTCTGCCGCAACACCAATTTCAATTACATGCCCACGTTTACGGGTCCGGGCCACGCTTCTATTTTTACCGGAACTACACCAGCAGTACACGGCATTATTTCTAACAACTGGTACGATCGTTCTGCTGGAAAAGAAGTGTATTGCGCGCAAGATCAAACCGTAAACGGTGTTGGCAGTACCGCCGAAGAAGGCCGCCGTTCACCCGCGCGCATGCTCACCTCAACCGTATGCGATCAGCTCCGTTTATCGAGCATCAAAAAATCGCGCACGTTTGGAATCGCACTCAAAGATCGTGGTGCTATTCTTCCTGCCGGACATACGGCCAATGGTGCATTTTGGTACGATGGCGCGAGCGGAAACTGGATTACCAGTTCATATTATATGAGTCAACTTCCGGCTTGGGTCAATACGTTCAACGCCAAAAAATTGCCGCAGACCTACCTCGCACAAACATGGAATACACTTTTACCCATTGAGCAATACACCGAGAGTTTGCCTGATGACAATCCATACGAAGGACTTTTTAAAGGCGAAACAAAACCCGTATTTCCGCACGACTTAGCCAAATTGCAAGATGCCAATGGTAAGCTGGGCCTGATTCGTAGTACGCCTTGGGGAAATACACTCACCGCCGAATTTGCAAAAGCATTGATTGAAGGCGAGCAGCTGGGAAAAACAGCGTTTACCGATATGTTGACGTTGAGTTTTTCAAGTCCTGATTATGTAGGCCACATGTACGGTCCGCAAAGCATTGAAGCCGAAGACACGTATTTGCGTTTTGATCAAGATTTAGCCAATTTCTTAACCTTTTTAGATACCTATCTTGGAAAAAACAATGTGCTTGTTTTCCTGACGGCCGATCATGGCGCGGTGGAAGTGCCGCAGTATTTAAAAGACAATAAAATTCCGGCAGGTTATTTTGACGAGCGCATTTTATCCGATTCGCTCAAAAAAGTATTGACACGCACGTATGGCGATTCATTGCTCCTCAGTTACAGCAACGATCAGATTTTTTTGGATCGCAAAACCATTGCGGCAAAAAAATTAAACAAACCCGAAATAGAACGTTTTGTTGCCGATTACTGCATGAAATTTGAAGGTGTAGCAGCAACAATGACCGCTACCGATTTGAATGCCAATCAATATGATATGCGTCCGAAACGCGAAGTGCAAAACGGCTATAATTTTCAACGTTCTGGCGATGTGTGTGTGATTTTAAAACCATCTTGGTTTGGCGAATGGGATCGGAAAACTGGGACAACACACGGTGCGCCTTGGTCGTATGATACGCATGTACCATTGCTTTGGTACGGCTGGAAAGTGCAGCATGGTAGTACCGATGTCCCTGTCAATATTCCAGATATTGCGCCAACGCTTTCGTTGATGTTGAACATCCAATATCCGAGCGGCTGTACGGGGCAACCGATTATGGGTATAACGAAATAAACTGAACTATTTAAAAGCTAAATGAATCACAATGAATCGTAGAGAACTCATTCGCTTACTTGGAGTCGGTATTCCGGCAGGATTAATTTTACCAAGTGCTTTTACAGCATGTCGTGAAGAAGATTTATTTGAAGGCAAAACATATACTGGCAAAGTAATTGTTGTTGGCGCGGGTGCTGCGGGCATGTATGCCGCTTATCTTTTACATAAACGAGGTGCGGATGTTACGTTGCTTGAAGCGTCTTCGGTTTACGGTGGAAGAATACGGCCACTTGCAGGATTTTCGGATTTTCCGGTTGAATTGGGCGCAGAGGAAGTACATGGACAACGATCTATTTTTTATGATTTACTGCGTGATGATGGTGTGGACTTTGTTGATGTGGACGATGAAGATTTTTATGCATTCGATGGAAGTGTGCGTAGTGCCGAATCGCTCAAGTCCAATCCCGATATTCAAAAGATGAATACACTCGTAGAAAATATGAGCGATTACGATGGCGGTGATGTAACGGCCAATGAATACATTGATGCAAAAGGCTATGCGTTGAGTACGCGGCATTTGCTGAATGCTTTGCTAGGCAATGAATTTGGAGCTTCTAATGACAGATTAGGATTGAAAGGTGTTTCGGATGCGGATAAATTATGGACTGCTGGTAATCGGAATTTTTTACTGAAAGGGCGTTCTATTTTATCGGCTTTAGAATCAAAGTTTGCGGCGATTCTTCCTAAGATTCGTTTAAATGTGCGGGTGCAGCAAATCAATTATGGCGGAAGTCAAATTCAACTTACAGATCAAAACAATGCGATATACCTTGCCGATAAAGTAGTTGTAACTGTGCCGCTTACGGTTTTGCGTGATAGCGATATTCAATTTATTCCCGCCTTGAGTAGTGAGCGTACAAATGCGTTTTCGCGTATTGGCATGAGCGCGGGTATGAAAGTGATTTTGAAATTCAATAACCGGTTTTGGCCCGAGAATTTAGGATCGCTTTATGGTACTGGGCCTATTCCTGAATACTGGGCCACCGCTGCTGGAAGAAGTAGCAACAACAATATCCTTACCGCATTTGTGCATGGTGAAAAAGCTGAACAACTCAATAATATGAGCAATGCGGCTATTATCAATACACTATTATCGGACTTGGACGATATGTATGGTGCAAATGCGGCTACTGGAAATTTAGCGGCTTCGCAGATTATGAATTGGTACAACGAACCATTTATTCGAGGCACATACTCGTACCCAATTCCGGGCGGTGCTGGTGCGCGTGAGTTGATTGCTGCTCCAATTGATAAAAAATTATTTTTCGCTGGGGAAGCAACGCATACAGCTGGACATTTTGCAACAGTACATGGTGCTATTGAAACAGGCTTACGCGCCGTTGACGAAATTTTTAAAAGTATTTAGCGATGTCTAAAAAAATTATTTTCTTCTTTTTTTCGTGCTGTGTTTTTTTGACTGTTCAGGCACAATCTGGATTAACATTTCAGGCAGCTTATCGCTATCAGTATGCGGCTTCTTGGGATTCGATCGTTACCGTTTACAATGCTGCGCGGCCTTGGAACGAGGAATCTTTGCCGTTTTTGATGCACGGTTTTGAATGCGGTGTAGGCTATCAACATCCCTTCAAAAATCCGACTTGGGCTTGGGGAGCTTCGCTTCTTTGGTCGCGCATTTCGGCGCGGGCTGAAAACAATAAGCGTGAGGTTTCGGTTAATATGAATACGTTTGATTTAGGATTGAATGGTCGTGTGTTTCCGTTCGATCTTGTTTCGGAAAAGCACATTCCATTGGCCATCGCACTTGAGCCTGGATTAGCTTTTTTGCATCCAACAATTAAAGATAATGGAGAACGCATGGGCTTGGACGAGGAACGAACGTATGGACCATTTACGCCTGCATTTAGGCTCAACACACAGCTTTGTTATGAATTTGCGTTAGGGAAAAACACCTTAGCGCCTTATTTTTCTTGGACTTGGTTTCCGGTTGCCGAACCAACTGATTTTGCTGCGGCAGTGCATGGCTCATTGTTTACGGGCCTGACTGATGAAAGTGTTGTGCATGCGTTTTCGGGTGGATTAAAATTTGTTTGGGGATTAAAAAAAGATAGGAATAATGACTGATTCACTCAAACGAGAAACACATCGACTAACCTTGCTTCAACGACAAGTACTGGCTTGGCTAAAAAGCGAAGGCGGAGGCTGCTTGCCCATACACCTCTTGTTTGCGACGGCGGTTCATAATCACCCGATTCCACATACCGACCAATCGTTGATTGCGGCGAAGCTCTGTGAAGCTGTGGAACAATTGCAGCGGATGAATTATGTTGAAGTACGCGATGAAATGCAACCTCGAAGTAAAACTAAAACTTCGCTGTATGACTTTGCGCCGCTTGAGGAATTTCTCGAAGAAAAAGAATCGGGATGGATATGGAAATCTGCGTCATTACCCGTCATCGCCTTGAGCGATTTGGGTAGTTCGTTTGTGTTTTAAAGAATGCGCTTACAAATCTTCGGGTTTAATTTTCACAATTTCCCCATCGCGCATGATAACCAATTCTGTATTCTTTAATTTTTTATACTCAATTAGTCTTTTATAGACTAAATCGAGTCCTAAAATATTTTTTTTCTATAATTCTTGTTGCTTTTCAACAGTTGTCATAGCGCACTTTTCATTTTATTATACTTCTGTTCATCAATAATCTGTGTCTCATCTTCTTTTTTGGTCTTCAATACTTGGTAATCAGATGTTGAAATAAATAAATCGTTTTCGATGGTATCTATTTTAGTTGAGATCGCTTTAATTGCTTCATTAGATTGGTCAATCCCAATCCATTGACGACCGTTCTTCTGTGCTGCCTTCAAAGTGGTTCCAGAACCCGCAAAACAGTCCAAAACGATGCTGCTTTCGTCTGATGACGTTCTAACAATAATATCTAATAAATCGCGATTTTTCTCCGTGGGGTAAACAGGGTATTGGGGATCTTTGAAGTCCCAAATATCTTGCATTCGCTTTCCTTCCTGTTCATCTAAAAATATCTTTTTACGTGGATTGCCATTATCACTCCACTCAATAAGTCCATCATTATCCCACTTTTCTAAAACACTCACATCACTTCTCCAGTGCCTACCTGAAGGAGGAAAAATTCCTTTAAATGCTTTTGAAGTTTTTCCATTTTGAGTTTCTCCAGGAGCATGCAAAGGAATTGTTGTGTATCGCCTACCATTCTTTTCTATTTTAGGAAATAACTTGACTTTATCATCTTCCGTATAAGGCATTTTAGGTTCGTTCCAAATCAAATTTTCTGATTTTGAATAAAACAAAATCATGTCTTTCATATTACCAAACCCTTTACGTGCAAAATTTTTAGGATTACATTTAATTCTAGTAATATCATTGCGAAAATTTTCAATTCCGAAAATTTCGTCCATTACAATTTTCACATAATGTCCGATCTTATAATCAATATGAAGATAAATAGAGCCTTTATCCGAAAGCAACATCTTTAAAAGAACAAGTCGTTCGCGAATAAATTCAATAAACTCATAACCCTTTAATGTATCTGTGTAGGCAATTGTACCATTTGAGCTATTACTGATTGTACTTGCTCTGCCGTCTGTAATTGTGAACGTATTGTTTGTCGCAAAAGGAGGATCAATATAGATGAGATCAATACGATTTGCCAAATTGTATTTGGTAATTAATTGCTTCAAAGCAACCAGATTGTTGGCTTGTATGAGCATATTAGGGCCATCTGCTGTGTTAATTTGAATTAACTCAACATCAGAAATACTATCAAATATTTCCTTTTCTGTTTTTTTATTTGGATAGTGTAACAACATAAATTCTATTTGTGGTAAATATTATAAATACATTATTTTATCATAGTTGGTACAGAAACTCACGAAGAACCAAACTGCTCATTATGTTGAGATTCTTATATTTTGTTGTGATGTCTTTATACATTTTATTTTGTCCTTTTATATATAAGACACCGTCAAGAATAGCAATTTTAACTGCTTTTACATTTTCTGTTTGAATAGTACTTATTGCATCGTTAAACTGTGCGTTTTGATGTCCTCCAAAATCTGTGAGAAATTTTGCTTCACCGATTACATAGTTTCCATTGAAACGAGCAATAAAATCGAGTCCCTTATTATGCGTATAATTTAATTGCGAAGAAGCAAAATCCATCAACTGTTTGTCGCTGCCATTTAAAATTGCATCATCTTTGGTGCTAAGAAATTCATCAAGCGAAACAGGTTGAATACCTAATGCTTTACTATTTGTCCAACGTCTAAAAAATGGTCCGATTTGGCGATTCGTTTCTTTTGGTTCACTACAACGTTCGAATATTTTATCCAAGCCCATTTCATATAGCCGCCCACAAATCCTATTAATTGTTTTGGGATTTCGTTCTATCGATGAAACATCGCGTTTAAGGTATGCGATATAGCTATCTTTAATTGGGAAAAGCTCAAGCTTTAATAGTTCTTTAATCAGATCTTCATTATTTTTTTCCTTAAAGGCAGTTTCGATGCTTGCCCAACGATTAGCATTTAATTCTCTAATTCCCTCAGGAATAGTTGGATAAACTTGAAATAAATCATCTAAGTAGCTTCGTTGATTAGCATATTCTATACTTAGATCAGTCCAATAGTCCATAACATCAAATATAAGAAAAAACGCTTTTGCTTATGTTGATATTTATTGACATCATCACACATATAGCCTTAAATTCGCTATTCTATAATTCAAGTAATCAAAAAAACGACAAGCAAATTTCTTCAACGAATACAATACATTTTGAAATCAAATAGATAGTATCTTCGTCATTAGTTAAACGTTTTTTCTATTTTGCATCACCACACAAAAATTCTACCCTGTGCTTAATTATAAATTCAAACAGCTTCGCCCTTTTTCTTCCGATGAATGGATGGCGAATTCGACCAAAAAATACCGCAAAGTATTTGACCGTGGCGAAACAACATACCTCCGTGTTGAGTTTTCGTTTTATAATAAGCTATTTGACGAAAGCGATTGGTCATGTGTGATTTTGCTCAAATGTTTTGAGTTTATGGAAGATGGTTCTAAACGAGAAGTTTGTGTACTCGATACCAAGCGCGATGTGAAGATGGATGAAAATATTGTTTATGTCCGCGATGGTTGGGGCAATGCCAAAGAAGGTGCATTTTGGAAAAAAGGTGCGTACATCTGGGAAGCATACATTGATAACGCCTTGGTTGGCGAACAAAAGTTTTTCATCAACGATGTAGCTAAAGTTACAGCAACCACAAATCCCTATTTTGATGTTTCCTATTTTAAAATTTATCCGGGCGATTTCAAAGGCTGGGAAAATGAAGCACGGAAATATTTAAAAGTCATTGATCGTACCTCAACGCAATATGTCTGGGCCGAATTTCGTCTCGAAAACAAACTCGATACCGATTGGGAATACGAATTGTTTTTCAATTTCTTCGACGATGCTGGTCAATTGAAAGGCCAAGTTACCCGCGAAGGGCGCATTGAAAAAGATAAAAAAGGTCTCGGATATATTTTTGATGTGGGTTGGGGAAATGATGTGGCTGGTTCTTGGAAAGATGATCGCTACTCGATTGAAGTGGTGTTTATGGACACACTCATTGCAACCATTTATTTCGATGTGAGTACCGCCAACGAAGAAGGTGTGCCTGATCTGATTCTCGGTAGCGATAAGCTCATTAAATCGGGAGCCGAAGCAACAACAACTGTTTCTCAAACGCAAACTGCTGAAACCGTTAAAGAAGAAAGTTTAGATGAATTGCTCGCCAAACTCGATGTGATGATTGGCCTCAGCAATATCAAAAAAGGCATTCGCGAACACATTGATTACCTCAAATTTATCAAGCTTCGTCAAGATAAAGGTTTTGAAGAATCGGGAAAAATCAATCTGCATTCTGTATTTACCGGAAATCCGG
>JAAFIA010000076.1 GCA_013298545.1 Bacteroidota bacterium | reverse complement strand
GTCGGAAACAAAAAATAAGGTTTTTCCGTCGGGCGAAATGCAGACGCTAGGTTCATGACTAGCGCGAGCATCGATGGTTTTGCCCATGCGTTTCGGTTTTTTCCAACCCGATTCGGCCCAGTCGGCTTCCCAAATATCGCTGTAGCGGTAGATGAATAATTTTTTTCCGTCAGGTGCCAGCGAAATAGAACCGTCGTGGTCGTTGGTATTGATTTGTGTAACATTTTCGGCACGTGCGAAGAAAAGCGAAAACGGTCCGAAATGCGGCGCACGGTAATTGGTATCGTACCGATCTGATGCGCCCCAGCGTTTGCTGGCTAAGTTGCGCGATTGATACACATCTTCGTAATAATAACCATCATCATCGCGACGGCCACCTGTTGTGCCTTTACGCTTTGAGGTAAAGAGCAACATGCTTTGATCGGGCGTAATGACTGGCGCGTAATCGGGATAAGGAGAATTGATGTTGCGACCCAAATTGCGGATGCGGATGCGTGCCGGATTTTTCCATGCGGCCATGCCGTTTTCGGAGCATTGAATGAGGTGTTTTAATTCGGTGTAATTCATGCCTTCGCGACGTTTGTTGAGGCGAAGAAATAAATCGTGTGCTTGTTCGAAATGATTGACGATTAAGAAACCAACTCCGGCGTGGTAGAGCAAATCGCTTGTCGTATCGCGTCCGGCATGTGCAAGGGCGCGCTCGTAATAAGGAACACAGAGCGGACGGCTCGTTGTAGAGAAATAATAGCAGATGCCTAATTTGTAATTGAGCTGCGAATTTTCAGGATCTTTTTCAATCAATCGCAAAAAAAGCGGAAGTGCTTCGTCGTATTCGGAGTATGTAAAATGTTCTTCGGCCTGCCGCCAAACTTTGCGGTCTTTTTTAGAGAAGGATGGATTAGCACTCAGTACGAATGCATTCACGAAAAGGAGTGAAAAAAGCAGAAAACGCAGCATGAAGCGCATAGCAGGAGTTTTTAGCGATTAACCAAAGCTAGTAAAAATCTGGTTATTAACACGTTCTCAACAATTTTTAGGCAATATGTTTGTTGAAAAGATGCTTTGTTAAAATTTTCAAAAAGTGTAAAAAGGGATTGTTTTTATCATTTACTTTGAACCGCAAAGTTCTTTTTATGAAAACACCAGAACAACATTTAGCGGATCTCGGGGAGATTCGCAGCTTGATGCATCGCTCATCGCGTTTTTTGTCGTTGAGCGGGATTTCGGGCGTGTGCGCAGGCCTTTTTGCGTTGGCGGGCGCGGCGGGCGCATACATTTACCTCGGTAACGATACGTTTTTTGGCTTGGATGTTTTTTCCCTTCGGAAATTTCCGGGAGCAAAAATCCTCGATTATGAGTCAATGGCCAACCGCCTACGCGATATAGACTTTTACACGTTCTTTTTGATCGATGCGCTTTTGGTGCTGGTGGGTTCGCTGACGGTGGGTTATTATTTTACAAAGCGAAAAGCCAAACGTTCGGGCGCTTCGCTTTGGGACGATTCGGTCAAACAATTATTGATTCATTTATTTGTGCCCTTGGCGGCGGGTGGAATTTTTGCCTTGCTCCTACTCGCGCACGATTTGATTGCTTTGGTTGCTCCGGTTACTTTATTGTTTTATGGCATTGCCTTGTTCAATGCGGGAAAATACACGCACAACGATATTCGTTACCTCGGCCTTTGTGAGATTGTGCTGGGTTTAATTGGCACATTTTATCCGGACTCGGGTTTATTGTTGTGGGCCATCGGATTTGGTGTGTTGCATATTGTTTACGGCATTGTGTTGTATTACAAATACGAACGCGAAGGAAAAGAAGGATGAGTAACTTTTTGTTGCAGTTGAACAAAGCGTTTGAAAACAGAGCGCGGCTAGGCATCATGTCGGTGTTGATGGTCAACGACGACGTGGAGTTTAACCGCCTCAAAGAGTTGCTGCAATTGACGGATGGCAATTTGGCCTCGCACATTGCCGCGCTCGAAAAAGAAAATTTCATTGAAGTTAGAAAACAATTCATCGGCAAAAAACCCAATACCACTTACATCGCCACGAGCGAAGGGAAAAAAGCATTCAGCGAGCATTTAGATGCACTTGAAAAAATGTTGAACCAAATTCGATAGTTGATCTATCAACTAATAAAAACATGAAAAGTAGTTTATTCTTTCTGCTCGAATTTAAAATCTCACTTGGGGTAATACTCTCCAGTTTATTGTTATGGCTAATTTTTGTTATCCAAGTAATTACTGCGCTTGTATTGACCGTTAAAGACCTTGTGAAAAAGAAAAAAATGGAGTTGGGCATCATTATCTATTGGTGTCTGGCGATTATTACCATCTCAGGATTTATCATGAATGGCGGAGCGGACGAGTACGAGAAATTTTGGCTTTTTCAAATCATTTTTGTAGTGATCTACTTTTTTGTATATCTATTCTACCGCAGAAAAATCAACCAAAAATTAAACGCACAGCAATGACAAGTGAAAAAATATTTGATTTCGGGGCCATTCTTGCCATCCTGATGTTTCTGCTTGGCGCGGTGCAACTCATTCTTGCACTCATTTTTACAATTCGTCGTGCCAGTAGCAAAACGGGTTGGCGCGGTTGGTTGTATTATTGGATTGGTGTGGGCATTTATTTCGCGGTATTGATCGGAATTGTATCGCTGAGAAACTATGAACAGGAACAACTGCAACAACAAGCCTTCGAGTCGATGAATTACCGAAACGATGCTTCACTTTCTTATCATGACGCAACGTATGAGGAAAAAGTAGAAAATATTCAAATTTATGAGAGCGTTGCTTTCGCTTGGTTTTTCTCAGCCAATCTTTTAGCCATTTATTTTTTCTTTGCTGGTAAAGTGAGTGATCGAATCGCACAAAAAAACAAATTCAATAACCACTAATTATGGATGATAAATTTGCAATTATTTTAGTCTTGCTTGCTGCCTTGATGTTTTTGCTTGGCATCGTGCAACTTATTCTGGCACTCATTTTCACGATTCGTCGTACAATAAAGAAAACGGGGACGCGTGGCTGGCTATACTACTGGATTGGTGTTGGTATTTATTTTGTGGGCTTGGTTGTCATGAGCATCATCATCGATAACCAACAAGATCGGTTGTTTGATTCTGCTTCCTTTCCGCCTGACATGCAACTTGAGCAGTATAATGAATACAACCGAACTTACGATTTGGCATTGGAAAGAATTCAACTGCTTGATACATTTCGTTACATCTGGTTTTTCTCAGCCAATCTTTTAGCCATCTATTTTTTCTTTGCTGGTAAAGTCAGCGACCGAATTTTTCAAAAACAAAATCAGTTCACCAATCAACTCTAAATACACAACATCATGAAACGCAGCGACTGGATTTTTATCGTTTCTGTCATCCTGTACAGTTTGTTGTTTTACAAACAGCAACCGGGATTCAATTTTATGCTTTTCAATGCGGTGCTCGTAGGTGGCATTGCGTTGATGCGGCCCGAGTCGGTCAAAAGTCGAACGTGGCTGATTGCGGCTGCGTGTAGTTTGCTCACGGCGGCATCGGTTTGGTGGTATGGCAATCCGTTGACCATTTTTGCCAACGTGGGTTCGCTCTTGGTATTGGCGGCGCAAAGTGCGCACCCGCGTACTTCGGTGCTTGTGAGTTTGTTTTTGTCGGGCTGTTCGGTTGCGGCATCGTATGTATTTATGATTATGGATTTTGTAGAGCGTCGGCGTTTGGCGCGTGAGGCTGCTGCGGCCAATGGACAAACGCCTTCGCGCCCTTCGGGCCGCGTATGGATTGTGTTGGCGGTATTGGCGGTTGTGGTTGTCTTCTTTATTCTTTACCGCAATTCAAACGTGTTGTTTAAAGAACTCACCAAACACATCAACCTCGATTTCATTTCGTGGCAATGGTGCTTGTTTACGGGAATTGGTGCTGTGATTTTGTACGGTTATTATTTTCACCACTCGCCTACTGCCGTTGCGAAAGAAAACCTCAACCAACAACTCGATTTAAAACCAGCACAGCCGGGCGAATCGCATTGGGGCGATGGCTTCATGGGCATCGACAACGAGCGGTTTTCCGGAATTTTGCTTTTCTCCTTGCTCAACGTGTTGGCCTTGCTGGTCAATGGTGGCGATATTCTTTTTCAGTTTGGCGACCTCACACTACCCGAAGGCATTACGTTTACATCGTACGTGCATCAAGGTGTTTGGACGTTGATTGGTTCGATCATCATTGCTATTTTACTGGTGATGTTTTATTTCCGTGGCCGCCTCAATTTCGATAAAGGGTACCGTACCATCGCGTTGTTGGCTTCGCTTTGGATTTTGCAAAATGTGGTGATGGTGGTGATGACGGGCTTGCGCAATAATTTATACACCATGGAATATGGCCTCACCTACAAGCGCGTGGGTGTGTATATGTATTTGCTCTTTACCATTGCCGGACTTCTTACAACCATTCTGAAAGTAAATGCGCGCAAAACGAATACATGGTTGTACCGCACAACAACATGGATGTTTTTTGTAATTTTTACATTCAGTACGCTCGTCAACTGGGATGGTATCATTACCGATTACAACCTCACGTATTCGAAACGTATTGACCGCGCTTATTTATCTTCTTTGACTGACGCAAACATTGCAGAACTTGCCGAACTCAATGTGCATCCCGAAAAATTCAAGGGCAAAGAAATGAGTGGCTCGTACGAGAATGAAGATGGAATTGACATTGTACATGCCTTGACGTCTGTTTATAAAACAGAATGGACACCGAGCAATAATTACAGTGTGCGTTTGTACCGTCGTATTTACAAAAAACTGTACAAGCAAAAACGCATTGGCTGGCGTTCGGAAACGATCAATGGCAAACGCGTTGCAGATAAACTCAATGCCATGCCGAAGTATGGCGACGAAACATTTTTGTACATCAGCAACATGGAAATCGATCAACTCGATTTTTATCCGGCCTTTGGTGGCATTACGAATATCGATGCTTCGAGCAATCGGTTGAAAAACATCAGCGAAGTAGGGAAATACAAAAACTTGATTTTGCTCGACTTGTCGTACAACCAGTTGACCAAATTGGATGGTATCGAGCAACTGACGGCATTGGAAGAAATCAATCTCCAAGGAAATCCTGATTTGAAATCGTACAAAGCCTTATTCAGTTTGCCAAACTTAAAAACGGTTCGTGTCAACAACGAAAAAGATCCGCAGATCATGAATTTGAAGCGAATGCGTCCGAATTTAAATATTAGTACGTACTAAGAGCCTGTTTAAACTTTATCCTTTGAGTTTGTTATGCGCCTTTTTGCACCATACTTCGTTGCGTTTTTTGACCGTAGGCGCGCTGCTATGGCCTTCAAAACGCGCCTCGTCTGGTACAAAAAGCCATCATAACAATTCTCAAAAACAAATTTTAAACAGGCTCTAACCCTTTCACAGATGTTCCATAAAAATCGGGCGTTACGCATGTTTCTTGGCTTTACAGCCTTTGCAATCATGTTAATTTTGGGACGATGTGTTGTAACCGGTCAGTTTCATTTTTTGTTTCTGATCTGGAATTTATTTCTGGCTTGGCTGCCTGTCTTTTTTGCGCATCTTTTTAGCGCAGAAAAGCAGGCGCAAAACAGAAAACTGTTGTTGGCTGTATGGGGTTTGTCGTGGCTATTTTTTCTGCCAAACGCGCCTTATGTGTTGACGGATTTATTTCATCTAAAGCGCATCAATAACATTCCTCTTTGGGTCGATTGGTTGCTTTTGTTGAGTTGTGGTTGGGTTTCGCTCTTGTTGGGCTTTTGGTCCATTCGGAAAATGTTGTCGAATTTGTCGGCACGCATGAAGAAAACAAGTGCGCGTGCGTTTGAATTTTTGCTTTTTTTCTTGTGTGCATACGGTGTTTATTTGGGTCGTTTCAAGCGGTACAACAGTTGGGATGTTTTAACGAATCCGTTTGATTTGATGCGTGATGTGTTGCATTCGTTTGTTCAACCTCGCGCCTTAGCCATTACCTTTTTCTATGGCATTTTTCTGGCCTTGGTTTGGCAAAGTATTCGTTTATTTCACAGCGATGGAAAGGAGCAACATGAACACTAAACCGTCTTTTTTGCAGCAGCGTGTAGCTGCGTTCCGACATGCTTTTCGGGGCTTATCGTTTTTGTTTCGTACACAGGCGCATGCGCGCATACATACATGGGCAGCAATTGGGGTAATTGCGTTGGGTGTGTGGTTGCAGGTGAGTTGGGGAGCGTGGGCCATGCTCGCATTGTGTATCGGGAGTGTTTTTGTTGCCGAAACATTCAATACATCGGTTGAAGAATTGACAAACCTCGTTTCGCCCAATTACAACGAACGGGCTGGCAGAACAAAAGATTTGGCAGCGGCGGCTGTTTTGCTCACGTCTATCATGAGCATAGTATGCGGTATATTTATTTTCGGGCCGTTGCTTTGGGCCAAACTAGAAATTTTATTGAAGTGAGTAGCAGCACTTTATTTTGCCAACCAATCGGCAAGGTATTGCGCAATTTCTTCCCAACCATCCTGTGCGCAGAGTTGATGCGAACGGCCAGCAAACTCTTTATAATCGCGCTTACTAGTGGAATGTGTATATGCTGCAATATTTTTACGGTTTAATACAGGTGGTACAATTCTATCAGCAGAACCTGCGAGAAATAATAGCGGAGCATGAGCTTTGGTAAAATCAATACGGCCTGATTTTCCGGTGCTACTTCGCGGAATATTTCGACTTTCGGGAACAACTAATTGGTTATATAGTTTTTGCGATGCCTCCCGATTCATTACATGACAAAACGCATCATGATACCAGTCAAAAGACGGTTGAAATACACTATTTCCTTTCAAGGGATTAATAACCGGAAAATTAGTTTTTATAAAACTCCATGTCAATGTTGTAATGCCTTTGGGTGGCGCCGAACTGATGCAAACACCCGCCACGCCTTTATCCATTTCGATCAATTTCTGAACGAGCAAACCACCCATAGAGTGACCAATAAGAATTGGTTTTTCGGGCAATGCATCTATAAATTGAATGAGGTGATCGATCACATTTTTGAGCGTAACATTACCCAATTCAGGATGAATCTGTTGGCGTAGGTGCATTGGATCGCCTTCGTGGTATGGGTATGCAGGCGCATAACAGGTATAACCGCGCTGTTCAAAATACGTTTTCCATGCTGTCCAAGCCAACGGATTTTGAAACAAACCGTGAATAAAAACAAGTGCGTGCGATGTTACCATGGTGTAGCTGATTTGATGCAAAATTAGTATAGAAAAATGTAAAAAACTTGTTTTAAAACTCACGTTTTCTGTTTCGCCTTTTTCCTTATTTTTGCCCGTTACCAAAACCAACCATAACAAACTTTTTATATGGGCGTTCTCGTCAGCAAAAACTCAAAAGTGATCGTGCAGGGATTTACCGGCAGCGAAGGAACTTTTCACGCAACACAAATGATCGAATACGGCACTAACGTTGTTGGTGGCGTTACGCCCGGAAAAGGCGGCACATCGCACCTCGATCGTCCGGTTTTCAATACCGTTTCAGACGCGGTTAAACAAACAGGTGCTGATGTAACCATCATTTTTGTTCCACCAGCATTTGCTGCCGACGCTATCCTCGAAGCTGCTGAAGCGGGTATCAAAGTGATTGTGTGCATCACCGAAGGTATTCCGGTAAAAGACATGATTGCTGTAAAAGAATATTTGCGTGGTCGCGATTGCCGCTTGATTGGACCAAACTGTCCGGGCATCATTACAGCTGGCGAAGCAAAAATTGGCATCATGCCAGGTTTCGTTTTCAAAGCAGGTAAAATTGGCATCGTTTCTAAATCAGGTACTTTAACGTACGAAGCATCTGACCAAATTGTAAAAGCCGGAATGGGCATCACCACAGCCATTGGCATTGGTGGCGATCCGATCATTGGCACCACAACCAAAGAAGCTGTTGAATTGCTCATGAATGATCCTGAAACAGAAGGCATTGTGATGATTGGCGAAATTGGCGGCGGACTCGAAGCGGAGGCGGCGCGTTGGATTCGTGCTAACGGAAATAAAAAACCGGTTGTTGGATTTATTGCCGGACGTACCGCTCCGAAAGGACGTACCATGGGCCACGCTGGTGCTATTGTTGGCGGAAGCGAAGATACAGCCGAAGCGAAAATGGCAATCCTCCGCGAAAACGGAATTCATGTAGTTGAATCGCCTGCCGAAATTGGTCAGATGATGGCTAAAGTTCTTGGAAAAGTAAACGCCTAATTTTTCTGGCAATAATTAGTTATGAAGGCCGGAAATCTGTTCCGGCCTTCTTTTTTTTGAATCATTTAGTTTTGTACCATGCTGCGCCATTTAGCCATTTCAAATTATGCCCTCATCGATTCCCTCGAACTGCATCTGCCTGAGGGATTAACTATTATTACCGGAGAAACAGGTGCCGGAAAATCCATTCTGCTCGGTGCTTTGGGTTTATTGCTCGGACAACGTGCCGACTCGCAAGCCCTACTCGATCACGACCGCAAATGTGTGGTGGAAGGAACCTTTGCCATTGGCACATACAAACTGAGCGATTGGTTTACACAATACGATTTGGATTATGCCGAGCAAACGGTTATTCGCCGCGAAATTACTCCTGAAGGAAAATCGCGCGCGTTTATCAACGATACGCCCGTCAATCTCACAATCCTGAAAAACTTGAGCGAACAATTGGTCGATGTGCATTCGCAACACGAAACCTTGACACTCAACGATGCTGCGTTTCAGTTGCAAGCCATTGATGCGCTTGCCGGACATGCGGCGCAAGTAGAAACCTACAAAACCGATTTTCGTCGCTACCGCAAAACGGAACAGGAATGGAAAGCTTTGACCGAACAAGAAACGCAAGCCAAAAAAGAATTGAGTTATTTGCAGTTTCAGTTTGACGAATTGGAGCAATTGAATTTGAAAAACGGCGAACAATCAAGTGCCGAAACAGATCTGGAAACACTCGAACATGCCGAAACCATCAAATCGGGATTGTCGCGTGTGCATTGGGCTTTAGACGGATCGGAATCGAATTTACTGACTTCGTTGAATGAATTGCGTCAAACCCTTGCGAGTTTATCGAAATACAATCCGAAAATTGCGGCTTTGTACGAGCGTTTGCAGGCATCGCATATCGAATTGAAAGATATTGCGGCTGAAACGGCAGCCTTGGAAGAAGAAATTGTGCACGATCCAGACCACATGGAAAAATTGCGCGAGCGTTTAGATGTCATTTATCGTTTGCAGCAAAAGCATAGTGTTAAAACCGTGGAAGAATTAATTGCCTTGCGCGATGTCTTGCATGAAAAAATTACAGCCATTGATTCGCTCGACGAGCAAATTGAAAAACTGAAACTAGATTTAGAGAAGCAGAAAAAAAGCTTAACGGAGCAAGCCGGAAAATTATCAAAAAAGCGGTTGACTGCTGCACCTGAATTGAGCAAAGAAATTCAGAACATGCTGGGCGAAATGGGTATGCCTCATGCGGTACTCAAAACGGAACACGAAGCCTTAGCGGAATTGAAAGAAACGGGCTTGGATAAAATTACGTTTCTGTTTAGTGCCAACAAAGGCGCGTCGCCACAGCCCTTGCACAAAGTAGCTTCGGGCGGCGAATTGTCGCGCTTGATGCTTGCCTTGAAAGCCTTGCTGGCCAAACACACCGCTTTGCCAACAATTATCTTCGATGAAATTGACACCGGAATTTCGGGCGACGTGGCCGCAAAAACAGGTGCTATCATGGAACGTATGGCTGGCTACTTACAGGTAATTGCCATCACGCATTTGCCGCAAGTGGCCGGAAAAGGCAATTCGCATTTGTTTGTGTACAAAGAAGAAAAAAACAAACGCACCTACACCCGCATCCGCGCCTTGAATCGCGATGAGCGCGTACAGGAAATTGCCAAAATGCTGAGTGCCGGAACCGTTGGCGATGCTGCTTTAAGCAATGCGAAGGAATTGTTGGGGAAGTAATGGAATGAAGTTTCTAAGTTTCAAGTTCCAAGTTCCAGATTCCAAATTCCAGATTCCAAGTTCCAGATTTCAAGTTCCAGATTCCAAGTTCCAAGTTCCAAAGCACAAGTTTCAAATTCCAGATTCCAAATTCGAGTTTTCGCGCTCTGGCACGATTTGCAAATCCAGCAGGAGCGTTGATTAAATTTTAGTAGGCTCGGCGTTTTCAATTCGCCCTTATTGGGAAATCGAAATCTGAAATTTAGAATTTCTAAAAACCGCCTATACCATAAATCGTAACTGTTGGAACTTGGAACTTGGAATTTGGAATTTGGAACTTGGGTCCTTGAAACTTTAATATCCTTATCTTTGCGCCATGCAAACGCCACGCACCGTTGCCTTTCATACGCTCGGTTGTAAACTCAATTTTTCGGAAACCTCTGCTATTGGTCGTCAGTTGACGGATGCGGGTTATAAGAAGGTTGAATTTGCTGCAGGTGCCGATGTATTTGTCATCAACACCTGTTCGGTTACCGAAAATGCGGATAAAGAATGCCGTAAAATTGTGCGCGATGCCTTGCAGGTTTCGCCCGATGCGTGTGTGGTGGTGATTGGTTGTTATGCACAACTCAAACCACAAGAAATTGCGTCGATTGATGGCGTGGATTTGGTTTTAGGAGCAACCGAAAAATTCAAATTACAACATTACCTCGAATCGCTCGAAAAGAGCGAACATGCCGATGTGCATGCCTGCGAAATTGAAGACGCTAATTTCTTTGTTGATGCCTATTCTTTTGGCGACCGTACACGCACCTTTTTAAAAGTACAAGACGGCTGCGATTATACGTGTTCGTTTTGCACCATTCCGCTTGCACGTGGCCGAAGCCGAAGCGATACCATTGCCAATGTGCTCAAAAACGCCAACGAAATTGCTGCACAAGGATCTAAAGAAATTGTTTTAACGGGTGTCAACCTCGGCGATTTTGGCAAAGGCGACCACGGCGGACGCAAACACGAAGAATCGTTTTTTGACCTCGTTCAGGCCCTCGATCAAGTAACGGGCATTGAACGTTTTCGTGTTTCGTCTATCGAACCCAATTTGCTGAAAAATGAAATCATTTCATTTGTAGCCCAGTCGCAACGTTTTGTACCGCATTTTCATATTCCCTTGCAATCGGGTTCTGATCGCTTGCTCAAATTGATGCGTCGTCGTTATTTGCGCGATTTGTATGTCGATCGAGTTGCACACATCAAAGAAGTGATGCCACATGCCTGTATTGGTGTCGATGTGATTGTTGGTTTTCCAGGCGAGACCGAAGAAGACTTTTTAGAAACGTATAATTTTCTCAATAGCCTCCCCATTTCCTATTTGCATGTCTTCACCTATTCCGAACGCGTGAATACGGATGCTGCCGAAATGGGCGATGCCGTTCCGGTAAACATACGCCGTCGCCGCAATAAAATGTTGCGCATTTTATCGGCCAAAAAATTACGTCAATTTTACGAGCAACATATCGGCGAAACCCGTACTGTTTTATTTGAGCACGAGAACCGCGATGGGTTCATGTTGGGTTATACCGACAATTACATTAAAGTTAAACTTCCTTATCAGGAAAACTTAGCGAATACGCTACAAACCATAACCTTGAAAAAAATAGAAACAGAAGGCTTGGTTATAGGTGAACTTGTGTTGGATTTTGTATGCTGAGTTTTTTATTTCATTGACGATATTCTTGTTCAATATTATTTGCTCCGATATAGATATAAGTCCACAAGCCAAAAATCATTCTTTTAAAGTCGGATTTCACAAACTCAAAAGGGCATTTCCCAAACTTCAAACTGTGCTTAGTTTGTTGATTGTTTAATTTTGACCAATCCCAAAGCGATTTCTGACCAAGGGGAAACCCTTTTTCTTGGCTAAAACCATGCAGTTCATGCACAAAAAAGGGATGTTCGTACTTAAAAAACTAAAACTTCGTCGTGAAAAATATACTTTTGCGGCCTCAAATCAAATCAAACTAAATAATTCCATGAAAAAAGGTTTACCCCTCTTTCTCAGTTCGTTTTTGCTGTCTGGTCTCGGATTATCGGCACAAACGATTACTGATTCACTCACCTACACAGGTGCAATGCAAACATACACTGTCCCCTGCGGTGTAACATCTGTAACAATTTCGTGCTGGGGCGGACAAGGCGCAACTGGCGGACAAGGTGGCCTTGGTGGTTTCAGTACCGGAACATTGGCTGTAACACCAGGACAATCGCTTTTCGTATTCGTTGGTGGTGCTGGTCAAACAGCAATTGGTGGTTTTAATGGTGGCGGTAGCGCAGGCAGTCAGAATGCTGGCGGCGGCGGCGGAGCTTCCGATGTTCGTATCAATAGTTCAAATGCAGCAGACCGTGTTATTGTTGCGGGCGGCGGTGGCGGCGGTGGCCGTGCAGGTTGCGAACAAGTTGTCGTAGCTGGCGGAAACGGTGGCGGCGGAAACGGTGGCAATGGTGTCAACGGTATCGATGCTCCTACTCCTGGCGGTGTTGCTGGTGGTGGTTTTGGTGGTCAAGGTAACGGAACTGCAGGTGCTGCAGGTATCGGTTGCGGTGGCTTCCTTGGTCAACCTGGTACAGCCGGATCGGCTTTAGGTATTGGCGGCAATGGTGGCAATGGCCAATCGTGCTGCTGCTTTAGCTTTGGTTCAATCCCTGGCGGCGGCGGCGGCGGCGGCGGTTTAGTTGGTGCTGGCGGCGGTGGCGGTGGTTCTGCTGGAACTACAGGTTGCTCTGGTAACGATAAAGGTGCTGGCGGCGGCGGCGGCGGTGGTTCTGCTTATACCGGTGGTGTACAAAATGCCTCTATTACAACTGGTATTCGTACCGGAAATGGTGTTGTTCACATTTCTTATGCCGATCCTTCTGTTGGTGCGCTTGCTGCTATTGTTGGAAACACAACACTTTGTGCTGGTTCTATTGTAACATATACCGTTCCTACTACCACAAATGCTATTTCATATACTTGGTCTGTTCCAGGAACCATGACAATCATTTCTGGTCAAGGCACAAATACATTGATTGTTGACGTTGGTTCAGCATCAGGCTCAATCTCGGTTGTTGCTGTTGGTGCTTGTAATACAAGCGCGCCTGTTTCTACTTCTATTACTGTAAATGCACTTCCTACGGTTACTTTGGCAATTCCACAAATTGTATTTTGCTTAAGCGATAGTGCTTATACGCTTACTGGTGGTTTACCTGCTGGCGGTGTTTATTCTGGAACAGCTGTAACTAACGGCGTATTTGATCCTGCTGCGGCTGGTGTTGGTACACATACAATTACTTATACTTATGTTGATGCGAATAGTTGTTCTGCAAGCAATCAAGCTTCTGTTCAGGTTGTGGCTAACCCAGTTGTTACGCTTCAAGCACCACAAACTGTATTCTGCGATCAAGCAAGTGCCATTATCCTTACTGGTGGTAGCCCTGCTGGTGGTTCGTACAGTGGCCCAGGTGTAAACAATGGCCAATTCGATCCAGCTTCTGCGGGTGTAGGAACACATACAATCGTGTATTCTTATTCCGATTCAATCGGTTGCCCTGGTTCTGCATCAACAACATTTACAGTAAATCCACTCCCAAATGTTGCTTTGCAAATTCCACAAACAACATTCTGCGCTGCTGATGGCCCATATACACTTTCAGGTGGTAACCCTACAGGTGGTACATTCTCAGGACCTGGTGTTATTAACGGTATTTTCAACCCAGCAACAGCTGGCGTGGGTACACACGTAATCACCTACACCTACGTAGATGCAAACGCTTGTACTAACTCAACTACACAAAACGTCATTGTTGATGGTTGTATCGGTATTGCCGAAAATTTGAATGCTGCTACCATCAGCATGCTTCCAAATCCAACTTCAGACGTGTTGAACGTAACCTGGAGCGCGGGTGTTGAAGTAAGCACAATCGAAATCATGGACGTTCAAGGTCGTGTTGTGATGACACAAGCAGTATCTGGTGGAAACACAAGTGCTGTTCAAGTTGCTGACTTGCCTGCTGGTATGTACAGCATCCGTTTGACAGAAGCTACAACTGGTGCTACTAAAGTAAATTCATTCGTGAAGAACTAAGTTCATTCATATCATTAAAAAGAAGGAGTTCTGCCAAACAGAGCTCCTTCTTTTTTTATCCTGTACACTCAAAAAACAATAAGTACATTTAACAGATGAATTTTCTGGCGCATTTTATTCTCTCTGGCGACAATCCCGATTTGATTGTTGGAAATTTTGTGGGCGATGGCGTGAAAGGTGCGGGTATGAAAAATTACACCGAAGGCATTCAGCGCGGCATTCGTATGCACCGGGCAATTGATTCGTTTACAGACGATCATCCTGTGGTGCAAAAAAGTAAAGAACGTTTGTGGCCAAAATTTCATCATTATGCAGGTGTGATTGTGGATGTGTATTACGATCATTTTCTAGCCAAAAATTGGTCTGCTTATTCTTTGGAACAACTACCAACGTACACCGAAAATATTTATCGTGTTTTACACGCACATGAAGCAATCATGCCACCGCGCATGAAAGAAATGTTGCCTTGGATGATGAAGGAAGATTGGCTCTACCATTACTCCGAAATCGAAGGAATGAAACGCGTTTTTAATGGCATGGCACGTCGGGCAAAATTTGTTTCGCACATGGAACATGCCCCACAAGCACTCGTCGAAGGGTATGCCGATTTTGAACATGAGTTTACGCTATTTTTTCCTGATTTAATCGAGCATACTGCGGCTTATCGGAATGAGATGTAAGACGCTTCAGAAACCCGTTCGCATCAATTCATCTTTTAATAGAATCACCTGTTTTTGGGGTTGGATATAAGCTGGCAATTTACCATCGTCGTAAATAGCCATGACGATTCCTTTTTTCAGTAATTCTTGAAAAATTTCTTGGTCGGGTAAATCATTATACGCCATAATTTTTTCCGGTGTGTTTACCATTGCATATACCCCATTTACATAACCACCACAATTAAAAACAACATCAATTTGTGCCGTAGCTTTTAACTGCGTCAATTGACTAAAAATACGTGCATTGGTTATTCTTGACTTGCGGTAAGTATTCTCATCGCGAAAAGCGATAGTCAAATTTTTTTTGCCGACAGGGCCATTTGCCAAAGAAACAAAGGCGGCTTATGCAACGAAATGAGCAAGCCCGAAAGTACAACATTTCTCTTTTCTTCTAATTGGCTGATTGGCAGTATTTCTAGTTATCCACAGGTGTTGATACGCGCTTTTCAAAAGCTTCTTCGTGCCGTATTTTTGTTTTAAATAGCTAACACAATGAATCTGACCGAAAAATTAAATATCCGCAAAGTTGCGTTTAAATTAAGCATCACCGTTGAACAAGTAGAGGCAACTATTTCGTTGCTTGATGAAGGAGCCACCATTCCATTTATTTCTCGTTACCGCAAAGAGGCAACCGGAAGTTTAGATGAAGTGCAAGTAGCCGGTGTACGCGATGAGATGGAAAATTTCCGAACACTCGAAAAACGCCGTGCGTATGTTTTAAATACCATTGAAGAACAAGGAAAACTTACCGACGAGTTGCGAGAAAAAATTAGTGGTGCCGAAACCTTACTTCAACTCGAAGATTTATATCTCCCTTTCAAACCCAAACGAAAAACCCGTGCTACCATTGCGCGTGAAAAAGGACTGGAACCCTTGGCACAAATGCTTTTCGATCAACTCGATTTTGATGTCGATCTTGAAGCCGCAAAATATATCAATGCCGAAAAAGAAGTAGCCGACGCCGATGCTGCACTTGACGGTGCACGCGACATCATTGCCGAATGGATCAGTGAAGATGCTCAAGGTCGTGATGCCTTGCGTAAATTATTTCGCGAACAGGCGCTCGTTCGTAGTCGCGTGGTTGCAGGAAAAGAAGAAGAAGGCGAAAAATTCCGCGATTACTTTAACTGGGACGAAAAAATCATGTCGTGCCCCTCGCACCGCCTCCTCGCTATGCGTCGCGGAGAAAACGAAGGCATTCTCATGCTCGATATTGCTCCTGATGCAGATGATGCGCTCGATGTCTTGGAACAACTCTTCCTCAAAAAAAATAACGATGCCGCAGAACACGTCGAAGCCGCTATTACGGGTGCTTACAAACGTTTGCTACAACCATCGTTAGAAACCGAATTTCGGCAGTTCACAAAAGAACATGCCGATATTAAAGCGATCGAAGTATTTGCGCAAAACTTGCGCGAACTTTTGCTTGCGTCGCCGCTTGGTCAGAAATCAATTCTCGCATTTGATCCGGGTTTCCGCACAGGTTGTAAAGTTGTGGCGCTTGATCGTCAAGGAAAATTACTTTCGCACCACGTCATTTATCCACACCCGCCACAACGCCAAACTGCCGATGCCGAAGATTTAATTTATCGTTTGGTTGCACGGCATCAAATTGAAGCCATTGCCATTGGCAACGGTACTGCGGGCCGCGAAACAGAAGAGTTTGTGCGGAGCTTGAAAGACCTCGACAAAGACATCATGATTGTGATGGTGAATGAAAGCGGTGCATCTATTTATTCGGCATCCGAAGCAGCGCGCGAAGAATTTCCGAACGAAGATTTAACGGTACGTGGAGCGGTTTCCATTGGCCGTCGCCTCGCCGACCCGCTCGCCGAATTGGTCAAGCTCGATCCTAAATCCATTGGTGTAGGACAATACCAACACGATGTGGATCAAAACCTCTTGAAGAAAAAACTCGATGAGGTTGTTGAAAGTAGTGTAAACGCAGTTGGTGTAGAAGTGAATACGGCAAGTAAACAATTGCTTGCTTATGTTTCTGGAATTGGTCCGGCATTGGCGAAAAGTATTGTCGAGTACCGCAATGAAAATGGCCCATTCAAATCGCGCCGCGAATTGATGAACGTACCGCGACTTGGCGAAAAAGCATTTGAACAAGCAGCCGGATTTCTCCGCATCCGCAACGCCACACACCCACTCGACCGCAGTGCCGTTCATCCCGAAGCGTATCATGTAGTTGAACAAATGACCAAAGATCTCGGTTGTTCGCTCGAAGATTTGATGCAAGAAAAAGAATTGCGCAAAAAAATTGAACTCAAAAAATACGTCAGTACAACCATTGGTTTGCCCACCCTCAATGATATTTTACACGAGTTGGACAAGCCCGGACGCGATCCGCGCAAATCGTTTGAAGTATTTAAGTTTGAAGAAACGGTCAACGATATTGAAGATTTGCGCGTGGGCATGAAGCTGCCCGGCATCGTAACAAACGTTACCAACTTCGGCGCATTTGTCGATATTGGTGTGCATCAAGACGGACTTGTTCACGTCAGTCAACTTTCCGATCGGTTTGTCGATGATCCGAATCAAGTGGTGAAAGTGCAGCAAAAAGTAATGGTAACCGTTACCGAAGTGGATGTAAAACGCAAACGCATTGCTTTAACCATGAAAGGCGATGGTGGCGGAGTTCAACGCACAAATACATCAACTAAAAGTGAACCGGCCAAATCCAATAAGAACAACAACCAACAGAAGAGCAAGACAAGTTCTGGCAACGATTGGCAAGATCAGCTAGCCGCGTTGAAAGGGAAATTGGGAGGATAGGAAATTGGTGAATTGGCGAATTGGTGATTTGGTGAATTGGCGAATTGGTGAATTGGCGAATTGGTGATTTGGTGATTTGGTGATTTACCAATTCACTAATTTACCAATTAGCGCAGGCAAGTGTGGAGGAGAAATTCACCAATTAGCGTGGGCAAGTGCGGAGGAAAAGGCTGGCAAGTGCGGAGGAAAAATTCACCAATTAGCGTTGGCAAGTGCGGAGGAACTAACGTAGCCATGTTTGGCCCGAAATCATCAACGCTTCTTGAACCGTAACACGTTTGTTGTTGTTGTAGGCCGTTACAAAAGCACCAACAACCCCTTTATTGCGCAACAGTTCGCGGTGGTTGCGCGCATCGGCATAACTTGTAAATGCACCTGTGGTATATTTATTCAAGCCATCTATTTGTTCGGCATTGATTGGTCCCGAAATACTAAACGCATTGGCAAAAAACGCAATCGGAACCATACGGCTCATGGCTGCAATCTGCACACTGTAACGAATACCGAGAGCTGAAGCAGTATTAGAAGCATTTAATTCGGCGGTGGTTGCTTTTGCCGTTTCTGTATTGGCCGTTGTGTTTGTTGTATTTGTATTCTCCGTATTGGTAGCGTTGTTTGCCGTGTTTGACGTATTTGTTGCGCTTGAATTTTCGGTATTGGTATTGGTTGCCGTATTGCTTGTATTTTCAGTAGCGTTCAAATTCGTATTCGTTGTATTGCTTGTTGCATTTGAACTTGTTTCTGTATTGGAAGAATTTGTCGCATTGGTATTGCTCGTATTTTCCGAGTTGGTTGCATTTGCGGCATTGGTATTCGTTGTTGTTTCGTTCGAAGCGCTATTGGTGTTGGTTGTGTTCTCCGAAGAACGTTCGGTATTGGTGGTCGTTGTTTCGTTTGAATTGGTATTCGTGGTATTTTCCTGCGCCAAAGCTGGGTTTACTTCTACATTGACTGTTGATGGTGCAATGAACACATTCTTTCCTTTATCATCTTCGATGTAAGAGAAATGTCCACGAATAGTTTGTGCACCACTGACATCTGGCGATAGAATTACTTTGTAACTCACATTCAATGTTGTTTTAGATGGCACAGCATACCAACGAAATGTAACGACGTTGTTTTTAAACTCAAATTCAGCGCCATCGCTCTTGATTAATTTTGCACTGAATCCATCAGGCAAGGAATCTTGAATTTTGGCGAAATTGCGCAGATCGCCTTTATCTACTGCAATGTCAACTTGAAATTCGTTTTTCACCATTTCGGTTGGCACAAGACGCGAAGCGGTTACTATAGCGGCTGGACGCACCGTAGAATCAATGGCAGTCGTTGTGGTGGCTGTGGTTGAAGTGGCTGTTGTATTTTCTGTGGTAACCGGATTGCTCACTAACGGATCGCCGCCCGAACCAACAGTTACCCAAAGCGAAGTCAAGGCAACAGGTTTCGGTAAATTATCGACGACGTAAGAAATTTTTCCGGCAATTTGATATTCACCAGCCATATTTGCATCCACTTTTACTTTATAGGAAATTTTCAGGTCTGCTTTTTCAGGAAGTTTCGACCATAAAATTTTCACTGTTTGTTGCTCGAAATAAAATGTACCGCCATCGGTTTCCATTGGACTAGCTGTAAATCCAGCAGGAAGCGTTTGTGCAAAACGCAGAAAATCTTTGGCATCACCTTTATGAATGACCGCTTCCACCATAAATTCGCCACCCGCTTTCACGGTGCGTGGTGCATTGAGATCAGCTGTTGGCTCTCCAGATACAAGACCTGCAATCCAGATTGCGAAAAAGTTGACGAAGATTAAAAGTGCGCGTAGCATAAGGAGTCGTTTTTATTGCTCGAAGAAATAATCGATTAAGCGGTTAATTTTTTCTACTGTCCAATTTCCATTGCCATCAAAAAAATCGTCGATCGCAAAATTGATTTCATCTGCCGTAATCAAGCCATTCTTGTCTTTATCCGCAGGTTGAAAATCAATTGGTAAACTGGATGTTGTTTTTGCTGTTGTAGCCGTTGGATTATTTTCGGCCAAGGTCTCCATCGAAGGATTCAACTGAAAATTCAAGCGTTTGCTTTCGCGAATGGAATCTTCTAATTGTTGTTGTTCAATCTTCGCAAAGTCAATCGTAACGCCATTTCCATCCACTGCCGCATTTTTGGCTGAATTGGGTTCTTTATCTAAATAATCGGCAATGCCATCGTTGTCGCTATCTTCAGGACAACCTTTCCGATCGACTTTAATTCCTTTAGGCGTTCCTTCGCAAGCATCATTTGCATCGGCAACACCATCGCCATCGAAATCGGCATTCAATAATTCGGCAGCCGTTGGACCTGTTTCTTTTTCGCGTACACCGAATTTATACCACAAGCTTACACCAGCGGTAGCGTACGCATCATTGCCACCAGCCTTCACATTGTCGATGTAATCGGTCATCGTCAACGTATATCCTAAGCGCAGGTCTGTTCCCAAATGTTGTCCAAACCGAAAACGAAAACCTGCTGCCAACGGAATTGCAATGGCGTTGCGCGCATAAGTTGTAGTCGAATCTTTTAATTGCGTTTCGTAGGTATAATCGCGTTGCAACAAAACGGAAGTAAATGGATTGCCTGTTGTTTCGGGTTGATCTCGGATTGCGCCATCTGACCAGTAGTGATATGGTGTATTGCTGGCGTCGCGCAAATCGCTGTACGGATCAAAAAGCATGTACGAAGCCCCCAGCGCGAGATACG
>JAAFIA010000075.1 GCA_013298545.1 Bacteroidota bacterium | reverse complement strand
GTTGCCGTTCTCCGTTCGCGCAACTTTACCTACCAAACGCTTGTCGATCACCTCGGTACAACAGAAGCCGATCTCGATCGCACACTTGAGCAAAACACCATTGAAATTCGTACACTCGAACTCATCTCGAAAGAGCTGCGCATTCCACTCTACAGCTTTTTTCGCGATACCGATTTCGATGCCTCACAGCCCGATCAACCCTATTACAACGTCAATATCTGGGCACCCGAAACCATTCAAGTGCAAACCGAAAACGAAACCTTGCGTCAAGAAATTGAGCGCCTTCGCCTCGAAATTTCAAAACGCGATTTGCTCATTCAAGGACTTGAAGAACAACTTAAATCTAAATTCTGATCGCTTTAAAAACTGGCAACTCGCATGAAACGCATTCACCTTTTTGTATTCGCTATCGTATTCTTTGTTGCGGCTTGCAACCCATCAGCAATTCCACATAAATTGGATGCTAAATCGTTTGCAGAACAAGTGGCCAACACGAGCGACGGTAGATTAATTCTCGATGTACGAACACCAAGTGAATTTGCCGACGGACACATCAAAGGCGCACAAAACATTGACTGGAATGGCACTGATTTTGAAGCCCAAACAGCGTCATTGAATAAAAATAATCCGGTTTATGTCTATTGTTTATCGGGCGGTCGTAGTGGTGAAGCAGCCGCATTTTTGCGCGAAAAAGGATTTGCTAACGTGCTTGAACTCGATGGTGGTATGCGTGCTTGGTCGATCGCGAATTTGCCTATTGAAAAAACAGAAACAGCAGCTACAACCGACACACCTTCTACACCTGCGCAACTCGGAACAGCCGGATTCAGTAAGCTTGCCAGCGAAGCACAATTAACCTTATTTGATTTTAGTGCCACTTGGTGCGGCCCATGCAAAATCCTTTCGCCACGACTAGACGAAATTGCTACCGAAATGGGAAGTCAAATTCGCATCATCAAAATTGATGTCGATGCCGAACCTGCTTTGGCGGACTCCATGAACATTACGTCTATTCCTGTTTTATTGATGTACAAAGGGGGGAAAGTAGTATGGCGCAATGTTGGCCTAATTGACAAAGCCGATATTGTAAGTGCGATTACGGAAAATAAATAACGGGGGAAATTCCAAGTTCCAAGTTCCAAGTTCCAGATTCCAAGTTCCAAGTTCCAAGTTCCAAAATGTTTCGAAGTGTAAACGCAAGACGATTTTAAGTTCCAAGGCACAAATCCACACCCAAAACACATACAAGTATCAATTGCGAGGCTTCTGAATCAAGTTCAAAAAGATAGTCCCAAAAGCAAATTCCAAATCTCAAGCGACAGCAAGTGTAGTTGAGATTTGGAATTTGTGATTTCAAAAACGACTATTTATTCAAACCGCATTCCTTTGAAACTTGGAACTTGGAACTTATAACCTTACTTCTTTCCTTTTTTCTCTTTTTGACCACCGATAAAATCGACGTGTCGTTTGAGTTTGTCTTTTTTGAATAACTCTGCAGTACCTTGAAGCGAATAACCATCGAGTGTTCCTGAAAACTTCACAACCTCTTCGAGTTTATTCGTGATTTCGGCTTGGAATTCAATGTATGGAATGTCTTCGCCATCTTCGGTGTACATCGAATCCACAACAAGTTCGTATTTTACTACCTCGGCGCCCATTTCGGTACCAAACCATTTGCTGCGCATTTTTCCACTTTTAAAGGAAATTTCGCCTTCTTCTGGTTTTCCCGCTTTCCCTTTTTTGGTTTCGGTGATGGTTACTTTAAACGTACGGCCATCAAGCCCTTCGGGTTCGTCGCTTTTCCATACAAAAGCTGCAGTTGCTATGATTAAAAGCATTCCGCCAGCCAACATCGTCGCAATTCGTTTCATCAGATGATTTATGTTTTTAGTTTGGTTTGTTACAAAGTTAATCGTTCGTTTGACAAATAGAAAAAACCATGCCGTAACTGAATTTATTTTTGACTCATGGATAATAAAAATTGGTGAGTTGGTGAGTTACTGAATTGGCGCAATCCATTCGCCAATTTCCCAAATCAGCAAATCGCTCATTGGGGAAACTCCTATTTGTTTAGCTCGGATCTTATGTCTGCGTTATCGAAACTGAAATCTAGGATCCAAATCCCCAACTAAGCACCAGAACACCCCGTTTATAAGTTCATATAAACCAATCACGAAAATTGTCTTGAAATCTGAAATGGAATACGAACTTTGTAGCCAGATCATTCAAATAGCACGATTCAACTTATGACACGTCGTAACCTCATTTATTTAGTAGCCGTTTTGGTTTTGGGCGGACTCGCATTCTGGTTTATCCGCAATCAAGGAGCGGGAACGATTCGCAAAGAATTGAGCGATTTCGCTATTGCTGATACGGCCTCCATTACCAAAGTTTACCTCATTGATAAAGGTTTGCATGCGGCAACGCTTACCCGCGAAGCCGATGGCTGGAAAGTAAACGGCAAATTCATCGCCCGTCCCGATGCAGTAAACTACCTGCTGCAAACCATGCACGATTTAACTGTTCAAAGTCCGGTTGGAAAAAAAGCCCGCGAAAACGTCATCAAACGCCTCGCAACAGGTGGAACGAAAGTTGAGATCTATGTGGGCGATAAACTCGTGAAGAAATACTACGTGGGCGACGAGACCATGGACAATACCGGAACATACATGCTTCTTGCCGATCCCGAAACTGGTGAAAACTCAACCGAGCCATTTGTTATGGAAATCAAAGGATTTAATGGCTACCTCAATTCGCGCTATTTTACCCGCGAGTCGGAGTGGCGCGACCGGACCGTTTTTCGGTATTACGCCCCCAACATTCGCAGCGTAAAATTTGAGCAACGGAAAAATCCGGCTTTGGGTTATATTGTTTCTCAGGGGGCAGATGGTAAAACGTTTGGCTTGACGGATATTTATGGAAAGCCTTCTGTTTTTGATACGATTGCTGTAAAACAATACCTTTCTTACTTCAACAACATTGGTTTTGAGACCATCGAGAATGGCATCAAACCGGCCACCAAAGACTCCATTATACGTTCTGGACACTCGGCCATGCTTACGGTTACCGATGATAAAGGCAAGGTAAACCAAGTGAAGTTTTACATGAAGTATGGCGACCAAGATCCTGCATTTCAGAATGATACAACTGGAAAAACATTGAATGGCAAAGCCCTTGATGTGGATCGTTTGTATGCAACAATCAACAATGGGCAAGATTTTGTGGTGGTTCAGTATTTTGTGTTTGGGAAATTGATGCAAACACCCGACTACTTTCTTCCCAAAAAATAAGTTTCTATCAAAGCGGTTGAAAAAGCCAATATTAATCGACTGATTTTCAACAGAAAACCAACTTGTTAACAAGTCGGTTAAAAAATGGTGCGGAGAAACGGTTCTTGGCTTTCAAATGCCCTAATTTTGAGGCGTATTTTAACGACTTTCTCCAATGAAATTTATTGTTTCTAGTTCTTCGCTTCTTCGCCAGCTTCAAATGCTGAATGGCGTTCTTAACTCAACAAACACCTTACCTATTCTCGACAATTTTTTGTTTGAGATTGATAAAGGTTCGTTGACCATCTCGGCTTCCGATCTGGAAACCACCATGACCACCCATTTGCCCGTAGAATCGAAAGATACCGGCAATGTGGCCATTCCGGCTCGTCTGATCATTGACACGTTGAAAACGTTTCCTGAACAACCGTTAACCTTCTCGGTCGATAAGAAACGTTTTGCGATTGAAATCGCCTCCGATCACGGAAAGTATAAAATCACGGGACAAAACGGCGACGAGTTCCCCAAATCGCCTTCGCTCGATAACGGCAAATCGGTTGAATTGGATGCGTCTATTCTGGGTCGCGCCATTTCAAAAACACTTTTTGCGGCTGGTAACGACGAACTGCGTCCAGTTATGGCAGGTGTTTATGTCGATTTTTCTGCCGACGGCATCACCTTCGCCGCAACCGACGCACACAAACTCGTTCGCTACAAGCGTACCGATATTAAAGTTGATTTCCATACCGGAAACATTTTGCCACGCAAACCACTCAACTTGATCAAAAACATTGTTGGTTCAGTAGATGGCATTGTTCGTATTGAATTAACGCCAGCCAATGCGCGTTTTTCTTGGGGCATTGCGCCAGACGGAACCGTTGGAACAACACTCGTTTGCCGTCTGATTGATGGGAAATATCCAAACTACGAGGCTGTTATCCCGAAAATGAATCCCAACAAAATGACCATTGATACGTCTTCATTGCTCGCATCCATTCGTCGTGTGGCCATTTTTGCGAACAAAACAACGCATCAAGTACGTTTGAAAATCACCGGTAGCGAACTCAATATTTCTGCCGAAGATCTCGACTTCTCAAACGAAGCGACAGAACGCCTTACCTGTTCGTATGTTGGCGAAGACATGGAAATTGGATTCAACTCACGCTTCTTGGTTGAAATGTTGACCAACCTAGATAGCCCAGAGGCTGTTTTTGAAATGTCGGCGCCAAATCGTGCGGGTATTTTATTGCCAGCGTCGAAAGACAACAATGGCGAAGATATTTTGATGTTGATTATGCCAGTTATGTTGAATAACTAAATAGCACACAAATCCATAAAAAAACCTTCTCTGATTGGAGAAGGTTTTTTTATGCGATAAATTTCAGGTTACTCTTTCCGAAACTTCCCCTGCTCGAAACCAGCATCGGTTTTAATCAGCACAATGTATTCGCCTTCCTCCAAATTCTGCGTTTTGATTTTCTGAGACGAAGACCCACTTCCGGGCAATGATTTTTCGGTTTTACCATCTTTCATGAGCCAGATTTCGCGAATTGCGCCACTGGCATTGACGGTAACTTCTTCGTCTTTCACATTGCCAGACAAACGAGCTTTCGGGAAATCGATACAAGTAGGCGATTCGATGGTTAATTGCGGAATTTTAGCCAGTTTTTCAACGGTAAACGCATCGAAAAAATTCCAGCCGCGTTCGGTAGCAGAATTGGCAATGGTCAAATATTTTCCGCTGATGGGTGCTTTAAAGGTCAATTTTTGCTGTAACCAGTTATTTGGATTCGGATAGGCGACATGGATGCGCGTACCCGCACGATCAGGCCGATCAGAGATGGTAAAAATAACCGAATCGCGTGTGGAGTATAATTCGGTGCTAGAGCGTTCGTACCACGAAATGCTGTACGATTTGCCTTGAACAAAAGGTTCGTCAAGTTCAATGGCAATTGCATCGGCATCGGATAAGTTAGGGCGGGTAGCCAACGAAATGAAGAATTTCCCTTCAATTGCGGCTGATCGTCCACAGGCACTCGATTGAATATCGCACTCATCACCTGCTCCAAACGCATAAACGCTTGTCATCATATCCGAAAAGGCTTTATTGGAAAGGTTGTATTCGCAACTTTTGGCTTCGGTTTGTTCAAAACCGCCATTGATAAACTGTTGCGCAGTTGCCGAAATGGTCAGCAAAAAGGCTGGAATCAGGAGAATAGACTTCATAAGAAGAAGAATTTTAAGAAAGGTAAGCTAAATATAGGATGCAAAAGCATCTTTTTTTTCACAAAAATCGATCCTTTTTTTTTCGAGCCTGATAAAATTCTATATTTGCGCCCGATTCGAAAAGAAAATCGATACCGATTGACTTGAGAAGAGATAACGAATCAACATTCCGATTCGTATTGAATGATTAAAATTCCTCTGGCGAGGTAGCTCAGTTGGTTAGAGCGTAGGATTCATAACCCTAAGGTCACGAGTTCAACTCTCGTCCTCGCTACTCTTAAAATCCACGCACAGTTTTTGTGCGTGGATTTTTACCCAATAACTGAGGCGTAGATTCATATTCGCCTCGGGCGAACACGAGTTCAACTCTCGTCCTCGCTACTCTTAAAATCCACGCACAGTTTTTGTGCGTGGATTTTTGTTTTCGACTGATACAAGCCTTTGTCGTAAAAACTTCCTTTATCTTCGCGTCAATCATGGGGTTTTTCAAAACGTACTGGTCTGTATTTCGCCGTCTGCGAATTGTTCATTTGCTATACAACCTACGTCATTACAAACAGTTGAAAAAAAACGCGGCCTTGTATAACCGTTTTGGCGTTTCGCGAAGTGTTGTTGCATCCATTCGGCACCGTGATTTTACAAAAGCAGGACACGATATTCCTTGGCTCGATCAAAAAAATGCACTTGCCGAACTCGAAAAAGACCAAGGCTTAAAAACGTTTGAAACGAGCTGGCAAGAACAATTGCGCCTATGGCCTGAGCGCGGTTACTTAATTATTCCAGCGTTCTTACCGCGCGAAACCTGCGATCAAATCAGCCTCGAATTGCAAACGCTCGTCGGCAACAACGAAATTGCGTTTGATTATACCAATTCGCGCATCATGAATGCTTGGAAGAAATCGCCTGCGATTTGTGTCGTCATGAACGATCCCAAACTCATTGCCTTGCTTGAATTTATTTTCCGACGCAAAGCCAAGCCTTTTCAAACCATCAATTTCCTCAAAGGATCGCAACAACGCACGCATTCGGATAGTATTCACATGACTACCGAGCCGCTTGGCTATTTAGCAGCAACATGGATTGCGCTTGAAGACTTGCGCGAAGGAAGTGGTTTGCTCCATTATTATCCTGGAAGCCACAAATTGCCCTACATCATGGGCGAAGATTTTGAGCATAGCAGCAATGCCCTTGCGGTGGGCGATGATTTATATGGCAATTATGAACATAAAATTGCCGAACTCATTGCCGAGAAAAAACTCCAAAAAGAAATTTTCACGGCTAAAAAAGGCGATCTGTTTCTCTGGCATGCCAACCTCTTACATGGCGGCGAAGCCATTACCGCGCCCGAAACCACTCGCAAAAGCCTCGTAACGCATTATTTCTGCGAGGGCGATATTGTTTGCTACCACGAAATTTCGCAGCGCCCTGCAATTCATGGAAAAGCCGAATCGTGTACCGGAACATTGTAAATTTGCACCATGCGTAAACTCACTTTCATTGCTTCGCTCCTACTCGCCACTTTACTGATCGGCTGCTCTGGCAATTCGTATGAAAAACTTGGTGCTTTGGAATGGATGCTCGGCAACTGGCAAGGACGCACTCCCGAAGGATTAACCTTTTCTGAAAATTGGGAACGCGCTGGTGCTAACGGGTTTACGGGTAAAGGACTTGCCATCTCGCCACAAGGCGATACCGTTTTCCGCGAATCGCTTCGGATCGACCTCATCGAAGGTGTTCCATATTACATCGCTACTGTTCCCGAAAATCCAGGCCCAGTGTTGTTCAAAATGTTTTCCGATAAAGACAACGTTTGGATTTTTGAAAATAAAGAACACGATTTTCCGCAACGCATCATCTACAAACTCGAAAAAGAGAACTTACTCACCGTTCGACTCGAAGGGATTGAAAAAGGAAGACCAAAACGCGAAGAACTGAGTTTTCAGAAACAATAAAAAAATGCGTTCCGAAAAATCGGAACGCATTTTTAGCTGATGGGGCAAGCAGCAGAATCAATCAAAAATGAGTTGGCGTATATCGGCTACCGTTGACGCATTGCCAGTGGTTAATTTGGCATCAAATTCTTCCTCATTATTGCGTGTAAAATTTCGTCCATCAAATCCTTCCGATTTAACAACAGCCATATTACCTTTCTCATCGACACCCAGCATGGTGTTTTGTGAATACGGACTGAAAGCCGTCCAAATCGCTTTGTTTTTCGCCTTCGGTGCAACTTTACCATAACCACCTGCATAATAGGTCAACACGGAATTGTCGCGCTTGTCGATGACATAAATTGTTTGAGCAATAAATCCTTGGGGTGCTTCAGGCGTATTCAAAATGGTAAACACTTCTACCGGACGATCTAAGCGTTGAATTTGGTCGCAATTGAAAATTCCAAAACCAGCTAGCGACAAACTGCGCAACACATTGTTCAAATTTCCAACAGCGTTATCCATCGCCGACATTTCCATGTTTGCAAGACGTTTGTATTCGGCAAGCCATTCCGCATGTGTCATGCTTTTTTCTGTTGGTGTCATCGCTTCGCATATATCCTTCCAAAGGTTCAAAGAATCTTTTTTGGCTTGCAGTATATTTTTAGCGTATGCTTTTTTCTCTTTGGTAATGCCACGCTCGAACGAACGCTTACAAATACTTAACTGACGCATATAATTGCGGTGCAAACGATCGGCATTGATTTTAGAAACGGGTTCAAATTTTTTGCCGCGCATACGACCAAGCGTTACTGGAATTTCTTTGAAACCAAACCGATTTTTCAGAACAAGTGTATGCTGACCGCCTTCGTACTTTACACGCGCATCGATGAACTCGGCATTTTTCCCGTACATGGCTTTGAATGATTTTGCATTCATCTTTTGATCAATGCGCCAAGTGTAAGGCGAATAGGTTCCCAGTTCGCGGTGATTGGGCCATTTAACAAAGGAAACCGTAAAGTAGGTGCAATTTTTTCCAGTGCCTGTTTTTCGCAAATTGATTTTTTGCAAACCGTATATAAATTTCAATTTTCCTTTGCGGTCGTAGATGTCTTTTCGTTTTGTTAAATAGGCATAGGAAAGATCTTCAAAACGCTCGTCAAAATGTGTGGTATCGCCGATTTGTGGCAAACGTCGTTGCTGCAAACTTTTAAAGAGCAACATGGCTTTCGTGAATGCGATCGGATTTTGAACAACAGCTTCGCGCACTTCCGTTTTCTGGCCCGGTTTTCCTTGATAGACCCAGCCCAATTTTTCGTCCAATTCGTAAAAATTATACGCCGACGAAGAATCGGTAACAGCAAACTGCATCTCTACTTTTTTGTTGGGTGCTAGAAAAACTTCTTGACCATTTACAGAAGCATTGAGTTCAAACATGCCCGCCGATTTAAACTGACCCGCAACACTGCCCGAATCGTAATGCATGGTAATTCCACTTACAATGACATCCGCCACATCGCGAAACTCGCGGTAATCGAGTGTAATCGTTCCATTTACGGGCGATCCATTTTTATCCAAAAAGGCATTGGCGGGAACCGTGATTTTTGTTCCGCTCGGATAATCAATTTTTGTTCCCCGCGCCGCGTCCACCGCATAGACATTCTTCAACACATCGATTCCAGCAAACGGACGATTCACAAAAGGATGTTTCCGGTCAAACGCCCGCAACCGCTCAGGCAACACCAATACACCCGTTGAGCCAACAGCCCCTTGCATCACGTCCAGCATCGCATCCAAATGTGTACGTGCAACAACAGCATCGAAGCACGTATATTCCAAACGCAAAGAAGAATTTTTTTCTCCGGCTACATCAAAACCCAATTGTTTCGTTTCGGTTGTGCGTAATGCGTTTAAGCCACGCATATTGGCCGCATAACCATCGGCCAAGGATTTATCGTTATTCGTCAAATGAATTTTGGTTAAATGACGCAAACCCGAAAACGAGGCCGGAAAAAGATCCATTTCATTCACTTCTACATCCAATTGTTCTAGGCTCGGCATTTGGCGCAGTTGTGCATAGACAACAGCCATGTTCAAGAGATAACATCCCGAAATACGCACCGATTTTACGGCGTTCAAATTCGAGAAGCCTTCTGGCAAACGCGTCAGTAAACAATTATCCCAATACACATACGTCAGCGTGTTCATCGGTTGCAAGGCTTTACACAAGCGGTTGCCCAACAGCGAATCGTTCAAGCCTGAAATGGTCAAGGACTGAAGAGCCTTAAAGGTTGGCGCGTTGCGAATAAACACATTCACTTCTGTAGGATTGCCTGAAAGCTGAATTTGCTGGGCGGCTTGCGGGTTGGCGAGCGCTACTTGCAGGGAAACTTGTGCTTGGGCAGAAAACGCCAAAAACAGTATGAAAGAATAGAGAACTAGCTTTTTCATTGGGATCAGATTTGCTTTCATAACGGCAGACGAAAAAAAAGATACAACGTTGCCATGAAATCTTCCTTCGATGAATCTAACTCAGAAAAGAAGTAGCATTAATACAAAAATCATCACAAATCCACCTCATCATTCCGCACATTTTTTACACCATTTCTTAGGCTTACCCGGTTGGTCGCTCGGATCGCCCACACACGTTCCATCGGGACAATTGGTGGTATAGGCAATTCCGAGTTTTTGAACATACGCTTTTTCGCAAGCCGAATTGGGGGTATAAGTACACACCAATCTTTTTCGACGATGCCATTTGCGCACCAGTCGCGGCGTTGTCATACACATATTGGGTTCTACAATTTCAACATCGAAACGCCTGACAATAATGGGTGCTGCTAAAACGCCAAGTCGTGCCATGAATTTTCCTTTGTCGGGGTTGTTGTGCATAGCATAACCCGTAACAATTTCAGGAGCAAGCCGATGGAGCGTTTTCAATACTTCGGGATAAAAAGAACTCAGGAAAAAATAATTGTACAAACTATCGCCAAGCAATATCGCTTTGGGCTTAACAATGCGCAGCAATTCTTGAATAGCCACTTCACAATCGTCGCCATGCGGTTTCCAATCCAGTTCGAGAAGAAAGTCCATCTTACGAGCGGGAATGAGTTTCGTTAAAGTGTCCACCAAATCGCTGAAGGCTGTAATGTAAACCTCGCCCAGCCGTTTATCGCGGAGCGGAATTTTCTTCAGTTCGGCCAGCGTCAGTTCATTGACTTTTGCCACGCGCTCTGTTTGCAAAACGCGTTCAATAGTCTCGTCATGAAAAAGCACCAATTGCTTGTCCTTCGTCAATTGAATATCAATTTCGATGCAATGAATATTGCGTTGCAAGTTGAACAGAATTGTTTCCTGTGTGTTTTCCGGTCCGTTGGCATAACCGCCACGATGAGCAAAAACTTGTTTCTCGAAATAGGCCGAATTGAAATGATCGATGTATGGAAATGCTGTGGTGTCGGCTTGTGCATCGAGTTGCGATGGAAATAGCGCGCATACGATTAGCAAGAGCGTTAGCTGTATGTGGTTCATCGCAATGTGATTTTTTAATTTTTATATAGTTGCTTTACTTATTTCGTGCAATTCGAAATCCAAGATCGTCGATGCTGAATTTTAATGGATGACTTCTTCTGCGATTTGTTGCCATGACACTTCGCTCTTCATCGAACCAACCACCACCTCTGAAAATGCGATAGGAACCGTAAACATTTTCATCGTAAATATCTGTACACCATTCCCAAACATTCCCAAGCATATCGTAAAGCCCCCATGAATTCGGTTCTTTTTGTCCTACTGAGTGTGTTGAATTTTCGGAATTTGCTTTATACCAAGCTATCGCATTCAATTGGCCATAACGAATCGCTGTTGTTCCAGCTTTACATGCGTATTCCCATTCAGCCTCTGTTGGCAGACGAAAACCTGATGCAGAAGCATTGAAACCAATTTCTTCCTGTTGCTCTTGAAACAAGTAACAAGGTGTCAATCCGGTATTGGCAGATAATAAATTACAAAACAGGGCTGCATCTTTCCAAGTAACGGACTCAACAGGAAGTTCATTTCCTTTAAAAGTGCTTGGATTTTCTTTGACAATCGAAACATATAAATCTTGCGTAACAGGAAATTTCGCGAGCCAGAATGCTTGAATCTCAACCATCCATTGTTGTTTTGTGCGATCATCTCGCAATTCAATCTTTCCTGCTGGAATTTCTACCATTCCATCATGTATTGTAGTTGTGTCTATCATCTTTTTTGCTGTTATAACTGAAGTTCATTTATTCAAGCTCAAAATCTGAACCGATCAGATAAGCAATCACACACAACAATACTAAACATTCTTTCCAATAAAAAACAAGGTTGTCAGGCCTGTTTGCTTAAAATTCGCGATTGGCGCTTTCGTTGCATTTGCAAAAATCGTTTTGCGCCATTCGCCAGCATTAATCGCATAATCATAATAGGCATTTATACCCAAAACGATTTTACCAACAGCCACTTTCAAACACGTTGATGCCATTGGGGCGACAAACCCATTTTTCTGTCGCAACAATTCATTTCTATTTATTTTCAATCGGCCAGTTGTAAAGCCAATGGAGCAAATGAAGTCAAATTTTTCGTTCTTTTTAAATACGTCGAAACCGGCAACAGAAGCAGAAAAATAAAATCCTGTAAGTTTTCCCACCAAACTATCCACACGAATTTCTTGTGGTAGCACATACGCGTACAAAATATGCCCCGCATAGTGATAACGCAGTCCGACGTTAAATCCTCCATGACAGCCAAGACCAAGGACATTGATGGGCTGCGTAAACGATACTTCCTTCAAGGTCGATGTTTGGTTGTAGAATGAAGTTTGGTGCATTTTTTTTCCAAACAACAATTGCATGACTGGACCGTTTGCTCTATTTGCCTGACCTAAGGTGTCTTCTTGCGAAAATGCAAGCTGCGAACAAAGGATAAAAAGGAAAAGCAAGGCTTTCATGTATCGAAAGTAATTTTTTTTCAGCGAAATGGGAATTCGATTACGGAATAAGTCAAATAGTTTTCATCGGCTTTCTCTCCTAGCCATCCGCAACTCCAAATAAGCCAACGTTGCAACAATACACAACTCTCCACCAAAATAAAGTACGCCCCAAACAGTCAACAACTGATAACCATAAATAAGCAGCAGCAGTGTTAACAAGCAATACGTCAAATTTGCAAACGCTATCACCCGCATAAACGCGCGCCATTGGGCATGCACAAAAAAATAACAAATCATGGAATAAGCCGCAAAGCCAACTGCAATAAGGGCTAAAACATGACACGTAAACCGCGGCGCACCAAAAAACGATTCAAACCGCGGCAAAATAAGTCCCACCAAAAAAGCCGTAAGCATTGCTCCAAAACTATCGATCAGGAATAATTGCTTGGGTTTTATGGCTAGGTTCTGCAACATGGAATATATTTTTAATTGATTAATTGTTCTGTTTTCCGCAGGATTGCAAATCCTGCGGAACCATTAAAATAAAATACTACGCTCCGCAGGATTGCAAATCCTACGGAACCATTAAAATAAAATACTACGCTCCGCAGGATTTGCAATCCTGCGGCATTCCATTTATTTCATTCAAAAAAATCTGCATTCTCAATCACACAAAAACCTTTTGCATCCACCGCATTCGCTTTTTCCAACATCAGTCGCGCAACCGCCTCGCTCTGCACCGCACGCCATTTCTTGGGAATAACGAGTGTTAAACCACACATCACAAATTTTCCAATCATCTCCCCCACCCGCACTTCCTTGCGCGCCCCCAACAACATCGACGGACGAAAAACAAAACACGCTTCAAATTCCGGCAAGTCAACCGCCTTTTCCATCTCGCCTTTCGTACGCAAATAAAAATTCTTCGTGTTCGCATCTGCGCCAAGCGAAGAGACCACCAAGAAGCGTTTCACGCCATTGCGCGCCGCATTCACCGCCGCCCAACGCACGTATTCAAAATCAACACGACGAAATGCGGCCTGTGAACCAGCCGTCTTAATCGTTGTTCCCAAGCAACAAAAAACAGCATCGCCTTTAACCAAATGTGTAAACGCATCGGCCTTCGAAAAATCCATGACGATTTCGTCCAATTTATGGTGCTTCTTGCCCGATGATTTGCGCACAAACGATTTGACTTCGCTGTAACGCGCATCGTTGAGCAATAAATCAAGAAGGAACGAACCAATAAGGCCCGTTCCTCCAAATACTACTGCTGTTTTTCCTGTGCTCATCTAAAAAAGTTCCATTTGTGGCAAACCGCCTTTGTCTTTCTTCTCCGTTTTATCTTGACGCAATTGCTCTAGCGGCGAAAGTCCGGTTACTTCTTCCTCAATCTCTTCTTCCGAAACTTTTGCAAACGGATCAATCACTTCAACCGATTTTACTTTGTACGGCGACAATTTATTTCCCTTCGCTTTGATGTTGCGGAGTTCAATAATCGACTCGGCTTTCAACGTATCGTCTTTGCGCTCTTCGCCTTTTACTTTGGCATAACTAATTTTTACAAGCGCTTCCGAACTCGTTGAGATGCCTTCAATCCTAGACTGGTCGTGCTCTGTGATGAATACCGTTTTCTTTTCTGTTGGCTCAAACACAAATCGTTTGACAAAATGTTGTTTGCTTTCGCCATCAACATAAATCGTGGTGCATACCGCTTTCGGATCAAATTTTTCGATGAGAACAATATCATCGTCGAAATATGTACTCAAATCGAAACCCGTTAGGCGATAATTTCCGTTTCCGGTAACTTCCAAAATTTTATCCTCTGGACCAAATTCGCCCAAGCGTTTGCCACGTTTTTCATACGTCAAGCGGTGCGATTTTTCGTCGAAATACACCACTTGTTTTTGAATGGCGGCTTTCGATTTTGCTTTGAGCGTAATTTTCTGAACCGGATAACGCGTGAGGATATTTCCTTGTGCATCGCGGCCTTTGACAGGAACGGTACGCAAATCCATATCAAATTCCAATTTGCGCGCACCCGAATTTTTGGTCAGCAAAACCGAAATGATTTCGTCTTCGCCATTCGGACACACACTGAAATAATGCACTTTCGAATCTTTTGCCCCGCGTGTGAGGTTGTATTCTTTGTCGCGCGTAACGCCTGTAACATTGAATCGTTTGACCATCACATTGCCCTGCTTACCATCGCGGTACACAAGATGATACGTGGTACGTTCGTCGCCTTTTTTGAAAATGGCTAAATGAATGATGTCTTTGCCAACATATGTTTTCTCAGCAACCTTTGTTACCATCATCACCCCATCGCTGCGGAAAATAATGATCTCGTCAAGATCCGAACATTCAAACGCAAACTCATCTTTTTTCAGCCCAAAACCAATGAAGCCTTCTTCGCGGTTGACGTGCAATTTGACATTCGACAAAGCCACTTGACTTTTCTCGATGACATCAAACTGACGAATTTCGGTTTTGCGTTCGCGGCCTGTGCCGTATTTCTTTTTCAATTCTTTGAAATACTCAATCGCATAATCGATCAAATGTTCCAAATGATGTTTCACTTGACCAATGCGTTCATCCAACTCCTTCATCTTCTCGTCCGCCTTGATGCTATCGAAACGCGTAATGCGAATCATTGGAATCTGCGTGAGGCGCGCTAAATCTTCATCGACAATATCGCGCAAGAGTTTTTTGCGAAATGGCTTGAAACGCTCGTATAAGTAAGCATACAACGTAGCACGATCGGCATATTTTTTAAAGTCGATGTACATTTCTTCTTTGATGAAGATTTTCTCCAACGAAGAAAAGTGCCAGCTTTCTTGCAATTCTTTGAGTTCGATTTCCAATTCGCGCTTGAGCAATTCCTTGGTGCGTTCTGCCGAAATACGCAGCATTTCATTCACACCAACAAAACGCGGACGTTCGCTTTCAATCACACACGCATTGGGCGAAATCGAAATTTCGCAATCGGTAAATGCGTAGAGCGCATCAATCGTTTTATCGGGCGATACACCGGGTTGCAAGTGAATCATCACTTCAACAAACTCCGCTGTATTGTCTTCAATTTTCCGAATTTTGATTTTGCCTTTATCGTTGGCCGCAATGATCGAATCAATCAAACCAACCGTTGTTGTACCAAACGGAATTTCGGTAACGATGAGCGTTTTGCTGTCTTTTACTTTAATGCGCGCACGTACACGCACTTTGCCCCCGCGCAAACCGTCGTTGTAATTCGAGAAATCGGCTAAACCTTGCGTTGGGAAATCAGGTAAAATATCGGTTTTCTTACCACGCAACGAAGCAATCGACGCATCGATCAATTCGTTGAAATTGTGTGGCAGAATTTTACACGCCAAACCAACCGCAATACCTTCTACACCTTGTGCCAACAACAACGGAAACTTCATGGGCATGGTTATAGGCTCGCGGTTGCGGCCATCGTAACTGGCTTGCCATATTGTTGTTTTCGGATTGAAGGCAACATCTAACGCAAATTTTGAAAGACGCGCTTCGATGTAACGCGCAGCCGCCGCACTATCACCCGTATAAATATTGCCCCAGTTTCCTTGCATGTCGATGAGCAAATCTTTTTGCCCAAGCTGAACCAAGGCATCCCCAATGGAAGCATCGCCATGCGGGTGATACTTCATGGTATTGCCAATGATGTTGGCTACTTTGTTGTAGCGACCATCTTCCATTTCCCACATCGAATGCAGGATGCGGCGTTGTACGGGTTTTAAACCATCTTCTACATACGGAACAGCACGTTCCAGAATGACATACGAAGCATAATCGAGAAACCAGTTCTCGTACATGCCCGCAACCTGTTTCACCTTCGACTCACTGTGATTCTGGTCGTCGGGTGCAGGATTGTTTTCGTCAAATAAATTGGTATCGTCAGCCATTGTTACTAAGCGTACTTATGAAATATGTTTTATGCAGTTTCTTCAACGAGGTCTTTTTCAACACGCAGGTTACTGATGATGAATTTCTGACGCTCTTCGGTATTTTTTCCCATGTAATACGAAAGTGTTTGCGGGATATTCGCATCACGTCCAATGATTACAGGTTCTAAACGAATGTCTTTTCCGATAAAGTGTTTGAATTCATCTGGCGAAATTTCGCCCAACCCTTTGAATCGTGTGATTTCAGGTTTTGCACCCAATTTGGCAATAGCCGCGCGGCGTTCATCTTCCGAGTAACAGTAGATTGTTTCTTTGCGGTTACGCACACGGAAAAGCGGTGTTTGCAAAATATACAAGTGCCCGTTTTTTACCAGATCGGGAAAGAATTGAAGGAAGAACGTGAGCAACAACAAGCGAATGTGCATGCCATCCACATCGGCATCCGTAGAAACAACAATTTTGTTGTAGCGCAAACTATCCAATCCATCCTCAATATCGAGAGCTGACTGAATGAGGTTGAACTCTTCATTTTCGTAAACCACTTTTTTGGTCAAGCCATACGCATTGAGTGGTTTTCCTTTCAAACTAAAAACGGCTTGTGAATTGACATCGCGCGCTTTGGTGATGGAGCCACTTGCAGAATCGCCTTCGGTGATGAAGAGCGTAGAAGCCAAACGACGTTCATCTTTGAGATCGGTTAAATGCACCCGACAATCGCGTAGTTTGCGGTTGTGCAAGTTGGCTTTTTTCGCTCGGTCGCGCGCCAATTTCTGGATACCTGAAAGCTCTTTGCGTTCGCGTTCACTTTGCAAAATTTTTCGGTGCATCGCATCGGCCGTCTCAGGATTTTTATGCAAATAATTATCCAGTTCGGTTTTCAGAAAATCGAGCACAAACGATTTCATCGATGTTCCACCAGGCGCAATATCTTGCGAACCAAGTTTTGTTTTGGTCTGCGATTCAAAAACAGGTTCCTGAACTTTGACGCTAACCGCGACCACAATCGACGTGCGAATATCAACGGCTTCGTAATCTTTCTTCACAAAATCGCGCACCACTTTCACAACCGCTTCACGAAACGCAACTTGGTGTGTTCCGCCTTGTGTGGTATGTTGGCCATTGACAAACGAATAGTATTCTTCAACGTATTGCTGATCGCTATGCGTCATGGCAATTTCAATGTCGTGGCCTTTGAGGTGAATAATCGGATAAACGATTGGACCGCTCAAATTTTGTTGCAACAAATCGCGCAAACCATTTTCGGAACGAATGGCATTGCCATTGTACCAAAGGGTGAGGCCAGCATTGAGGTAGGCATAGTTCCACAACATCTTTTCAACGTACTCGTTGATGAAGTGGTAATTAACAAAAACGGTATCGTCGGGACGAAACGTAATTAACGTCCCGTTTTTGTCTGTGCTGTCTTTAATTTTTTCATCCTTCTTGACTTCGCCACGTTCAAATTCGGCCAATTTTGATTTGCCATCGCGGAAGGCTTGCACCCGAAACCACGACGATAAGGCGTTGACCGCTTTGGTACCAACACCATTCAATCCAACCGATTTCTTAAACGCCTCGGAATCGTATTTCGCACCGGTATTGATTTTAGAAACGCAGTCAATCACTTTACCAAGTGGAATGCCCCGACCGTAATCGCGGATAGAAACCATACCATCTTTGATACTGACTTCAATCGACTTGCCGTAACCCATCACAAACTCATCAATACAATTGTCGATGACTTCTTTGACCAAAATATAAATACCATCATCCGGCGCAGAGCCATCGCCGAGTTTACCAATGTACATACCCGGACGCATCCGAATATGTGCTTTCCAATCGAGCGATTTGATGCTGTCTTCGTTGTAATTGACTTTTTCTGCCATACGTCTTGTCGCTATTTATGTGAAAATCTATTTTATGCGCTACTCTTATTTCAAAACATGTTTTTAACGCCCGTGAGTACCAACAATTCAATTCCCAACACGCATACCACACATACCAACCGAAAAAGTGGTGCGATGACTTTACCTGCGCCTTTTTCAGAACTGAGCATCTTGGAACGTGGTGCTACAAACCGCCGGAATAGCCACAAACCGCCCAGCACCGGAACAATCAGGTACATCGACGCGGTAAGCAGTAATCCAAGCACGTTTTCCATGTTGTAGTTTCGTTATACGTTGAACCGGAAGTGCATCACATCGCCATCGGCAACAATGTATTCTTTGCCTTCGATTCGGAGGCGGCCATTGTCGCGGCAGGCACTCTCTGAACCGTAGGTGATGTAATCGTTGTACCCAATCACTTCGGCTTTGATGAATCCTTTTTCAAAATCGGTATGAATCACGCCAGCCGCCTGTGGTGCCGACATGCCTTTGGTGATGGTCCATGCACGTACTTCTTGAACACCCGCCGTAAAATACGTTTGTAGGTCGAGCAATTGGTAGGCTGCATGAATGAGTTTGTTGACGCCTGGTTCTTCCAAACCAATATCCGAAAGGAATGCTTTGCGGTCTTCGTAGCTTTCGAGGGCTGCAATTTCGGCTTCCATTGCGGCGGTAATGATTAGAATTTCGGCATTTTCGCTTTTCACAGCTTCGGCAACAGCCTGTGTGTGTTTGTTACCCGTTTTGCTCGACGCTTCATCCACATTACAGATATACATCACGGGTTTGATGGTGAGTAAATGTAAATCGTAGATCAGTTTCAGGTCGTCTTCCGACAATTGCACCGAACGGGCCGATTGTCCTTTGAGCAAGGTATCTTTTATTTCTGAAAGGATTTCGTAGGTCTTTTTCGCTTCTTTATCGGCACCCGTTTTGGCTTGTTTTTCAATGCGTTTCATGCGTTGTTCAACCGATTCGAGGTCTTTCAACTGCAATTCGAGGTCAATGACTTCTTTATCGCGCACCGGATTGATTGATCCGTCCACGTGAACCACGTTTGGGTCGTCGAAGCAACGGAGAACATGCAAAATGGCATTCGTTTCGCGGATATTGGCGAGGAATTTATTGCCCAATCCTTCGCCTTGGCTTGCGCCTTTAACGAGTCCGGCAATATCGACAATCTCAACCGTTGTGGGTAGAATGCGTTGTGGATTGACCAATGCAGCGAGTTTATTGAGGCGTTCGTCGGGAACGGTAATTACGCCCACATTAGGCTCAATGGTACAAAAAGGAAAATTTGCCGCTTGCGCTTTGGCATTGGAGAGGCAGTTAAACAGCGTGGATTTTCCAACGTTTGGCAATCCAACGATGCCGCATTTGAGAGACATAGAAAAAAGTATTTCGATCTGGTTTTGGCAAAAACCGTCCGGTTTTTACTCAGGGGGGCAAAGTTAAGGTATCTGCCGACTTTTGGTTTCAAGGAACATTGGCCCGTCTGCCGTAGTTTTCAACAAGCATCAAATGTTATTAACAGAACAGAGCCGCCCTCTGAAACACACGTACTTTTGAGCAAAATTTCACAACAGAAAGCGTTTTTTTAGCTATGGCAACACTTCAGGAACTCGAACAACTTTGTTCACAGGTTCGTCGCGATATTGTACGTATGGTTCATGCCGTCAACTCGGGGCATCCGGGCGGCTCTTTGGGCTGTACCGAGTTTTTCGTTGGTCTTTATGGCGAAATTATGCACCATCATCCGTCCAATTTTAACATGGATGGAACGGGAGAAGATTTGTTCTTCCTCTCCAACGGACACATCTCGCCCGTGTTTTACAGCACCCTTGCTCGAAACAGATATTTCCCTGTAAATGAACTAAATACGTTCCGTAAGCTCAACTCACGCTTACAGGGCCATCCGACAACACACGAAGGGCTTCCGGGCATTCGTATGGCTTCTGGTTCGCTTGGTCAAGGCATGTCGGTTGCCATCGGTGCAGCTTTGGCAAAGAAATTGAATAAAGAAGATCGAATCGTTTATTCGTTGCACGGCGACGGTGAACTTCAGGAAGGTCAAATTTGGGAAGCGGCCATGTATGCGGCAGCCAATAAAGTAGATAACCTGATTTGTACTGTTGATGT